>NZ_CP051240.1:1523794-1828553 GCF_017794965.1 Alcanivorax sp.
GAAGGTGTGTTCAACGCCTGTGCACCGGCACCGGTAACCCAGCGGGAATTTCACCATTCCTTGTGTCGGCAACTGCACCGTCCTGCCATTCTCAAGGTGCCTTCCGTTTTCCTCAAGGCTGGGCTGGGTGAGATGTCCGCCATGCTGCTCGGTGGTCAACGTGTTTATCCCAGGCGGCTGGAGCAGCAGGGTTTCGTGTTTCGTTATCCCGACCTGACATCTGCACTTTCACATCTTGGCGCCTGAATGTTTGGTTCAGCGCGGATTAGCGGGAAGAGTCCACCGGAAGAATGCCCCACCTTAATCCAGCACAATGGTCGCCAGACGCCTGACGCTGTTATCACAACACGGGTTGCGTCATTCGACAGTGCTTCTGGATACTGTTCTTCATGCGAGCCTTTCATTGGGGCGGGCAGCCGTTAAGGTTCTGGGCTGCCTTGCCATGTGCATTCTTTTCAAGCGTCAGGCATCCGGCGTCGACCGTCTGGCATGAAAGCACAGAGGCTCAATAAGCAGGAAGCCCCGGGAGTGGATTTCGCGTAATTCAGTGATGCACCAACTTTTTTGGACGCCTGCCTGCTTTTTCTGACTTGAAAAAAAACTGACCAACCCTATCTCTAGCGCAGCAATGACTGATGCAGGAGCATGTTGTGTCTACAGAAAAACAAACCCATGGTTTTCAGGCAGAAGTATCCCGCTTGTTACACCTGATGATTCACTCGTTGTACAGCAATCGTGAGATCTTTCTGCGCGAGCTGATTTCCAACGCCTCGGACGCCTGTGACAAACTGCGGTTCAGTGCGCTGGATAATCCGGGTCTGGCTGAGGCGGCAGGGGAGCCTGCCATTTCTCTCAGTGTGGACAAGGAAGCGGGTACGCTGGCTATTACCGATAATGGTATCGGTATGGACGAGGCTGACGTGATCGAGAACCTTGGCACTATTGCCCGGTCCGGCACAGAGAAGTTTCTCGCGTCCCTGAGTGGTGATCAGAAACAGGATTCCCAGCTTATCGGCCAGTTCGGTGTGGGCTTCTATTCTGCTTTCATTGTGGCGGACAAGGTCACCGTTGAAACCCGAAAGGCCGGGGCTGATGACAGCGGTGGAGTCCGTTGGGAAAGTGACGGCAAGGGTGAGTTCACGGTGGAGCCGGTGCAGCGTGATCAACCCGGTACATCCGTAATCCTGCATCTTCGCGAGGATGCGCAGGAATTCCTGGATCCGTTCAAGCTGCGCCAGGTGGTTAATCAGTACTCAGACCATGTGGCGTTTCCCATTCGTCTGTTGACTCCGGCGGAAGGGGACCAGGACGCCAGTGAAGAGACCCTGAACTCTGCCACGGCTCTCTGGCAGCGCCCGAAAGCGGATATCAGCGATGAAGAATATCAGGGCTTCTACAAGCATATCAGCCATGATTTTCAGGATGCCCTGACCTGGAGCCACAACAAGGTAGAAGGCAAGCTGGAGTACACCAGCCTGCTGTACATCCCTGCCCAGGCGCCCTTTGACCTTTATCACCGTGATGCCAGCCGGGGACTGAAACTGTATGTACAGCGTGTCTTCATCATGGATGATGCTGAACAATTCCTGCCCCAGTACCTGCGCTTCATCAAGGGGGTAGTCGATGCGCCCAATCTGCCACTCAATGTGAGTCGCGAGTTACTGCAGGATTACGGGCCAGTGAAAAAGATCCGCGCAGCGTTGACCAAGCGTGTCCTGCAGATGCTGAAAAAGCTCGGCAATGATCAGGAGCAGTATGCCACCTTCTGGGCGCAGTTCGGCCAGGTGTTGAAGGAGGGGATTGGCGAAGACCCGGACAACCGTGATGCCATTGCGGCACTGTTACGATTTGCCAGCAGCCGCGAGGAAAGCGGACTCACCAGCCTTGATGAGTATCTGGAGCGAAAGCCGGCCGAGCAGGACAAGATCTATTATCTGTTGGCCGATACCGCTTCTGCCGCACGTCAGAGCCCGCACCTTGAAGTATTCCGCAAGAAGGGCATCGAGGTACTTCTGCTCAGTGATCCGGTTGACGAGTGGATGATCAGTTACCTGGACAGCTACAAGGACGTGCAGCTGGTCAATGCTGCCCGTGGTGAACTGGATCTGGATGAGACCACCCGGGAGGATCAGGATAACCCACTGGTTGGTCGCCTCAAGGCGAGCCTGGGCGAGCATGTGGAAAATGTACGTGCAACTGGGCGACTGGTCGACTCGCCGAGTTGCCTGGTGCTTGCCGAAGACCAGCTCGGCCCACAGATGCGCCGCATGCTGGAAGCCGCCGGCCAGCCGGTACCGGAGAACAAGCCGGTACTGGAAGTGAACCTGGACCATGATCTGCTTCGCGCATTGGATAGCGTTGAGGAAGGTGACAAGTTCAATGATCTGGCGTTTCTGCTGCTGGACCAGGCCATGCTGGCTGAGGGGCAGCTGCCGAAAGATCCTGCGGCTACGGCACGACGCATGCATCAGATGCTTGTCACTGCAGTGAACAATTAACAGTTAACAGTGAACAGCTGCGCGAATCAGGCTTGCATCTGAGTCGCGATTTGAGGCCGCGCCCGGGCTTGGGTGCGGCCTCATTCGTTATTCGAAAGGAAAAAATACAGGAAGCTGTTAACGGTTCACTATTCACTGTTAACTGCTTTATGATGCCCAAAAGCAGTAAATAAGGCGTTCTTATGTCGGAGCAGACATACAATGCCGCCATTCTTGGTGGCGGTAGCTTCGGGACGGCCATGGCCAGCATTCTGGCTGCCAATGGTCATGGGGTGAATCTTTGGGTGCGGGACCCGGAAACCGCTGCCGCGATCAATCTTGACCGGGAAAACAGCCGTTATATGCCGGGTAAGGAATTGCCCGAGGGGGTCAACGCCACAGACAGTCTGGAAGATGCCCTGGCAGATGCCACCATGGTCTTCGTTGCCATTCCCAGCAAGGCGTTTGCCGACGTACTGTCGCAAGCCCGTGAATGGGTGCCGGAAGGAACTTTGGTGATCAGCTGCACCAAAGGGATCTATGCGGACGGGTTCCTGCTGATGAGTGAACTGTTGCATCAGTACTGGCCCCATACCCGTATCGGTGTGCTCAGCGGCCCGAATCTGGCCAAGGAAATCGTGGAGCAGAAGTTCACCGGTACCGTGATTGCCAGCGCCGACAGCGAACTGTGTCAGACGGTACAGACGGCGCTCAGTTGCGACTACTTCCGGGTCTATGACAACCCGGATATCTACGGTGTGGAGCTGGGCGGTGCTTTGAAGAATATCTACGCGGTAGCGTCCGGCATGGCAGCCGCCATCGGCGTGGGTGAGAACAGCCGCAGCTTCCTGATTACCCGGGCTCTGGCGGAAATGAGCCGCTTTGCCGTGGAGCTGGGGGCCAACCCCATGACCTTTCTGGGCTTGTCGGGAGTTGGCGATCTTATTGCCACCTGTACTTCCAGTTTGTCACGAAACTACCAGGTGGGTTTCCAGCTGGGGCAGGGCAAGACGCTGGAAGAAGCGGTAGAGACCCTCGGCCAGACAGCAGAAGGGATCAATACCATTAAGCTGGTGGCCGACAAGGCTGCCGAGTTGGATGTCTACATGCCACTGGCCACTGCGCTCTATCAGGTGGTGTACCACCAGCAACCGCTGGAAATCGTTATTCATCAGTTGATGAGTGGCGAATACAAACATGACGTGGAATTCCAGTTGGGAGTCAGCGCATGAAGGTCTACATCAGTCGGCATGGCGAAGCCGTCGGGACGGCTCCCACGGATGCCCTTCGTCCATTGACTGAGCGGGGCCGTGAGGCGTTGCTGGCCCATTGGCAGACACTGAAAGACAGTGGCGTCATGCTCTCGGCACTGGTGGTCAGCCCCTATTTGCGCGCCCAGCAAACCGCAGATTGTATCGACCAGGTCTATGGTGGACTCAAGCGGGTGGAATGCGACGCGCTGGTGCCGGATGCTTCACCGCTGGTGTTGCTTGAGTGGCTAATGCGAAACCCGGTGGCCGACAATAGCGTACTGGTCAGCCATATGCCGCTGGTGGCCCAGCTTACCGCGGTCTGGACCGGTACTACCGACCGTATCGGCTATAACGTGGGTACGGTGGCCAGTCTGGATGTGGATGTGGCCGCCGCTGCCGGCGCCCGCTTGCTATGGCTTCGTAGCCCCGGCGAAAGTGCCGCAGGCCGCTAGTCGGCGAAAACCTACCCCCCGGAAACAGAATCCTACCGTTCGCCGTTTGCCGCTGGGCAATGGCTGTGGGGCTGTCCTATCTTGAACTCGATGGCGCTTGAACGCATGGCAGACTCCTGACGGCGCCATCAGCTCCCTGAGGGGGGATACGATGACTCCTTGCATCGTGATTCAGGCAGATTGAAAGCACTGGCTTCGGCTAGTGCTTTTTTTTGCGCGCGATGCGGGTGCAACAGGCTCTACGCAACCTGCAACACGCGAAACCTGCTAGTCGTCTGGCGTTTCTGCCTTGGTCGTTTTTTCCGGTTCCATGAGCAGTTGCTCAATGGGTTCGCCGTCGGCGGCCACCAGGTTTACCGAGATGGGAATGCGGTTGAGGTATTCCAGCCCTTCAATGCGCCTTAAATCGCGCAGATATTGTTTAACCCGGCCCGATATCCAGGGGTGCAGCGTGGCTTTAATGGACACACCCTTACAGCGACTGCCTCGCTGTGAGTGCCAGTCCAGCAGTGCGGAGCGCAGTACCGGAAAGTGTCCCTGGAATTGCTCAAAGTCATCGGCGACCAGATACACATCGTATTGATACAGCTTGCCGCGCCAGCTCAGCCCCAGTGGCACTTCCTTGAGTCGCAGGCGTGGTGCCAACGCTGTGGCCGGGCCTTGTTGCTGTGGGCGGTAGGCAGAGCGGGCCTTGTGGTAATGATCCGGCGATTCCAGTCCTTCCAGCAGGGTGACAGCGGCATTACCGTTTTCCGGGCGATCCGCGGGGTCTTTGGCGAGCAGGGCGCGGAGGAGAGGCTGGTAATGGCGTTGTTTGACTGGCAGAAGGGGGATTGGCTCGCGCAGATGGGCGTTGGCCATGGCGCTCACATCCTTGCCTTTGAAAGGCGCCTCCCCGGTGAGCATTTCGTAGAACACGCAACCCAGAGAATACAGGTCTGACTGCGGGGTCAGCGGCTGGTTTCGATGTTGCTCAGGGCTCATGTACTTTGGTGTGCCCATCTGCTTGCCTTTGCCCAGGCCGGAATCGTTAATCATGCTGGAGGCAATGCCGAAATCCATCAGCAGGGCAGAGCCATCGGCCCGGAACATTACATTGTCCGGTTTGACGTCCCGGTGGATGAAGTGATGCTCGCCGGCATAATGCAGGGCACTGGCCAACTGCCGAAGCACAGTTTCCGCGTCGGCTTCACTCATGCCATTGCGGATACGCTCCTTGAGGCTGCCCCCGGTCACGTACTCCATGGTCAGATAGCGATACCCCTCGTACTCACCCACGTCATATACCGGCACGATATGGGGATGGTTGAGGCTGGCGACGGTCCGGGCTTCACGCATGAATTGCTCAGCGAAGCGAGGCTCCAAGGCAAGCCCGGGGCTGAGAATCTTGATGGCAACAGGGCGCTCGAACGAGTTCTGTGTGGCCAGGAAGACATGGGCCATGCCGCCTTTGCCAAGACGTTCGGTAATGCGGTAGCCGGGTAGTCTGATTGCCATGATGTCAGTTATGCGTTGTTCTGTTTATCAACGCAGTTTTACAGGGTTCATTCTTTCCCGTACAGCGCTTTCATCTCGGCTTCGGAACGCCGGGCCTGCGCCACCTTGGCTTCAAGCCGTTTCTTCTGGCGATCCAGGCCGAGAAAGAAGTTGACCTTGCTTTGTAGCAGCATGGGGTCAATGGGTTTGAACAGGTAATCCACGGCACCGGTACGGTACCCTTCCTGCACGAAACGGGTTTCTTTGGAAATAGCAGTGACAAAGATGATTGGTACGTGCTCGGTGCGCTTGTTGGAACGCATCAGCTTGGCCACTTCAAAACCGTCCATTTCCGGCATTTGCACATCCAGCAGCACCAGCGCGTAGTCATGTTTGAGCAGTTTGGCCAGGGCCGCGTTACCGTTGGTCACACTGTCCAGTTCACACTCCAGGTCCTCCAGCACGACTTCCAGGGCAACCAGGTTCTGGGGGGTATCGTCGACCATCAGGACACGGGAAACGGGCAGTGTCGGTTCGTCGTTGAGTTGTTCGCTGGATGACATGGCTAAATCCGCTGCTGGTGTCGTGTTCTTCGATGTTGTGACCAGTGAGCCTCTGAATGAAGCCTGGCACGCTGAGTGCGCAAGGTGTTGTTCAGGGTGGCACCGTTATTTTTTGATAGTATCAGTATTTATTATCAGGGTCTTGGGCCTGTTCTTCCAACTTCCAGCGCTGAACGGCCACCTGCTGCTTGATTTGTTCCAGGATATCCAGAAGTGTATCGCGTAACAGTTCATCGAGCTGTTCGCCGTCCCCACGGCTGGCATCCAGTACATCGTGGAACAGTTGTTCCAGCTGTGCCCTGTTGGCCTGGGAAGACAGGTCCTCTACCAGCTGATCCACAAAGGCACTGCCGGTTTCTCGCACGGCGTCACCAACCAGGGCGATGGCCCGAGGCCCCGCTACCGGAATGGCCGCCAGCCGCTTGCCGGCCGGGGTACGGGTGATGGCTTCGTCGGTGAGATGCGCGAAATATCCGGCCAGCTCATCACGGTATTCGCTGTGGGTCTTGCGAGTGGCTGCAGCAATGCGCTCCGCCACGAAGGCCACCAGCTTTTCCTGGCGGGGTGCCAGCACATCCTTTTCGATACGATGCAGTAGTGGGCTGCCACCGCCCACTTCTCGCTGAGCACCACTGAGTACCTGCAAAACAACCCGGTCGGATATTTCTTCCACCAGAATGTTGTAGTACTTGATCAGGGTCTGGCCCAGCCAGGTTTGGGACAGATCGATGATGCCCATCCGTTGCAGGCGGAACAGCAGGTTGACCACCCGCAGAATCCGTAACCAGCGGAAACTGCCCACCGGGATACAACCGAGCAGGTCGTACCAGTGGGCAAAGGGATAGAAAAACCACCGGTGGTAAGTACCCCGGGCGATTGCTACGGCCCAGCGCACGGCAAATTCGGTGAGGTAGACCGCCACAAAGCAGAGGTCGTAGAACAGAAAATCGGCGTGAATGGTGTCGCGGTAGAAATTGTGGAACGCCGGCGTGTGGTTGGCCAGTAACTGGGCAAAAGGCGGCACCTGGAAAAGCCAGTCGAACAGGATCAGTGCCAGATTGGCAATCACCAGGGTGATCATGAACAGATCGACCAGGAAACCCAGACTATCCAGATTGGGTTTCAGCTTTTCCGGGTGCAGCTTTATCTTCATACCTTGAATCTTGCCCACACAGGACAGTGATCGGAAGGCTTTTCCATTGCGCGCAGTTCGTAATCCACGCCGGTCTGGTCAAGCTTTTCCATCAAGGGCGCGGTGGCCAGCAGGGTGTCAATGCGCAGGCCGCGGCGCGGATCCCGTTCGAACCCTTTGGAGCGGTAGTCAAACCAAGAAAAAACATCATCGGTGTCCGGGTTCTGATGGCGGAATGTGTCCGTCAGGCCCCAGCCAGTCAGGCGTTCCCACCACTCACGTTCCTCCGGCAGAAAGCTGGTCTTGCCTTCACGCAGCCAGCGTTTGCGGTTGGCCTCGCCGATACCGATGTCCAGGTCCGTGGAAGAGATGTTGAAGTCGCCCATGACCACCACTTGCTGATCCGGTTGGTGGGCCTGTTCCAGATAGCTCTGAAGGTCCTCGTAGAACTTTTTCTTGGCTGGAAACTTGGTGGGGTGCTCACGGTTTTCACCTTGGGGGAAATAACCGTTGAGTACGGTGGTCGTGGACCCGTCCTTGTGACGCAAGGTACCCATGATCATGCGCCGCTGGGCCTCCTCGTCATCGCCGGGGAAACCACAGGTCACCGATTCCAGTGGCTCCCGGGTAATAAGGGCCACGCCGTAGTGGCCTTTCTGGCCATGGTAATAGGGGTGGTAGCCCATATCGCGAACCGCCTGTTCGGGAAACTCCGGGTCATGGACCTTGGTTTCCTGAAGGCCGATCAGGGCCGGTTGGTACTTGTCGATTACGGCCTGCAACTGGTGCAGACGCGCGCGAATTCCGTTGATGTTGAAAGAAATCAGGGTCATGGCGCCTCCTTGGTGAACGCATTGTACACGAACCCTTGTCCGTGACAGGCCCGCATCTGGCGTTATCAGACATGGTATGGGGTGAATGGACTTGGCTATCATGTTTCCTTTGCTTGCTGCTATGTTCGGGAGAGACCATGTCTGCAGTACCTGAAGAGAAACCGGTTCTGGCCTTTGCCCATGCCAATGGCATTCCCGGCCACAGCTACGACACCTTTCTGGCGCCCTTCGAAGCACGCTATCAGTTATATGTGGTGGACCGGATTGGCCATGACCCGGCCTATCCGGTGGATGCACAGTGGCGCAGCCTGAGCCAGGAGCTGGAAGCACAACTGGCACCCTTGCCCAAACCCATTGTCGGTGTCGGCCACTCACTGGGATCGGTGCTGATGTATCTGGTCGCTCAGCGGCACCCTGACTGGTTCTCCGCCCTGGTCATGCTTGATCCGCCCATGATGAACGGTGTGCATGGTTTCATGATCAACGTGGCCAAGATGATGGGGCAGATCGACAAGGTCACCCCCGCAGGAAAAAGCAGCGGCAGGCTGGATTACTGGCCCGACTGGGAGGCGGTGGAGAGTTATTTTGGCTCCCGTGGGTTGTTCCGTGCCTTCGATCCGCGTTGTCTGAAAGATTACCTCAAGGCCGGACTGGAGCCCTGGCAGGATGGCTGGCGGTTGCGGTTCCGGCCTGAAACGGAAGTGGCTATTTTCCGTGAAACGCCCACTGCCGCTACGGGCATGCCCCGATTGAATGTTCCGGCGGCGGTGGTTACCGGGAAGCATTCTCCGTCGCCTTTTCTGCACAGCGCACGACGAATCGCACGGCGTCATCACATGATTCATCGTATCGCCGAGGGCAGTCATATGTATCCGCTGGAGAAGCCGGAAGAAACCCGCGCACTGTGTGATGAACTGCTTGAGCTACTTCTCGCGGACGGGGGGCGCGGATGAAGCCCACAGAAATCCAGTTTCAGGTGTATGGGCAAACCCTGGCTGCACTGCGCTGGGAAGGAGAGGGTGAGCCCATCCTGGCTCTTCACGGCTGGCTGGATAATGCGGCCTCCTTTTTGCCTCTGGCCGAGCATCTGGGCAGACCGCTGGTGGCGCTGGATTTTTCCGGCCATGGCCACTCGGAGCATCGCCCGGATGAGGCCGCCACACACCTGGTTGATCATGTCCGGGACGTCAGGGCGGTGGCTGACCAGCTGGGCTGGGGGCGATTCACATTGATGGGGCATTCCATGGGGGCAGGGGTGGCTTGTCTTTTCTCGGCGGCGTGCCCGGAATATGTGTCACGTCTGGTACTTATCGAGGGACTGGGCCCGCCCACCACCCAGCCGGAAGAGGTGGCCTCCACATTACGCAAGGCCCTGGATGACATGAATGCCCACGCCAGCAAGCGTAAACCGGTGTATGCCGACATTGCCGATGCTATTGAAGCCCGAACCCGTGGCTTTGGCGGCTTGAGTCATGAAGCGTCTGCGTTACTGGTGGAGCGGGGGGTGGTGCCGGTATCCGGTGGCTGGACCTGGCGCTCCGACAGCCGGCTCAGACTCACCTCTTCATTGCGCCTCACGGAGCAGCAGGTAGAGGGGTTCCTCCGCGCCATTGAGGCGCCGGTCTGCCTGGTTATGGGGGGGCAGGGGATGGGTGGCAGCGGCATGTTCGAGCACCGACTGGAATGGCTTAACCGTGTGGAGGTGGTGCGGTTACCCGGACGTCACCATTTGCATATGGAGTCGCCGGCGGACGTTGCCAGCAGCATCCATCGATTTCTTTGCGCTGAACCCCCTCTCTGATACCGCCGGTCCGGGGCACGACTGGTTCACTGACCAAAAGCATCAGCCCAATGGTTGGCAAAGTGCAAAGTGTCATGGTGCAGCGTGGTGGCTCCTCGCTAAGCTGAATTGGAAATGACATCGAGGAGCTTCAAAGATGAAAGTGGTAGAGGCGGCATCACTGGCCGAGTACGTTGGCAAGGAACTGGGTGCATCGGAATGGTTTGAAATTGACCAGGACCGAATCAACGCGTTTGCCGATGCCACTCTGGATCATCAGTTCATCCACGTGGATCCAGAGCAGGCCAAGAATACCCCGTTTGGATCCACCATTGCCCACGGTTATCTGACCCTGTCACTGTTGCCTTACCTGCAGAGCACCATTGATGGCTTCCTGCAGCCCAAGGGCATGAAAATGGCCATGAACTACGGCTTCGACAAGTTGCGCTTCATGGCGCCAGTGAAGGTGGGCAAGCGGGTACGTGCAGTGGCCACCCTGATGGAAGCGACTGAAAAGCGTGAAGGCCAGTGGCTGCTCAAGTTCGGTTTCAATGTGGAGATTGAAGGTGAAGAGAAGCCGGCACTGGCTGCCGAATGGCTGCTCATGTACTTCATCTGAATTCACTCTCTTCCTCTCCTGGTCAGGCCCGTGATGTGTGCATTGCGGGCCTGATTTTTTTTATGCCGCTCCGCCGCCGCATCAGGCTTCTACAAGCGAGATTGAGCTTTATCTTCGGCTTGCCGATGCCCGATATTGTCGCCAATCCCTCCCTCAGATTCTGCAGAAACACCCATGATTTCTGTCTGCAAGCGCTCAAAGTTTAGCCGGTTTGTTAATATATGTAGCCAAGCGGCTGATTTAAAAGAAGTTAATTTCCCATAATGCCCGCTGGGCAGGCTGGTAAATCTGCGTCGATAATCGTAATGTAAGCCTAACGTCTTAGTGCTGGTGACATGGGTGACCGGCGGGCTAATCAGGAACGATCATGTGGCACCGTACCCGACAGTGGTTACGTCGTGTGGTGGATAACCGCTCGGCGATTCGACGCGATCTGAGGCTGGGGCTGTCCCACGCTGCAGATTTGCCTCGCCTGTTCCTGCCACTGGGCGAAGAGCCCGGAGCCCGTTCGGAATTGTCCCTGTCCTCCTATTCCAGTACCAGTGATGCCCTGGTGTCATTGCTGCAACTGATCGTGCCAGCCACGCGGGAGTCTATTAGCCAGGGCTCTCTGGTTTGCCACCCGCCACGATCTGCAGGCCCCAGGGAAAACGTGCGCTGGTTTTTCATCAATGGGATGGGGACCGCCCCTGCTGTGGCGCTGCTGAATGCCAGCGAAATTGCACGCCATTTCCAGCGGCCGGTTACCTTGATTCATACGCCGACCTGGGGCTTGCTGCGAGATATTGCCGAGTCCATTACGGCTCGCACCTTGCGCAAGGACGGTAAACTGTCGCGCCCGGCGCTGAATGTGCTGATTGATGCCCTGGAAAAGCAGGACCAGGTTGTCCTGGTCTGTCATTCCCAGGGCACCATTGTTGCCAGTTATATCGTGCGCAAGCTGTTGCGCAATCCGGCTACGCGTCAGCTGGTGCGCAAACTGGAAATCTATTGCATTGGCGGGGTGGCGGACAGTCTGGAGATTGATCCCCAGCTGACATTGTCTGCCGGCCATCCAGTGCCTTATGTCGAGCATTTTGCCAATGGGCGTGATTACCTGGCAGAAGTGGGGATACTGGCGCACCTGGACAGCACGGCGGGCACGGTCTATTGCCTGTCCGAGCGATCGGGCCATCTGCTCAACCAGCACTATTTGCCCGCCATTGTGCGGGGGGATTTCTGCCAGCGACGTTCCCGGCTCTATCGTTATGCGCGTGGGCGGGTTCCTGGACCCAAGGGCGCATTGTCTGTAGCGAAAACTTCAATGGGGCAGCATGGATAACAAAAAGAAACCGCTGCTGCTGTTCGTTGACGATTCCAAAGTCATGCGACTGGCAGCCGACAAGATGCTTGGCCGGGAATTCCGGGTGGATGTGGCTGAAGACGGGGCGGCAGCCTGGAGCATGATCGAGAAGAATCCGGATTACAGCGTGGTGTTTTCTGACCTGGCCATGCCGGAAATGGATGGCTATGCCTTGCTGGGAAAGATCCGCAATAACCCGGATGAGGGCATTGCCAAGTTGCCGGTGATTATCGTCACTGGTGCAGAAAACGATGATGAGGCCCGCTCCCGTGCGCTGAGCCTGGGGGGCACGGATTTTATCAGTAAGCCGTTCAATTCAACGGATCTGTTGGCCCGGGCACGGGCCCATGCGAATTATCAGGAAGAGCGCAAGGCGCTGGCTCGTCAGGCCATGATGGACCCGTTGACGGGACTGGGGAATCAACGCTATCTGAAACACCGGCTGGGCCAGGAGCTGGCCCTGTCTGCCCGTCAGCAGACACCGTTGTCCGTGGTTCAACTGGAGATTCACCAGTTCAACCAGTTCTTCCTGCAGCTCGGCAAACGGCGTGCGGATATGGTAATGATGAAGCTGGCGCAGCTTTTGAAAAGTGTCGTGCGCAAGGAAGATTCGCTGGCACGGACTAAAGTGGATCAATTCACCGTGCTGCTTCCTTCTGCGGATATCCATGGGGCCCGCCGTTTCGTGGAGCGGGCTATCAAGGTATGCGAGAAACTCTCTTTCCAGCACCGCGGCAGGCCGCAACGGCTGCCTGTTACCGTGGCAGTACATAGCCCGGGTAGCAGCAATGACCGTTCACCTGACGCTATCCAGAAGGTGCTCAGTGATTACATGGCCCGTGCCGCTGACGCGGGTGCAGGTACCGTGGTGGGGGATGATGATGAGGTGTCTGCCGCAGGTACTGCGCCGGTAATGGGTGTCGAGCAGGCGCTGGCGCTGATTCAGGCAGGCAAGCAGCGCGTGGTCATTAATGCGCTACCCGATTTGAAACGTCAGTTGATGCCTTTGCTCAAGCTGATGCAGCAGGCATCTTCTGGTCAGGAGACAGCATGAAAGTAAAAGTAGACCGGGAGTACCCGGTCAGTGTGGAGAAACTCTACGACATCATGACCAGCCGGGCGTTCTTCGAACAGCGCTTTGAGTGGGGTCGGGTGAAGGGGTACCGCTTTGAGGGTTTCGAAGAGACCGACAAGGGCCTGTTGTTACGTATTTTTCAGCCGGTCAGGATAAGGTCCGACAAGATACCCGGCTTTGCCCGCCGGTTTCTTCCGGAGCAGGCCGATTTGATGACGGAATTCCTCTGGACATCCCTGCCGGGCGAGGAGGGCTATCAGGCCAATTACCGTTTCCAGCTGGGCAATGTGCCGGTACACGTTGAAGGGAAAATGGTGTTGAGTCGAGATGGCGAAGCCCATGCCTTGCAGTGCACCGAAGTTGAGGTGTCTTCCTCGGTGCCTATTGTCGGCAAGAAACTGGTGTCCCTGCTTGCGGACAAGGTGGATGACGCCCTTGCGGGGGACTACCGCCAGACTTTGCGTTACGTGGAAGAGTGTGGCTGAGACTACAGGTGTGACCGGTAGCGCTTGCCCAGCTGCTTGAGGGCGTCTTCCCAGCGACGCCTGAACCAGCGTTTCTGCCGCCACTGGCTGCGGATTTCCGGCGTGGCAATCTGTAAGGGGCGATCATTGGGGATGGCGTCTACGATAGCGCCAGAGACTTCCTCCAGCGATGCGGCGGTCTGGCTGGCGCGGCGCTGAAACCGGGCCGAGCTCAGCGGGTCGCTGGCTTCGACAAGTGCGTCATATTCTGACAGCAGGGGTATGGCGATGGCAGAGACGCTGACGGCATTTTCATGCTGTTCCGCATAAAGGCTATCACTCAGCGCCTTGATGGCCGCACTCATGGCACTCTGGCACGCCGTCATGGGGGCGGGAAGCAGACCAAATTCCAGGATCACATTAAGAATGCGCCCACGGTCCTGCTGGCGCAGTGCGCTCAGGCTGCTCTGGCAGAGGTGCACCGTATCCATCAGCTGAGCCTGAAGCTGATACTCCCACTGACTTGCCGACGTGGCTTCAAATGGCCCGACGCTGATATGGCGTGGCAGGTTGATCACCACATCCAGTTGCTGCCAACGACGCAGGATACGCTCCACATTGCGGCGATGGTCCTGACTCTGATGTCGGCGGGTTTCCAGAAACATGGCCTGCCGACCTTCGGCGTGGAGCTGTGAACACAGCTGATTGCCTGTAAAGCTGTCCTCGCCGGCGATCGCGATACGGTACTGCTCGCTCGCCAGCCACGCCACGGCCTCACCAAGGGGCGTGTCTCCGTGATGTATCAGCAGGACAGGGGCGTGTTTCAAGTGGACTCCGATACCCCGGAAAGGGGCAGAAAAAAATTAATGTGAACAAGTGTTGACTTGGCTGATTGATAAGTTAACATGTGTTCACAACCTGAATAAAGGAGTCATCCAATGGCATCTTACGAGCAGATTTTCAAAGATATTATTGCCCTGGTCGCGGCAGTGTTCTGCGCCATTGTTCTGGTCGCAGGTCTCTCCCAAGTGAGTGAAACGCTGTTTCCCGCACTGCTGGCACTGGCCGTGATGGTCCCGGTGGTTTGCAGCAGCGCGGTGAGCCTGAAAAACGATCTCAGCGATCAGTTTACCGCCTGATGATGGTCACGGGCAGCTTTGGCTGCCCGTTCTTCCATTTCGTTAACGGGCAGCTTCAGCACCTGATCTTCCCCTTCGCTGCGCGCCAGCAGTACCGTTACCACGCTGTCCCCCCAAATATTTACTGCGGTGCGACACATATCCAGAATCCGGTCGGTGACCAAAATCAGGCCGATTGCCTCGGCTGGCAGTCCGATCGCGCCCAGAATCACGGTGATAGCCACCAGTGATGCGGCCGGAATGCTGGCCACGCCAATGGAGGTGAGCAGCGCGGTAACCACAATCATGAACTGCATGCCAAACGACAGATCCATGCCGTAGGCCTGGGCAATGAAAATGGCCGCCACACATTCATAGAGTGCGGTACCGTCCATATTGACCGTGGCCCCCAGGGGAAGCACAAAACTGCTGGTCTTGCGGGAAACACCGGAGCGGTCTTGTACACATTCCATGGTCAGGGGCAGGGTGGCCGCCGAGCTGGCAGAGGAAAACGCGGTAAGCAGGGCGGGCATCATGGCCTGGATGTGCCGTATTGGTGAGCGTTTGGCCATCAGCAGTATCAAGGCCGGCATAAACACAAAGGCATGGAACACCAGCGCCAGAATCACGGTGAGGAAGAACCAGGCCAGTGGCTCGATGGCGTCCATGCCGGTGCGGGTCACCGTGGCAGCGATCAGGGCAAATACCCCGATCGGGGTAAACCGTATGATCAGCATGGTGATGCTGATCATGACTTGATAAATGCCATCAATCATTTGCCGGACGGTTTCGCCTCCCGAGCTCTTTTCCACACGTAGGTAGAAACCGAATAGCAGGGCAAAAATGATCAGCCCCAGCATCTGACCTTCAGCGGCCGCCGCGATCAGGTTCGGAGGCAGCATCTGACGAAGGATTTCCGTGAAATCACCGGCACCACGCCCTTCGATCTTGGCAAGAACGTTATCGGTTTCCGTCGACAGCCCGAGCAACCCCTTGGCGGGTTCGCCATCAATGATGCCGGGAGTCAGCAGGTTGACCAGCACAAGGCCGATGAGAATGGCCACCAGAGAGGTGGCCATATAGAAGAGGACGGTCTTGATACCCATGCGGCCCAGATTGTCGCCGCCGCCGACGCCAACCATGCCGGAAATGATGGCGGTCACGATTAGCGGCACCACCAGCATTTTCAAGGCATTGATGAAGAGACTGCCAACCAGATCATACCCGGCAAGCACCGAGACCCCGAACAGGGTACTGGTCTCTCCGGTCATGGCGCCCAGGCCGGCCCCGGCCAGCATGGCAATGAAAATCTGGTGATGAAGCTTCATGGCTACCCCTGCGCTATTCCCTGGATACTGCAATGAATGGGCCCCAGGGTCTCCGGTGGAGTCGTTCAATCCTTGAGGGCGCCGATTCAGTAATCAGGCTACAGCGTACCTTATCTGCACTGCAGGGGCAGGGGCTGTTTGTGTTTTTCTTGCCCGTGTCACATCAGTTTTTTCAACGAAGGAGCCAGTGACGGATCTTGACGGACACGGTCGTAGGCCATCTTCAGTTGATGGTCTGCTTCCACCGGGCCGAGCCGTTCACAAAGCAGCACGTAGGCATTATTCAGTTGATTGCGAAGCACGCTCAAGGGCAGGCCACCGAGAACGCGACCCGGCGATTGCAGCCAGTGCTCCATGGTCAGTCGGGTTTCCGGTGTGACCTTGGGACCTCTGAGTTGCGCCACCATGTCCAGCTGTAGTTGTGAGGCCACCGTAATCGGAAGATTGCCCCACAGGGTCTCTAACAGAGATTGCAGAGCCGCCGTACATGGGTGGCTATGTTGACCCTGTTCGCTATTGTGGGCCAACGGATCACTGGCCAGTTCCTGTTCGGACATGGACATGGCCTGCACCAGACTCATGTGAATGTGATGGCGGCGCTCACCCAGGTCGAACAGTTTGCACAAATCGCTCACGAAGCCCTGCAGGGAGTAGCGTGGACGTTCCGAGTAGTGTTCCTGCCAGTGGCTGACGGCCTCCATGAGTACCGCTTCATTCATGTAAGGGGTCAATCCTGTGACTACCGCCCGGCGCCGGCGTTGCAATTCCTGACTCATCGACCACCCTCCGCCTGGCGGGTCATCTCGGCGTTGTACAGGCTGTTCTGCGGGAATTCCGGATAGCCGGTCTCGTCGTGCTCACTCAGATCCAGACCCCGCTGTTCATGGATAGCGGGGGCGCGTAGCCCGGCGAAGGTGGCCACCCCGAGATACATGATCAGGGCTGCAAAGAAGGCCCAGCAGAACGCCACCACGATGCCCAGCAGCTGCACGGTAATGCGCTCCGGATTAAACAGGTCGCCCTCATAGAACAGCCCGGCCGCCAGGGTGCCCCAGGCACCCGCAAAGGCATGTACAGGCACGGCCCCGACCACATCGTCCAGGCGCAAGGCCAGTAACAGACGGGCGCCGGCAGCCGCAAGGGCGCCGGCGATCAGCCCTGTCAGCAGGGCAAAGCCTGGAGTCATCACTGCGCAACCGGCGGTGACCGCGACCAAACCCGCCAGGCTGCCATTGACGGTTTCCGTGAGGAGTACGGGGCGGCGAGTGATGAGACGCAGCAGAGTGCTGCCCACGGCACCTGCCGCGGCGGCGAGCTGGGTATTCAGGTTGACCTTGGCAATGTCGACGCTGGCGGAGAGGGTGGAGCCGCCATTGAATCCAAACCAGCCGAACCAGAGTATGAAGCCCCCCAGTGCCACATAGGACAGGTTGTGGCCGGGTATGGTCCGGGGCTGGCCCTGTTTGTCAAAGCGGCCCAGACGTGGGCCGACCACCATGATGCCGGCGAGGGCGCACCAGCCCCCGATACTGTGAACGACGGTGGAACCGGCAAAGTCGATGAAACCCAGCTGGGCAAGCCAGCCGTCACTGTTCCATGCCCAGTTACCGTAGAGCGGATAAATGATGCCAGTGATGACGATGGCGCCACACAGGTAACCGGCATAACGGGTTCGTTCTGCCATGGCCCCGGAGGCAATGGTGGCCGCGGTGGCGGCGAACATGATCTGAAACAGCAGCATGGCCCAGGTGCCGGGATCCGCCTTGCTAAGAGCAAACTGGTCCTCGCCAAACCACCCGGACGGGGTGCTGCCAAACATTAGCCCAAACCCTACGGCCCAGAACACCAGAGTACCGACGCAGAGGTCCATATAGTTTTTCATGACCACATTGAGGGCATTTTTGGCCCGGCTCAATCCGCTCTCCAGCAAGGCGAAACCGGCCTGCATGAAGAATACCAGTGCTGCAGCGACTGCGATCCAGACGGTGTCGGTGGCTGTCAGGGTATCGGCGTGCGCAAAGGCAGGCAGGGCAAGCAATAAAGCAAGAAAACGTGGATGCAATTTCATAGGGTGAACCCAATTCGTAAGGTGAGGGACGAGTTGGGGACTGCAACGCATGTGCCAAATACAAAAGGCCCGTTATTGTGGAGGGAGGTGGGCCTTTTGTACTAGCTTGTGATCCGAGATGGTGCGTGATTCAGATCTGGGGCGCCTTGTGCACTATGCAGGTACATCCATGGGCTGGCATAGCGTCTGGATGAGTTGATACTGGCGGTCCGTAACCTTCTGAACAGACAGGCGAGGGCGGACAATCAATTCCATATCGGCAAACTCCGGATCCTGTTTCAGTTGTTTCAGGGTGACAGGGTTGGGGTAATGGCGAATAAAACGGATATCCACCTGAAACCAGCGCGGAGATTCGCGTGTGCTGCGATCATCATAGGCCGGGTGTTCGGGAAGGAATTGGGTGGGGTCCGGATAGCCGGCCCGGGTGATCAGTGCTTCACCAACAATGGCTGGGGTGGCACAGCTGGAATGATAAAAAAGTACCCTGTCGCCTTCCCGCATGTCGTCACGCAGCCGGTTGCGGGCCTGGTAATTTCTCACTCCGTCCCAGCCGGTGGTCTGCTCCGCTGCATTTTCCAGATCATGCAGGCTGAAGGTGTCGGGTTCTGTCTTGAGTAACCAGATGGCGTGGTTCAAGTGAGCTCCGGGTTGAGGTGTTGGGAAAGCCGTTGTCGAGCCTGCTGGACACTGGCACAGATGTAAACAGGAAAAGCCGGGCGGTTCATTTTCAGCATCATGTTGGCGAAGGTGCGGTTGAGAGTGTTATCCAGCACCATGGCCTTGGCCTGCGTAATCACGGCAAAGTCTTCCCCGCAGGCATAGCGCGATGCGGCAAAGTCCAGCGCTTCGATCCTGCCCATGTAGATAGCCAGCTGCTTACGTTGATCCTGTTGCTGGTAGAGGACCTGGCGCTGACGGTAAATGGACAGCTCCTGAGCCATGTCGATGACGGTGCCATCCTTGATGTCCACCATGGTAAAGCTGTCTTCCTGATAAACCCGGATTGCTGCGCTCATGGGGAGCCCTCTGGCTTGCATTGAACAGGCTTTTATACAGCAATTTGTGCTAACCTTCAGCGCCTGTTGACTGGAGAGTGGCCTTGATATCATCGGCAATCAGGAATGAAGCGGTAACGTCCCTGCAAACGGTGCGTGATTGTCTGCGTTTCGGGGAGTCCCGGTTGCGTGCGGGCGACGTGTACTTTGGCCATGGCAGTGATGACCCCTGGGACGAGGCGCTGGCCCTGTTGATGCATGTGCTGGCGCTGCCAGTGAACAGCGATCCCCGTATCCTTGATGCCCGGTTGCTGCCCAGTGAGACCGAGGCGTATGTGGACTTGCTCATGCAGCGTATCAATGAGCGGGTGCCGGTTCCCTATCTCACGGGGGAAGCCTGGTTCTGTGGTCTGCCGTTCAAAGTGGATGAGCGGGTGTTGATACCCCGGTCTCCGCTGGCGGAGCTGATCGAGCAGTCGTTCACGCCCTGGATCGACCCAGAGCAGGTGCATGCGGTGCTGGATCTGTGTACCGGCAGTGGCTGCATCGCCATTGCTTGCGCCTACGCCTTCGAGCAGGCCCGTGTTGACGGCAGTGATATCAGTGATGACGCACTGGCAGTGTTTGCCGAGAATATTGCCTTGCATGGGGTCGATGATCAGGTGCAGGCGCTGAAATCGGATGGTCTGACGGCGGTGAATGGCCCCTATGACCTGATCGTTTCCAATCCTCCCTATGTAGACGCCATGGATATGGCCTCCCTGCCGGAGGAATACCGTCATGAGCCAGAGCTGGCCCTGGCCTCGGGTGACGATGGGCTGGACTTTACCCGTCGCTTGCTCCGCGATGCGCCGGATCACCTCACCGAGCAGGGGGTGCTGATTGTGGAAGTGGGCAACAGTATGGAAGCGATGATGGCGCTGTGGTCTGAAGTGCCGTTCTTCTGGTTTGAATTCGAGCGAGGGGGGCATGGGGTGTTCATGCTCACCCGCCAACAGCTGCTAGAATACCGCAGCGCGTTTGACGTTTAGAATAGTCGAGTAGATACGGTCAGCCTGACCGGTTGAGGAGTCGCATGTCCGGCAACAGTTTTGGTGAGCGCTTTCGCATCACCACCTTTGGTGAAAGTCACGGTCTGGCCCTGGGGGCCATTGTGGATGGCTGTCCCCCTGGCCTGGAGATCAGCGAGGAAGATCTGCAGGTGGAGCTGGATCGCCGCAAACCCGGCACCAGCAAGTACACCACCCAGCGCCGTGAACCGGACCAGGTGAAGATCCTGTCCGGTGTTTTCGAGGGCAAGACCACCGGCACGTCCATTGGTCTGCTGATCGAAAATACCGACCAGAAATCCAAGGACTATTCCAATATCGCCGGCACCTTCCGCCCCGGGCATGCGGATTACACCTATACCCAGAAGTATGGCTTCCGGGATTACCGGGGCGGTGGCCGTTCTTCCGCCCGGGAAACCGCCATGCGTGTGGCGGCCGGCGCTATCGCCCGGAAATTCCTGGAAAGCCGGCTGGGTATTCGTATCTACGGTGGCTGTACCCAGATCGGGGACGTCAAAGCCGAGCAATTCGACTGGTCCGTGGTCAACAGCAATCCGTTCTTTTTCCCGGACGAAGGGAAGGTGGGCGAGCTTGAAGCGCTTATCAATGCGCTGCGCAAGGAGGGCTCGTCCATTGGGGCCCGTGTGGAAGTATTTGCCGAGGGGGTGCCTCCCGGCTGGGGCGAACCCGTGTTCGACCGTATTGATGCGGATCTGGCCAAGGCCATGATGTCTATCAATGCGGTGAAGGGAGTGGAAGTGGGTGATGGCTTTGAGGTGGTCAACCAGCGTGGCGAGCAGCATCGTGACGAGATGAGCCCGGAAGGCTTCCTCAGCAACCATTCCGGTGGCGTGCTGGGCGGTATCAGCTCCGGCCAGCCTATCCGCGTGGCCATGGCGCTCAAGGCTACCTCCAGCATTCTGATCCCCGGCAAAAGTATCAACCTGGAAGGGCAGCCTTCCGAGGTGGTTACCAAAGGGCGTCATGATCCCTGTGTAGGTGTTCGTGCCACCCCCATCGCAGAAGCCATGTTGGCACTGGTGTTGATGGATCATTACCTGCGCCACCGCGGTCAGAACGCTGACGTGGCTGTGCCGTTCGCGCCGATTCCGGGGCAGGCATGACCCGGCGCCCTCTCTCGGAGAGGGCGTCGCCACTTCCTTACTACTGGCGCCTCTCCGGGTTCTATTTCTTCTACTTTGGGCTGCTGGGGGCGCTGGTGCCTTACTGGTCCCTGTATCTGAAGGACCTGGGTTTCAGTGCGGCGGGCATCGGCGCACTCATGGCCATTCCCCAGCTGACCAAGATCGGTGCCCCCAATCTGTGGGGCTGGCTGGCTGATCGCAGTGGTCAGCGCCTGCGTATCATTCGTGCCGGTAATTTGCTGGCTGCACTGGCGTTCATGCCGGTGTTCTGGGTCGATACCTTTTGGAACATGGCGTTCCTGCTGATCGCCTTCAGTTTTTTCTGGAATGCCGTGCTTGCCCAGTTCGAAGTGCTCACGCTGCAGTCACTGGGTGATCAGGCTCACCGCTACAGCCATGTGCGCCTGTGGGGTTCGGTGGGGTTCATCGTTTCCGTGCTGGTGTTGGGGGAAGTGCTGGATCGTGCCGGTACGGCATTTCTGCCGTGGGTGTTGAGTGGTTTCCTGTGGCTGCTGTGGCTGGGCACGCTCACCTTACCCGCTGGCGCCAGCGGGACAGGAACCCGTGGCGGGGAAGCTCCGTCTCTGTGGTCTGTGCTGGCGCGCCGGGAGGTTTCGCTGTTTCTGGTGGCGTCGTTCCTGATGCAGATGTCCCACGGACCCTATTACACCTTCTTCAGTATTCATCTGGAGAACATGGGATTCAGCAAGATGGTGACCGGTGCCCTGTGGGCATTGGGGGTGCTGGCCGAGGTTGGGCTGTTCCTGATCATGCACCAGTTGATGCGGCGCTTCTCCATTCCGTGGATTCTCACGGCCAGTCTGTTGATGGCCGCGCTGCGCTGGCTGGTGATTGGTGCCTGTGGTGATTCCATGCCGTGGTTGATTCTGGCTCAGTGTCTGCACGCTGCCAGTTTTGGCAGCTTCCATGCAGCCAGTATTGCCTGGGTGCATCGGCAGTTCGGCGCGCCTTTGGCAGGGCAGGGGCAGGCGCTGTACTCCAGTCTTGGCTTTGGCGCTGGCTGGGCGGCAGGTGCGGGGATCTCTGGTCTGCTCTGGCCTGTCTGGGGTGTGTCCCTGTTTTTCGGCGCCGCCGCTATCGCCGTGCTTGCTGCGCTGTTGCTCTTCACTGGTGTGATCGGGGCGGCGTCCCGCTGAGAAAGGCACTGCTGTCGGGTTTCTGCGCAATGCCCGATCACCTGTCTGCGTACATGCTTGCTTGCGATCAAAAAAAACAACAAGAGTGATGGTAGTGTGAAGATTTTGATTTCGATTCGCTATCACTCTCATTGCTAATTGCGATTGTTGCTATTTGTATCCGGTTGTTATCTTGCGCCCCTCATAATGGGGAGAAGGTTTCATGCAGGGTAGTTATGATCCGGTGCTGGTGGCGTTGTCTTATGGCGTGGCCGTGATTGCCTCCTATATTGCGCTCTACTTTGGTACCCGCCTGTTTGTGATTGAGGGCAGGGCAAGAAAATTCTGGCTCGCCATGGGCGGGTTGTGCCTTGGCTCGGGCATTTGGTCCATGCACTTTGTCGGCATGAGTGCCTATACCATGCCCATGGATATGGAGATGAGCTTTGACGGCGGGTTGACCCTGCTTTCCTGGGTGCCAGCTGTTCTGGCTTCCACCCTTGCGCTTTATGTGATTACCCGACCCACGGTGAAGGTGCGTAGTATTGTTGCCAGTTCCCTGATCATGGGGGCCGGCATCTGTGCCATGCACTATGGCGGCATGTATGCCATGCAGATGCAGCCGCAGATCAGCTATGACCCACTGCTTTTCTGGCTCTCGGTTCTGATTGCGGTCGGTGCATCCGGCGCAGCCATGGTGATTTGCCGGGCGGTGCGTCTGGTGCCGGATAACCTGGTGTTTGTCACCAAGAGCGGCGCAGCCCTGGTCATGGGGGCAGCCATTTGTGGCATGCACTACACCGGTATGGCTGCTGCCATCTATAACCCGGATTCAGCCATTCCCGGCGAGAATCTGCTACGCGGCGACTGGATGGGCATCCCCATGGCGGTGATTTCAGCCGTATTCCTGCTGATCGCCTTGATTGTTGCCTTGCAGGACTTCCGCGAAATCGAGCGGGAGAAACAGGTTCGCGAGCAGCGGGCGGCCTGGGTAGAAAAACGGGCCCACAACGACCAGGTTACCGGTTTGGCTACGCGGCATCATTTCGATCAGGCTTTGCTGAAACGACTGACGGAAAGTGGTGAGTCATTCTCTCTGGTGTATATGGAGCTGCAGGGCTATCAGCCCTTGTTCAACCAGCAAGGGGAAGTTCAGGCTAACAACCTGGTCAGGCATGCGGCGGATGCTTTTGCGGCTGCGTTTTCAGGGGATAGCCTTGTGGCCCGGTTCTCCCGTCATGGTTTTATCGCCATGATTCCGCCTGTTACCGAGGATGAATTGAAAGTGGTGGCTGAAGCCATTAGGCCTGCCATTGCCCATCATGACCAGGCCCGGGAATTTGGCGCCTGGACCATGGGCTGTTCCAGCTTCCCTCGCTCGGCAAGCAGCACCCGAATGCTGGTGATCCGTGCCCGGGAGCCGCGGGTAGCGGTTCGTTATGATGGCGCCCTGGCCGAGTTGGGTGGCAGCCTGATGGCCACCTGAACAGGTGCCTCCCTACCTCAAAGACGGTAGGCCATGTTGATGTAAATCGGTGTCACGTGGTCTATCCGCTCAGTGTTTCCGCGGCGAGTTTGAGGAACGTCGTGGATCAACTGGCGGTTGGCCATATCCCTGCGCTTGCTCTGTAAGCGGTTTTCAAGAAAACAGCATGGATTATTGATTGCGCAGGGCGCGGAGGAAGGCGCGGGCCGCATTGGACTGACTGCGCGCAGGATGGGTGACTACCCCCAGCTGGCGCTCGGGCAGTGGCGCATCCACCGGAAGCTGCACCACGCCCTGATCCACCATAGTGGCGGGCAATACGCTCCAGCCCAGACCAATGGAGACCATCATGTGGATCGTCTCCAGATAGTTGGTGGACATGGCGATATCCAGCTTCAGGTTGTGTTCGTCGAACAATCTTTCCACGATCCCGCGGGTAAAGGTCACGGGGGAGGGCAGAATGGCGCTGTGCCCGGTCAGGGCCTCCAGGGTCAGGTTGTCCTGTTTGGCCAGCGGATGTTCCGGCGCGCACATGAATACCAGGGGGTCTTGCCAGATCACTTCACTGTGCAGGCGCTCGTCCGGCTGTGGCGGCAGGGTGACCACCCCCATTTCCAGCTCGCCATGAAGCACGCCTTCCCAGGCTTCTTCTGAATCAATGAAATGAATGTCCAGGGTGACCTTTGGATAGTCCCGGGAGAACTGACGCAGCACCGGGGGAAGGCGATGCAGGCCGATATGATGGCTGGTGCCTATTCTCAGTTTGCCGGAGACCTCACCGGATAAATCGTGGATTGCCCTGGCCATGTCCTCCACGTCCATCAACACCTGCCGCGCCCGTGGCATCAGCGCATTACCGGCCTCAGTGAGCTTGATCTGACGCCCCACCCGGTCAAACAAGCGAGCATCCAGTTGCTGTTCGAGCAGCGCGATGCGTTTACTGATGGCGGGCTGGGTTATATACAGCCTTTCAGCGGCAGCGGAGAAAGACCCGGTTTCGGCAACGGCCATGAAGGCGGTGAGAGTCGGCGTGTCTATCATTCCCGGTGATCCTGAATTCGTCTCTGGTGGGGATAATAATTGGTTATCTTAAAAATGAAAAATATGAATTGGATTTATTGATGGCCGAACCCTACATTAATAGTCAGTGATAGACCAGTTGAATTTGTGGTCTCAGCCAGAAGCGGCCCCGTTCAGGCCCAGGGAGAAACAGATGGCCGGCAAGACACTCTACGACAAGCTTTGGAACGCCCACCTCGTCACTGCGCGTGAGGACGGTTCTGCACTGATCTACATCGATCGCCAGATCATTCATGAAGTGACCTCGCCGCAGGCCTTTGAGGGTCTGCGTCTGGCCGGGCGCCAGCCCTGGCGGACCAGCGCCAGCGTGGCCACCATCGACCATAACGTACCCACCACACCGTTCAAGTCTGCCGCCGAAATTGAAGACGAGACGTCTCGAATTCAGGTGCAGACACTGCAGGACAATACCCGTGAATTCGGCATCACCGAATTTGGCATTGGTGATGTTCGCCAGGGGATTGTCCACGTGATGGCGCCGGAGCAGGGCGCGGTGGTACCCGGTATGACCGTCGTCTGCGGCGACTCCCACACATCCACCAATGGCGCACTGGCCTGTCTGGCCCACGGTATTGGTACCAGCGAAGTGGAGCACGTTCTGGCCACCCAGACCCTGGTGGCCAAGAAAATGAAGAACATGCGTGTCAGTGTGGAAGGCGAGCTGGGCCCGGGAGTAACCGCCAAGGATGTGGTGCTGCATATCATCGGCATCATCGGCACCGCCGGCGGCACGGGTTATGCGCTGGAGTATGCCGGTAGCGCTATCCGTGGCTTGTCCATGGAAGGGCGTATGACCATCTGCAACATGTCCATCGAGGCGGGTGCCCGTGCCGGCATGGTGGCGGTGGATGACGTGACCCTGGATTACGTGAAGGGCCGTCCGTTCGCGCCCAGCGGCGCAGACTGGGACAAGGCAGTGGAATACTGGCGTGGCCTGGTCTCCGACGACGATGCGGTATTCGATGAGGATATCACCATTGATGCAGCGGATATCCGTCCTCAGGTGTCCTGGGGAACCAGCCCGGAAATGGTCATTGGCGTGGACGCCAATCTGCCGGACCCTGCTGCTGAAAGCGACGAGGTGAAACGTTCAGGCATGCAGCGTGCTTACGAATACATGGGCCTCAAACCGGGTATGCCGGTCACTGATATTCCTGTGGACCGGGTATTTATCGGTTCCTGCACCAACTCCCGTATTGAAGATCTGCGTGCAGCGGCGGAAGTGGCCAAGGGACGACGCAAGGCCGATTCCGTCAAACAGGTGCTGGTGGTGCCGGGCTCCGGGCTGGTCAAGCAGCAGGCCGAGAAAGAAGGACTGGACAAGATCTTTGTGGAGGCCGGTTTCGAGTGGCGGGAGCCGGGGTGTTCCATGTGTCTGGCCATGAATCCGGACCGTCTGGAGCCGGGTGAACACTGTGCGTCCACCTCCAACCGTAACTTCGAGGGCCGTCAGGGCAATGGTGGGCGTACCCACCTGGTCAGTCCGGCCATGGCAGCTGCCGCGGCGGTGGCCGGTCATTTCGTCGATATTCGCGAGCTGCAACCGGCCTGAGGCCGTAACGAGGTAGTCATCATGGAAAAATTTGTTCGTCTCGATGGTCTGGTTGCGCCTCTGGATCGTGCCAATGTGGACACTGACCAGATCATCCCCAAGCAGTTTCTCAAGTCCATCAAACGCACGGGCTTTGGTCCGAATCTGTTTGATGAATGGCGCTATCTTGATGAAGGCTTTCCCGGCCAGGACAACAGCAAGCGCCCTTTGAATGAAGACTTTGTGCTTAATTTTGACCGCTATGAGGGAGCCAGCATTCTGCTGACCCGGCGCAATTTCGGTTGCGGTTCCAGCCGTGAACACGCGCCCTGGGCCCTGATGGATTATGGGTTTCGGGTCATCATCGCACCAAGCTTTGCTGACATTTTCTACAACAACTGCTTCAAGAACGGGTTGTTGCCGATTGTGTTGTCGGAAGATAACGTGGAAAGCCTGTTCAAGGCAGTTGAAGGCAAGGAAGGCTTCCGGATCACTATTGATCTGGAAAACCAGCAGGTGATTCCGCAAGAAGGGACGCCACTGGCATTCGACATTGATGAGTTCCGCAAGCACTGCTTGCTGAACGGTCTTGATGAAATTGGTCTGACCCTTAATGAGGCGGACGCCATCCGAGACTATGAACAACGCCGTGCTGAACAGGAGCCCTGGATCTTTCAATAACGGAAGCCAGGTTGATTAAAAGAAGAACACTCCAAGGAGGCGTTATGTTGAGAGTTTTGTCATTGTGTTCGGTGCTGGTGTTGGCTGGTTGTGCGTCCACCGGTATGTACGATGCCCCGGGAGGCGATCAGGTCGCCACCCTGCGTGTCGATAACCAGTTGTCCGTGCCTGCTGATGACGGTGCAGACGCAGGTTGGCAGATGCCCACCAGTAGTGAGGCGAAAGCTTCCCTGTTCAAGGTGGATGGTGAACGCATTTCTGAACAGGCTGGCGCGGAATCCGTGCAGCTGGACGCGGGCAAGCATTCCATCGAGGTGTTTGCCGATCAGGGCGGTATCCTCCGCTTTGGCAAGTTCCGTTATAACTTTGTTGAAAATGGCGCCTATCAGCTGCGCATCAAGGCAGCAGATGGCAAAGAGGACTACACGCTGGAGCTGATCGAAAGCAGTGATCCTGATGTGGTACTGAAAACCAAAAACTTTTAAGGCCCATAGCGGCTGGCAGTAGAACAGGAAGCAGTCAATGAGCAAGGTACTGGTGTTGCCCGGTGATGGTATCGGCCCGGAAATCGTCAATGAAGCGGTGAAGGTGCTGAATGTCGCCAAAGAGAAGTTTGGCCTTGAAGTAGAGCTGGACGAGGCCCTGGTGGGTGGCGCGGCAGTGGATGCAGAGAATGATCCTCTCCCTGACAGTACGCTTGAGAAGGCCCGCGCGGCGGATGCCATTCTGTTCGGCTCCATTGGTGGCCCCAAGTGGGACACCATTGAGCGGGACAAGCGTCCGGAACGTGGCCTTCTGCGACTGCGCTCTTCCCTTGGTCTGTTCGCCAACTTGCGACCAGCTATCCTGTTCCCCCAGCTGGCGGATGCGTCCAGTCTCAAGCCGGAAGTGGTATCCGGCCTGGATATTCTGATAGTTCGTGAGTTGACCGGCGGCATCTATTTCGGTCAACCCCGAGGTATCAAGGAAGAAAATGGCGAGCGGGTAGGCTTCAACACCTATGTGTATTCCGAATCGGAAATGCGCCGTATTGCCAAGGTGGCGTTTGAATTGGCCATGAAGCGTGACAAGCGTGTGTTGTCCGTGGACAAGGCCAATGTGCTTGAAGTGACCGAGTTGTGGAAAGAAGTGGTCACCGAAGAAGCAAAGCAATACCCGGAAATTGAGTTGTCCCACATGTATGTGGACAACGCGGCCATGCAATTGGTGCGTGCGCCGAAACAGTTTGATGTGATTGTCACTGGCAACCTGTTTGGTGACATTCTCTCCGATGAAGCCGCCATGCTCACCGGCTCCATTGGAATGTTGCCCTCTGCGTCTCTGGATGAGAACCGCAAGGGTCTGTATGAACCCTGTCATGGCTCTGCACCGGATATTGCCGGTCAGGGCATTGCCAATCCGCTGGCTACCATCATGTCCCTGGCGATGTTGATGCGTTACAGCCTGGAGCGGGGTGATGTGGCAGATGCGATCGAGTCTGCGGTGGAAACCGTTCTTGATCAGGGGTTGCGTACAGCGGATATCTACACGCAAGGCACTCGCAAAGTGGGCACCGAAGAAATGGGTAACGCCGTGGCCGAGGCTCTGGCGAAGGCGTAAACAACCGCACCGGTTTCCCGTTTATTCACTGAAAAGAAAGGGCAATCCTTTCAGGAGACAAGTTTCCAATGAAGAAAGTCGGTTTTGTCGGCTGGCGTGGCATGGTGGGTTCCGTACTGATGGAGCGCATGATTGCCGAAAATGATTTTGCAGATATCGAACCGGTCTTTTTCTCGACCTCCCAGGTCGGTCAGGCTGGCCCGGATGTAGGCAAGGATATTCCTGCTCTGGGTGATGCCAAGAACATTGACGAGCTGAAAGCGCTCGACGTGATCGTTACCTGTCAGGGTGGCGATTACACCAATGCGGTTTATACCAAACTGCGTGAGTCTGGTTGGGATGGCTACTGGATTGATGCGGCGTCCACTCTGCGTATGGCAGACAACAGTGTCATCGTGCTTGACCCGGTAAACCGTCAGGTGATTGATGAGGCGCTGGACAAGGGCGTGAAGGACTATGTGGGCGGCAACTGCACCGTGAGCCTGATGCTCATGGCCATCGGCGGGCTGTTTAACGAAGGTCTGGTGGAGTGGACCAGCTCCCAGACTTATCAGGCTGCCTCGGGCGCGGGCGCGCAGAACATGCGTGAACTGATCTCCCAGATGGGCAAGATTCATGATGACGTCTCCGGCAAACTGGCCGATCCGGCCAGTGCGATCCTGGATATCGATCGACAGGTGGCGGCAACCATGCGCAGCAGCGACATGCCCGTGGAACACTTTGGCCATTCACTGGCCGGCTCTCTGCTTCCCTGGATCGACAAGGAAATGGAAAACGGGCAGAGCAAGGAAGAGTGGAAGGCGCAGGCTGAAACCAACAAAATCCTGGGCCGTTCTGCCAACCCGATCGCTCTGGACGGCACCTGTGTGCGCATCGGTGCCATGCGTTGTCATGCTCAGGCGCTGACCGTGAAGCTGACCAAAGATGTCCCCATGGATGAGATCAACGACATCATTGCCCGTTCCAATGATTGGGTGAAAGTGGTGCCCAACAGCAAGGAAGAGACCCTGCGTGATCTGACTCCCACCGCGGTGACCGGTACCCTGGGTATTCCGGTAGGGCGCCTGCGCAAGCTGAACATGGGGAATGATTTCCTCAATGCGTTCACTGTGGGTGACCAGTTGCTGTGGGGCGCGGCTGAACCGCTGCGTCGTATGCTGCGTATCCTGATGGAGCGTTAAGCGCTGTTTCACTACTGGCCTGAGTGCTGGTTAACGCGGGTTTGGCCCTTTAGAGGGGCCTTGCCCGCGTTTGTGTTTCTGGATCATGAATGCAGGGAGCCTGGCGCATGTGGGCCGGGTTCTGAAACAGGAGAGGGCAGGCCCCGTTCGAGCCTGTCCGGCTGAGGTAAGTCATGCGAAGTATCAATCTGGCGGTTGTAGGTGCTACCGGTCTGGTGGGTGAGGCTATTATCAAGCTGCTGGCCGAGCGGGGAGTGCCCGTGGGCGAGCTGCATGTTCTGGCGTCCAGTAACAGTGGGGGGGCGCGCATCTCCTTCGCGGGCCGCTCCCTGACAGTGGGTGAGGCAGAGCAGTTCGACTTTTCCCGTGTGGAAGTCGCGATTTTTGCCGCTGGTGCGCCGGCCACTCAGGCGCTGGCTCCGTTGGCCGCCGATGCCGGGGCATTGGTGGTGGATCTGTCACCGGCTTATCGCTACGACGATGCGGTACCCCTTGTGGTAGCTGACGTGAACGACGAGCTGCTCGCCCAGGCGCGGGAAACCAACATGGTGGCCTGTGCGGATGCCAGTACCGTGCAATTACTTCAGGTTCTCAAGCCGCTCAATGAGTTGGCCCCTGTCCAGGAGGTAGTGGTCACCCAGTTGCAAGCGGCGTCAGCCACGGGTCGAGCCGGGGTAGATCAACTGGCTCAGCAGAGCGTCCGCCTGCTCAATGGCATGACCCCCAGCGAGGATGCCAAGGCCCAGATAGCCTTCAATGCGCTGCCGGTGAGTGGCCAGCTGCAGGAAAACGGGTATTCCAGTGAAGAGCTCAAGTTGGTACTGGAGACTCGGCGCATACTGGCGGGCCAGCCCCTGTCAGTTCAAGTCACTACCGTGCGGGTGCCAGTGTTCTATGGGCATGGGCAGAGCGTGACGGTGAGAGCGGTGCAACCCTTGTCCGCAGGGCAGGCCATGACCGTATGGGAGGGGGTGCAAGATATTGATATGCAGGAAAATGAGGATCCTCAGGCCATGTCTCCGGTGGCGATGGTGGAAGGTGAGCCCAGGGTTCGGCTATCAAGAATTCGTGAAGATATGGAAGGCACCGGCGCGATAAGCTATTTTAGCGTCGCTGACAATGTGCGCTGGGGGGCAGCCCTCAACGCGGTCAAAATTGTTGAGAAGTTGCTAAAAGACTATCTGTAATGGATACTTACTGACATTATGTGACGCGGTTTCTAGGTTTTGACTCCAACCGGAGGCAGAATAGGGAAATAGTGTCATGGAACTGCTTGCCGCCTGGGGGCTATCCGGAAGCACCCGGAGGAAGGGGCAGAGCGCGGGAAACATAATAAATAAAGGGTTCGACCATGCTGCGAAAACTTGGGTTTGGCTTTACCGCACTGGCGATGATGACGCCTGCCATGGCGGTGGCGCTTGGGGTTGGGGATTACGAGCTTAACTCCTACCTGAACCAACCTCTGGATATGGAGGTGTCCCTGCACGAAGTGGGAGACCTGTCCGCAGAGGAAATTCTGGTGAATCTGGCGCCGCAGTCAGAATTTGATGCTGCCGGCGTCGAGCGCAGCTATTTCCTCAATCGTCTGGAATTCGCGGTTGAGATGACCGGTAAGGACGAAGCCACCCTGCATGTGACTACCGACCAGCCGGTCCGCGAGCCCTACCTGAACTTTCTGGTTGAATTCCTGTGGCCCACCGGCCGCCTGATGCGTGAATACACCGTGCTGCTGGACCCGCCCAGCTTCTCTGACAGTGTAACCACCTCTGTACCTGCCGTTACCCGAGCGCCTGAACCGGTCACCACCACACAACCTGCGACACCCGCGCAGCCTGCTCCGGCTCCAGCTCAAGCGCCGGCCCCCGCACCCGCGCCAGTCGCAACCCCGGCACCTGCCAGCGCCTCAGCTTCAACCGGCGGTAGCCGTGAAACCTACACGGTAAAGGCCTCTGACACCATGTGGCGCGTTGCGCTGAACACCCGGCCGGCGAGCAGCGTGTCCGTGCAGCAAATGCTGGTAGCCATTCAGGACATGAATCCGGATGCCTTCATTGATGACAATGTAAACCTGGTGCGTGAAGGCACAGTACTTCGCATTCCCAACGAGCAGGAAGTGCGCTCCGTTTCTACCCGCAATGCCCTGGTGCAAGTGGCGGACCAAAATCGCAAATGGCGTGACATGCTCGAGGAGCGTGGTATCCAGACCGCGCCCCAGCAGCGAGCTCAGCTTGATGGCTCTCGTGAAGTGGCCGATAGCGACGATGAAGAGGCAGGTCCGGAAACCGGGCAGGTGAAGCTGGTTTCGCCGGAGTCCACGGACAGCGTCAGCGATGGTGACAGTACCGGTTCTGCCGAGCAGGGTTCCGCCAATACCGCGGTACTGGAAAATGAACTTGCCATCCGTGATGAAAATCTGGATCGGCTGGACCGTGAAAATGCGGAGTTGAAGTCTCGCCTTGCGGACCTCGAGTCCCAGAGCAAGACCAGTGAACAACTGCTGCAACTGCGCAATGATCAGATCACCCAGTTGCAGGAAGAGCTGCGCAAGCTGCGTGAAGCCCAGGGCGTTGAAGCCCCTGAAGATGATCCTCTCACTGCACCGGTAGAAGAAGCGGTGGCTGAAGAGTCTGCTGAGTCAGAAGAGGCTCCTGCCACAACGGCCGATGCCTCCGTAGACGGGGCAGAAGAGCAAGACGCTTCGGCGGACGCGGTTAACGAAGATGCCCCGGTTGAAGAGACCGTCGAAGCGACAGGTGAAGAGGCCGTCGCTGAAGATGCACCTGCCGAGAGCATTGTTGAGGGTGAAAAGGTGGCCGATGCTGCAGCAGACGAAGCTGCGGATGTCCAATCTGAACCTGCCACGGTCACCAAGGCACCTGAAGTTGCCAAGCCCAAGCCGGCACCGGCAGAACCGGCTCCCCAGCCCCAGGCTGGCATTGTTGAACTGCTGATGGAAAACCTGCTCTACATTGCACTGGGCGCGTTGGCGATCCTTTTGCTGGTGTTCCTGCTGCTGCGTCGCAAAAAACAGGATGATGAGCCGGAAGAGAGTGGTGCCCTGTTTGATGAGTTCAATGACGAAGGCCAGGACGATTTCGGTCTGCACCTGGATGACGAAGATGGCCAGGACGGCGCTGCTGCTGCTGAGCTTGAAGAGGGTGATGATGACGGTCACCAGCCGCAAGACAGCAACCTTGATCCCATGGAAGATGTGGAGGTCTATGTTGCCTATGGCCAGTACCCACAGGCTGTAGACTTCCTGCGTAACGAGATTAACAAGAATCCGCAGCGCGATGACCTGAAGGTGCGCCTGCTGGAGCTGCTCAAGGAATCCAATGACGAAGCCGGCTTCAATCAGCAGGTGACGGTGTTGTCCGGTGTGTCTCCTGCTGTGGATGACGCCATTGCCCGCCTGGGTGGTGATGCGCCTTCCGTTGGCGCATCTGACGACGAAGAGCTCTCCCTGGATGATCTGGAAATGGGGCTGTCCTCTGAGATGGACGAAACCAGCATCCCGACCATGGAAGCGGACGAAGACGGCTCCCAGCCGGAAGAGGCGTCCCGTGGCAATGTGGCAGACGAACTGTCCGATTTTGATTTCGAGCTGGACGGTACTGATGAGCTGAGTGGTGACGAGACCCTGCTGCTGGATGACGATGAGGTCGCTAATGACGCCCCATCCGCTGATCAGGGCGACAGCAGCGATGTGGAAATGTCTGATGAAGACCGCAATTCGCTGGGTGCGTCTCCGGTACTGGATCTGGATGACGTCAGCAGTGCCACCCTGGACGATAGCGATACCGACTACGGTGAACTCGACCTCAATGACATGAGCGCCGAATTTACCGATGTGGGAGAGGATTCCTCCACCAGCGCTGCTGATGAAGAGCTGGATCTGTCCCTGGACGATCTGGACCTGGACGGTGACAGCGAGACCGCTGCGCCTGCCGAGTCCGCTAGTGACGATACCCTGGCGGATCTGAACCTGGAAATTGATGAGCCTGAGGCGACGAGCCCTGAAACGGCACCCGCCAGTGACTCGCTGGATGATATTACCTCTTTCGAGCTTGATAGCAGTGAAGAAGAGGCGCCGGCTTCTGAAGATGCTTCTCTGGAAGATCTGGTTTCCGAAGATGACCTTGACCTGGATCTGGACAGCGACCTTGATGCGGGTGAAGCAGTCGGCGAGTCCGAGCAAGCCAGTGACGATACCCTGGATCTCGATTCACTGGTGAACGAGGCTGACACGACTGACTCTGATGAAAGTGTGGAGCTGGAGCTGCCGGAGCCGGAAGTGGCACAGCCCGAGCCCAGCACCGAGTCTGCGGTGGCGCCAAGTGGGGATGACCTGCTATCTGATGAGGACGACTTTGATTTCCTGGGTGAAACCGACGAGAACGCCACCAAGCTTGATCTGGCCAAGGCGTATATCGACATGGGTGATGCCGAGGGCGCCAAGGATATCCTTGATGAAGTGATCTCCGAAGGTAATGACCAACAGCAGGCAGAAGCCCGCGAACTGTTGGGGCAGGTTGGTTAATCTCGCCTTGCCGCTGGAACTGGAAAAGGCGTTACTTCGGTAACGCCTTTTTTGTGGCCGCTCCGCGGCGGCATCACGCTTCACGCATCATGCAACACGCGAAAGGCAAAACCGGGAGCACGGAACCGTGGGAATGGGCTTGCGCGCGAAACGGTTTTGTTGAGGTTGGGAAAGGCTTCGTTTGCAAGCAAACGCCTGCAACAAGATCGAAACTTGCCTTCGGCCAATCCTGATCAGCCCCTGTTCCCTGCTAATTGGCGACGAACCATTTGGGGGCACTTCCTGAAGCGCCTTACTGTGGGAGCTTGCTTGCAAGCGAAGGGTTTTAGGGTTGCCCGCCAAACGAGCAGCCGTAGCTTTTTTCAGAGGTCATTGGTGTTACGAGGGCAGGGCAATCCGGTGCTGTGACCTTTCGTTTTTGTTCTGACAAGGCTACATTGCGCGGCTGAAGAAACGGTCCCCGGTTGCAACAGGGCTGGAGACTGTCAGGTTCGACGAGGTTGAAATGACTAGAATTGCCCTGGGTATCGAGTACGACGGCACCGATTTTCGTGGCTGGCAGACACAGCAGGATGGGGTGCGCACCGTGCAGGAATGCCTGGAGATGGCGCTTTCAAAGGTGGCAAACCATCCTGTTGCAGTGGTGTGCGCGGGGCGTACGGATGCCGGGGTGCATGGTACCGGGCAGGTGGTGCACTTTGATTCGGATGCCCCGCGGGAAATGAAAAGCTGGATCATGGGTGGAAATACCAATCTGCCCTATGACATCACCATTCGCTGGGCTACGCCGGTCAGTGATGATTTTCATGCCCGTTTTTCGGCAATGAGTCGTCGCTACCGGTATGTGATCTACAACCATTCCAGGCCGCCAGCCCTGTATCGCAACCAGGTGACCTGGAACCACCGCCCGTTGAACATTGAAGCCATGCGCGCCGCAGCGAATCTGCTTGAAGGCAGTCATGACTTTACCTCTTACCGCAGCGTGCATTGCCAGGCCAAGTCGCCACACAAGACCCTGCACAGCCTGAAGCTGTATGAGCATGGCAAAGTGATTGTCATTGAGGCCCACGCTAACGCATTTCTGATGCATATGGTGCGTAATATGGCAGGGGTTTTAATGACTATTGGTGCGGGCAAACAATCACCGCAATGGGCGGCCGAGGTGCTTGCTGCCAAAGACCGCCGGGTCGGTGCGGCCACGGCCCATCCCTACGGCCTGTATCTCGTAGAGATTGAATACCCAGAGGAATTCTCCTTGCCGAAGGAGCCGCTGGGACCGCTCTGGCTGCCTGACCGCCTTGATGCGGGTTAAGCACCATAATTCACCCGTTTAGGCGCTGGATTTGCTACACTACAGCGCTTCGTGTCAGCCTGATACGGCGAGTTTCAGGCGCTGTCAGACCCTCGGGGTGGGACAGAGGTAACCTGGCCGCAAATGTGGACCGCGGTCCGGGATGATGCAGTACCGTTTATCAGGATACATCACCGGTGACAGAGGCGAGCATGAACCGTCAGCAGACCCTTCCGAGCGTTCCGCGGGTCAAGATTTGTGGCATTACCCGCGTCGAGGATGCACTATCCGCTGCCCTCGCTGGGGTAGATGCTATCGGGCTGGTGTTCTATTCACGCAGCCCTCGCTTTGTTACCCGCAAGGTAGCTGCCGAGATCTGCGCGGCACTGCCACCGTTTGTGACCACGGTAGGCCTGTTTGTTAATGCCGGGCGGGCCGAGATCGCGGAGATACTGGAAACCGTGCCACTGGATCTGCTGCAATTTCACGGTGATGAATCCCCGGCGCAGTGCGAAGGCCATGGCCGCAACTGGATCAAGGCCGTACGCATGAAAGACGATGTGGATCTTTATGCCTGTGCTCGCCAGTATCACCGTGCCGCCGGCCTGCTGGTGGACAGCTATGTGCCGGGTGTGCCCGGTGGTACAGGAGAAACGTTTAACTGGGGCCGGTTGCCTGATGACCTGTCCCTTCCGCTGGTGCTGGCAGGTGGCCTGCACGCGGGCAATGTGGCTGAGGCCGTGACACAGGTTCGGCCGTGGGCGGTGGATGTGAGTGGTGGTGTTGAGCTGGATACGCTTCAGGGCCGCCAGGGTGGCATCAAGGATGCTGCGAAGATTCGCGCCTTTATCAACAGTGTCAAATAACGAGGAGTAGCTGGTGTCTGAACGCCCTGATTTTTCTGCTTTTCCTGACGCACGTGGCCATTTCGGCCAGTTTGGTGGCTGCTTTGTCTCCGAGACCCTGATGGGGGCTCTGGATGAACTCAAGGCCATGTACGAGCGTCTCAAGGACGATCCGCAATTCCGCGCGGATTTCGACTATGACCTGGCCCATTATGTGGGCCGCCCGTCACCCCTGTATCTGGCGGAGCGATGGTCCAAGCAGATCGGTGGCGCAAAGATCTGGCTCAAGCGTGAAGATCTGAACCATACCGGTGCCCACAAGGTGAACAACACCATTGGCCAGGCGTTGCTGGCCAAGCATATGGGCAAGCCCCGTGTGATCGCAGAGACCGGTGCCGGCCAGCATGGTGTGGCCACTGCCACCGTGGCTGCCCGTCTGGGGCTCAAGTGCCAGGTGTACATGGGTGCCGAGGATGTGGAGCGCCAGAAGCTCAACGTCTACCGCATGAAGTTGCTGGGGGCCGAAGTGATTCCGGTGACCTCCGGTTCCAGAACGCTCAAGGACGCCATGAACGAGGCCATGCGTGACTGGGTGACCAATGTGGATGATACCTTCTACATCATTGGTACTGTTGCGGGGCCGCACCCGTACCCGCAGCTGGTGCGTGATTTCCAGTGCATCATTGGCCGTGAAGCCCGTGAGCAGAGCCTCAAGCAGGCCGGCCAGCTGCCGGATGCGCTGGTGGCCTGTGTGGGTGGCGGTTCCAATGCCATTGGCCTTTTTCATCCGTTCCTGAACGATGAATCCGTGGCCATGTACGGCGTGGAAGCAGCGGGCGATGGCATCGAGACCGGCCGTCATGCAGCGCCACTTTCCGCAGGACGCCCCGGTGTGCTGCATGGCAACCGCACCTACCTGATGGAAGATGACAATGGCCAGATTATCGAGACCCACTCGGTGTCTGCCGGCCTGGATTATCCGGGGGTGGGTCCTGAGCATGCCTGGCTAAAGGATGTTGGTCGGGTGCAGTACGTGGCTGCCGATGATAACGAGTCCCTGGCTGCGTTTCGTGAGCTGACCCAGGTTGAAGGCATTATGCCTGCGCTGGAGTCTTCTCACGCGCTCGCCTATGCACGCAAGCTGGCCAAGACCATGAGCCCTGATCAGAACATTGTGGTCAACCTGTCTGGCCGTGGTGACAAGGATATTCTCACCGTTGCCGCCATTGACGGTATCGAGTTTTAAGGAGTTATCGTTAATGAGTCGTATCGAAAACTGTTTCGCCAGCCTGTCAGAAAAGAACCGCAAGGCGCTGATTCCTTATGTTACCGCCGGCGACTCCAGCAAGGATGTCACCGTGCCGCTGATGCATGCCATGGTCGAGGCGGGGGCCGATATCATCGAGCTGGGGGTGCCGTTCTCCGACCCCATGGCGGATGGTCCGGTCATCCAGCAGGCCTGTGAACGAGCCCTGGTCCATGGCACCTCCACCCGTGATGTGCTGAATATGGTCAAGCAATTCCGGGAAACCAATACGGACACACCGGTGGTGCTAATGGGTTACCTGAACCCGGTGGAAGTGATGGGGTATGAGGCGTTCGCCAAGGCGGCGGCGGAGGCGGGCGTTGACGGTGTGCTGTTGGTGGACCTGCCCCCTGAGGAGGCGCTGGAGGTGAAGCCGGTGATGGATGCACAGGGGCTTGACCTGATCTTCCTGGTGGCACCGACCACGTCGGATGAGCGGATCAAGCTGATTGGCGAGGCGGGCTCAGGTTACCTGTACTACGTTTCTCTCAAAGGGGTAACGGGCTCCGCCACCCTGAATGTGGACGAAGTGGCCGGGCGCGTTGAAACAATTCGCAAACTTGCCAAATTGCCCATTGGCGTTGGCTTTGGTATCAAAGACGCTGAATCTGCACAGGCGGTCAGCCGGGTAGCAGATGGCGTTGTGGTGGGCAGTGCTCTGGTGAATCAGGTAGACAAGCACCAGAATGACCCTGCTGCCATCAACAGTGCCATCAGCGACATTCTGTCCGCCATGCGCAACGCCATGGACACGTAAGGACCTTTGCATGAGCAGCAGCAACTGGCTGGAGAAAATCCTACCCGCCGTACGGCGCCCCCAGGAAACCCGCAAGACCAACATTCCTGAGGGTCTGTGGCGCAAGTGTCCACGTTGCGACGGGGTCATGTACAAGCCGGAGTTGGACCGCAATCTGGATGTGTGCCCGAAGTGCGATCATCACATGCGCATCGGTGCCCGCAAGCGTTTGAAGATGTTCCTGGATGAAGGGTCGCTGACCGAGATCGGCACCAGTCTTGCCCCGGTGGACCGCCTCAAGTTCAAGGACTCCAAGAAGTACAAGGATCGCCTGGTTGCTGCACAGAAGAGCACGGAAGAGAAGGATGCCCTGATCGCCATGAAGGGCAAACTCAAGGGCGAGGCGTTGGTCGCGGTTGCCTTTGAGTTCAACTTCATGGGGGGCTCCATGGGCTCTGTCGTGGGTGAACGCTTTGTGCGGGCAGTGAATGTGTGCCTTGAGCACAAGTTGCCGCTGGTTTGCTTTGCGGCCAGTGGTGGTGCCCGTATGCAGGAAGCGCTGTTCTCCCTGATGCAGATGGCCAAGACCTCCGCCGCACTGGAGAAGTTGCGTCAGGCCGGGCTGCCGTTCATCTCGGTTCTCACAGATCCGGTTTACGGCGGGGTCTCTGCGTCACTGGCCATGCTGGGTGATGTGAACGTGGCTGAGCCCAATGCGCTGATCGGCTTTGCCGGCCCCCGGGTCATTGAGCAGACCGTACGCCAGAAGTTGCCTGAAGGGTTTCAGCGCAGCGAGTTTCTTCTCGAGCATGGCGCCATCGACATGATCGTTTCCCGTCATGAGATGCGCGACACCCTGCACCGCTTGCTTGCCAACATGCTGGCCTGGCCACTGGAAGTGAATGAGGCAGATTGACCACGCGGCAGCCCTTGCCGCCTGGCTCACCCGGATAGAAGCCATGCATCCGGCCGAGATCGAACTGGGTCTCGATCGGTTGCGCACCGTGGCTGAACGTCTTGCCGTCAGCACCTTGCCGATCCCCGTTATCACCGTGGCGGGGACCAACGGCAAAGGCTCCACCCTGCGATTGATGACTGAGCTGGCCTGCCATGCGGGGCGCAAGGTCTGCGTTTATACCTCTCCCCATCTGCTGGAATTCAACGAACGGATCCGGCTGCCTGACGGGCTCGCCAGCGATGCGGCCATCTGCGAGGCCTTTGAAAAGGTGGAAACGGCCCGCGGTGATACCCCGTTGACCTATTTCGAGTTCACCACGCTGGCAGCATTGTGGCTGTTTGCAGGCAGCGGAGCGGATCTGGTGTTGCTTGAGGTGGGCCTGGGCGGTCGTCTTGATGCGGTGAATGTGGTGGACCCGGATGTGGCTGTCGTAACCTCGGTGGGGTTGGATCACCAGGACTGGCTGGGGAATACCCGTGAGGCTATTTGTGCTGAGAAATGTGGTATTGCCCGTGCCCAGCGCCCGCTGGTGTTCGGTGAACAGGACTGGCCTGACAATCTGGCGTCGGAAGCGGCTTCCCGAGGGGTCCTGGACGTGTTTGCCGGCCGCGATTTTTCAGCGTTGCCCGGGGAGGGGAGACTGTGTTTTGCCGACGGCACCAGCTTGCCCTGTCCGGACAGCGTCACCCTGGGGGCTGACAATCTGGCGACGGCCTGTCAGGCACTGATGCTGGCTGATGTACCCGTCAGCGCAGCTGCTGTGGAAGCTGCGGCACAGCTGACCTTGATGGGGCGTTGCGAGCATCAGCGCCTGCAGGGTGTCGATTGCTGGTTTGATGTGGGACACAACCTGGCGGCGGTATCCCGCTTTCGGGCTTTGTTGCCAAGGTGTGAGGGTGTTCGACATCTGGTATTCGGGATGATGGCAGATAAGCCGGTAAAGGCGGTAGCCGCCGAGTTTGCTTGTGACGCTGCCAGCTGGTACCTGTGTGCGCCGCAGATGGCGCGAGCGGCAGCGCCTCAGCAGCTTGTCGCAGCCCTGCCTGAGGCTGCCCGTTACCAGCGTTGTGAATCTGTTGCAGATGCCATGCGCTGTGCGCTGGACGCTGCCAATCCCGGCGATCAGGTGGTAGTCTTCGGGTCGTTCTATACGGTGGCAGAAGCCTGGCAGGCTGTGGAGGAGCAGGGCAGTGAATAAACAGACACGACAGCGCCTGATTGGCGCCGCCTTGCTGCTGATACTGGCTGCGGTGCTGTCCCCCCTGGTGTTCCGCACCCCCGCCCAGATCCGCACTGCACTGAATATGGAAATTCCCCCCGCCCCGGATTATCAGGCGGTATCCGTTGAGCCCGTGGTCAGTGAAGAGGTGGAGCAAGCTGCGGCTGAACGTATCGAATCCGACCATGAGCAGGTGCGGGCCTCTGCCTCGCAGCCCGGCACTGCGCTAGCGGATGATGACAAGTCCCGTCAGAGCGAACCGGTCCTTGAGACCCTCTCCACGCCTCCGGCGCCGGCGCTGAGTGCAGAGGATGATCCGGTGCTTGCCGGATTCATTGTTCAGGTAGGCAGTTTCAGTAACCCCGACAGCGCAGTGAACCTGGTCAAGCGCCTCAAGGACGCCGGGTTTCGTGCCTATACCGAGACCGAGAGCCGTGACGGCAAGCTGTTGCACCGGGTCATGGTCGGTCCGGAGATTCGTAAGGAAGATGCTGAGCAGACCCGAGAGCGACTCGCGAACGATTCCCGTTTCAAGCTGGATGGGCTGGTGCGCATTTATGCGCCGTGACCCCGGGGCATTGCCGGGTAACGCCGTGTTTTTTGCAGAGTAACAGTCCCTGTCACCGCGACACGCGCAACGGTGCCTTCTCCAGCGAAGGTGGCGAGCATTTTCCCTGCCCGGGCAGATCAGCGGCTTTCCTGTCCCCTCTGTTTCGGCATGCATCGCCAGACAGCCTCTGATAAACTTCGCCGTCTGAATTCAGTCGCCCCCGGCATGGCTTCGCGTGCCGGGGGCGACACCATCCACTCAAGCGCATATTGCCCGCGAGAGCACGTTTTTAATGAATCTGGCTGACGGCATCATTCTGGTCCTAATTGCAATCTCTGCACTGCTGAGTGTGCGCCGGGGCTTTACTCGCGAAGCCTTTTCATTGCTCACCTGGGTGGCGGCCTTTATCATCGCGCGCCTGTTCAGCCCGGCCTTTGAACTGGTGCTGGAAAACCAGATCAGTACTCCCAGCCTGCGTTTCATCGTTGCCTTCGGTTCCCTGTTTGCCCTGACTTTGATTGTCGGAGCCTTGATCAATCACCTGCTCGGCGAATTGATTCGGGTGACGGGGCTAAGCAGTACCGATCGTCTGTTGGGTATGGTGTTTGGCGCATTGCGCGGTATTTTGCTTATGGTAGTGCTGGTGGCGCTGGGCCGTCAGATATTCGCCGCTGACAGGTGGTGGCAGGAATCCGTTCTGGTTCCTCATCTTGTGATGATGGAAACCTGGACCCGGGAAATGGGTGAGAGCTTGCTCTCCTTTGTTATGAATGTAAGCGGCAGCTAGAGGAAAGAACCATGTGCGGCATTGTGGGCATTGTCGGCCATAGCTATGTGAATCAGGGGATCTATGATGCCTTGACCGTTCTGCAGCATCGCGGCCAGGACGCTGCGGGTATTGTTACCTGCGATGGAGACCGACTCTATCTGCGCAAGGACAATGGTATGGTGCGTGATGTATTTCGCACTCGTCACATGCGTCGTCTGGTCGGCAATATGGGCATTGGCCATGTGCGTTATCCTACCGCTGGCAGCTCCAGCTCCGCGGAGGCGCAGCCGTTTTATGTGAACTCTCCGTACGGGATTACCCTTGCCCACAACGGTAACCTGACCAACGCGGAAGAACTGGCCGAGCACATTTTCCGGGCAGACCTGCGCCACATCAATACCAACTCTGACTCTGAAGTGCTGCTCAATGTATTCGCGCATGAACTTCAGAGCCGTGGCAAGCTTCAGCCTGAAGCGGATGATATTTTCGATGCAGTAGCTGCGGTCCACAAACGGGTTGAAGGCGCTTATGCGGTTGTCGCCATGATTACCGGTTATGGCATTCTCGCCTTCCGTGACCCCCACGGTATCCGCCCGGTTTGTTTCGGTCGCAAGGACACCCCGCAGGGCCCGGAGTACATGGTGGCGTCGGAGTCAGTTGCGCTGTCCTCACTGGGCTTCCACCTGGTTCGGGACCTGGCACCGGGTGAAGCGATCTATATTACTGCTGAAGGTGAAATGTGCACTCGCCAGTGCGCGGAAAGCCCCAGCCTGCACCCGTGTATTTTCGAGCAGGTCTATCTGGCGCGTCCCGATTCCATCATCGATGGCATTTCCGTTTACAAGGCCCGTTTGCGGATGGGGGAAAAACTGGCGGAAAAAGTGGAGCGTGAGTGGCCGGATCACGACATTGACGTGGTTATTCCGATCCCGGATACCAGTCGCACATCAGCGCTGCAGATGGCCAACCACCTGGGGGTGAAATTCCGTGAGGGCTTCATCAAAAACCGCTATATCGGCCGGACCTTCATCATGCCGGGCCAGCAACAGCGGAAGAAGTCCGTCCGCCAGAAGCTCAACCCCATCGAGCTGGAATTCCAGGGCAAGAATGTATTGTTGGTGGATGACTCCATCGTGCGTGGTACCACCTGTAACGAGATCATTCAGATGGCCCGTGAGGCCGGAGCCCGTAACGTGTATTTCGCGTCGGCGGCACCGGCGGTGAAGTATCCCAATGTGTATGGCATCGATATGCCGGCTGCCGGGGAACTGATCGCCCATGACCGCACCACTGAGGATATCTGCACCTTGATCGGTGCAGACCGGCTTATCTATCAGGACCTGGACGACCTGGTGGATACCTGTCGTGAAGGCAACCCCGATGTGGCGTCTTTCGATTGTTCCGTGTTCAATGGGGAGTATCTGGCAGGCAATATCACGCTGGACTATCTGTCTGAGCTGGAGGCCCGGCGCAACGATGATGCCAAGGGCTCGTCGGAAAAGAAGCAGGCCCTGGCCGACAACGAAATTATCGATCTGCACAATACTAACTGACGCAACAGGCACCACGCTTCACGCAACAACGCGACAGGGCTTTGTTGATCCTGCCGTTCTCTCACCGCGATTCAGCGGATTGAGCAGGTTCGCGTGCAGTGAAGTGCCACCATCATAGACTTATAAGCGCGTGTTGCGTGAAGCATGAGGCGTACTAATGAAGGAACTGGATCCGAACGAGTTTGATGTGGAAACCCTTGCCATTCGGACGGCGCAATTGCGCACGGATGAAATGGCTCATTCGGATCCGATTTTCCTGACATCCAGTTTCGTCTATGAAAGCGCCGCCCAGGCAGCCGCCCGTTTTGGCGGGGAAGAGCCGGGTAATATCTACTCCCGCTTTACCAATCCCACTGTGCGTGCCTTCGAACAGCGTCTGGCCGCACTGGAGGGCGGGGAAGCGTGCGTGGCGTTTGCCTCCGGGATGGCCGCCATCAGCGGCACCTTCTTCTCACTGTTGTCGCCCGGTGACCATGTGCTCAGCTCACGCAGTGTGTTCGGCACGACCAATGTGATCTTTGACCGTTACCTGAAGAAGTTCGGTATCGAGTCCACCATGGTTGATCTCAAGGATGTGTCTGCGTGGCAGGATGCTATCCGCCCGGAGACAAAGATCCTTTTCCTGGAAACGCCTTCCAACCCGCTCTCCGAGATCGGCGATATTGCCGCGTTGGCCGAGCTGGCCCATGACAATGATGCCTTGCTGGTGGTGGATAATTGCTTCTGTACACCGGCGCTGCAAAAGCCGTTGGAAATGGGCGCAGACATTATCATTCACAGTGCGACCAAGTACCTGGATGGTCAGGGCCGTTGTCTTGGTGGCGCGGTTGTAGGGCCAAAGGCGCAAATGGATGAGGTGTTGGGCTTCGTGCGTTCTGCGGGAGCCTGCATGAGCCCGTTCAACGCCTGGGTCTTTCTCAAGGGCCTGGAAACCCTGAGTCTTCGCATGGAGGCCCAGAGTGCCCGTACGCTGGAATTGGCCCAGTGGCTGGAAACCCAGCCAGGTATCGTCAAGGTTCATTATGCCGGGTTGTCTTCCCACCCCCAGCATTCGTTGGCCGACAAGCAACAATCCGCTTTCGGTGCGGTCATGTCCATCGAGGTTGAAGATGCTGCAGGCAACCGCGACCGACAGGCCGCATGGCGGTTTATTGATGCCACCCGACTGATTTCCATTACCGCCAATCTGGGGGATGTGAAAACTACCGTGACCCATCCAGCGTCCACCACCCATGGGCGGGTGGCCGAGGAGGAAAAGCGTCGTGCCGGTGTGACGGAAAATCTGATCCGGCTGGCCGTGGGGCTGGAGTCAGTCAAAGACCTCAAAGCGGACCTGGCCCGCGGTCTCAACGCGCTTGCCAGTAACTGACAGGGTCTTTACCGTCTGACAGCTACGCTGACCTCATAACAATAAACCGTACAAAAGGGATCGCATGCAGGCACTGACAAATGCTCTTGCTGAAGTCGGGAAAGTGGTTCTCGGCAAGGAAGACCAGCTTAAGCTGGCACTGACCTGCCTGATGGCCAATGGGCACCTGCTGATTGAAGATCTGCCCGGCATGGGCAAGACCACACTGGCCCATGCGCTGGCAAGGGTATTCCAGTTGCAATACCGCCGTGTGCAGTTCACCAGTGACATGTTGCCAGCGGATATTCTCGGCGTTTCCGTTTTTGATCCCAATACCCAGAATTTCACCCTCCGTGAGGGCCCGGTCTTTACCCAGCTGTTACTGGCTGACGAGATCAACCGTGCCACGCCCAAGACCCAGGGGGCATTGCTGGAAGCCATGGAAGAGCGACAGGTCACCCTGGACGGGGTGACCCGGCCGCTTCCCAGGCCCTTCTTTGTGGTGGCTACCCAGAACCCCTCTGATCAGGCCGGCACCTTCGTGTTGCCGGAGTCCCAGTTGGACCGCTTCCTGATGCGGATCTCCCTGGGCTATCCCGCCCCGGAGGTGGAGCTGAACTTGTTGGCTGGTGGGGATCTGCGTGAACAGGCCCGCAACCTGAAGCCGGTAATCAGCAGCGAGGGGCTGATAAAACTCAGTGGTATGGTCGACAAGGTTCGCGCCAGCCATGAGTTGCTGGACTATGTGCAGCGATTGCTCGAAGCCACTCGCACCGACGATCGTTTTGTGGCCGGGCTTTCTCCCCGGGCGGGCTTGGGCTTGCTCAAGGCTGCCCGTGCCTGGGCGCTGATTGGCAACCGTGATTATGTACTCCCGGAAGATATTCAGGCGGTGTGGGCAGCAGTGGCAGAGCATCGCTTGAGTGCCCGACAGGGCGGAAGTGTGGCAGCCATGACCCAGTCGTTGCTGCAATCCGTGCCGGTGGTACGGCGCTAGCCAATGCGCTTGCCGGCTCCCATCCGGAATCTCTATCAGCGCTGGTTAGCGCGCAGATTGCCGCGCGCCCCATTGGTGATACTGAACCAGCGACGCATCTTCATCTTTCCTACCGGTTACGGTTTCTTTTATATGGGCGTTGCCAGCCTGTTGTTCATTGGTGGCATCAACTACGAGAACAATCTGATCCTGTCACTCAGTTTTCTGCTGGCCAGCCTGTTTCTTGTCGCTATTTTGCACACCTACCGGAATCTCTCCGGGCTGGGTGTGCGCAATGGTGGCAGCGATTCCGGCTTCGCTGGCGAGCATGGCGCATTAGGCGTGACGCTGTTCAGCGAGCGCCGTGACCATTACTGCATTTGGCTCAAGTGGGAAGGGCAGCCGCCGCAGCAGATTACCGTTCCGGCAGGAGAAGAAAGCGCTCTGTGGCTTAACCTGGACCTGCCTCGCCGAGGGCGCGTTCTCGCTCCCCGTATGAAAGTGGAAAGCTATTTCCCCCTGGGCCTGTTACGCACCTGGTCTTATGTCAGTCTGGATCATTACTGCCTGGCCTGGCCATCGCCTCAGGAAAGCCGTGAGTGTCCGGCTGACGGGGGCAGCGAAGTGACCCAGTCTGCGCCGGCGGGGAAGGCCGGAAATGAAGAGTTTCAAGGGCTGCGTGCCTATGTGGCTGGCGATTCACTGCGGCGCATCGACTGGAAGGGATTTGCCCGCGGCAGTGGACTGAACACCAAGTTATTCGAAGAGCCTGCCGGTGGCAGGCTGTGGCTGGACTGGGACCTGCTGGAGGGGCGGCCTGCGGAGCAGCGACTGTCGATCCTTTGTTACTGGGTGTTGGTGTTGGACAAGAAACAACAGCCCTATGGCATGAAGTTGCCCGGTCTTACTCTGCCGCCGGATACCGGCGATACCCACCGGCTGCGAGCGCTGGATGCGTTGGCCGCCTGGCCGGAGTTTGGCTAATGCGGGTCTATCAGGTTCCCACTCACACGCGCTTCTGGCTTGTCCTGACGGTGATCGCTTGTTCACTGCCGCAGCTGATTCGTGGCCCTGCCTGGCAGGCGGGCCTGCTGGTGTTGGTGCTGGTGCTTAGGGCACTGGCTGACCGGCAGCGAATCCGGGTAACCGGCAAGCTGCTACGGGGCGCGTTGATGGTCGGGGTGGTGGGGCTGACCTGGTTTACCTTCGGCCGGATATACGGCCCCGAAGCGGGGGTCGCCTTGCTGGTGAGCCTGTTTGCGCTCAAGTTTCTGGAAGTGGTGCGCCAGCGTGACGCCTATGTGGTGATCGTTTTGGGGTACTTCGTCTGTGCCACCGCGCTGCTGTTTGCTCGCGGGCCGGGCATCTTCAGCTATGTGCTGCTCTGTATGCTGTTGCTGACCACCTGTCTGGTGGGCATCAACCACAGTGATACCGGGGCTCGCCCCATGGGACACATGCGGCGAGGCGGGGTCATGGTCCTGCAGGCAGTGCCGGTCATGCTGGTGTTGTTTGTGCTGGTTCCCCGGGTGCCGCCACTGTGGAACATGCGTCTGGATTCCGGTCAGGCCCGCACCGGGATGTCCGACAGCATGGCTCCGGGAGAAATCAGTGAATTGTCGCAATCTTCCGAGCCCGCATTCCGGATTGCCTTCGATGGGGCGATGCCGCCCAAGCACGAACGCTACTGGCGGGGGCTGACCCTGAGCCATTTCGATGGCCGCACCTGGCAGCAGGCCATGCCCCGTGGGATGCAGCGCAAGGATTACCTTTATGAAGCCGGCCAGGCGGCGCCAGGCTGGTATCAGTCCTTGATGGCCGCGGAGCGGGGCGAAGGATACCGCTATCAGGTGATCATGGAGCCCACACAACGGCAATGGTTGTTTGCCATGAAGGTGCCAGTGCTGGAGCAGGGAGAGGCCGGGCTGGCCCGTGACCTTCGTCTGGTGGCCAGAGAGCCGGTAGCCGACAATTTTGGCTACAGGGTAAGCAGCTATCCGGCATTGTCATCTTCGATTACGCTGGAGCCAAGCGAACGAGAGTTGATGCTCTCCCTGCCGGATGAGGGGGTGGGCAGACGGGCCAGGGGGCTGGCGCAACAGTGGCAGCTGGACGCGGGCAGCGGCGCTGAGGTGGTGCAGACCGCGCTGCGCTTCTTTCGTCAGCAACCGTTCTATTACACCCTCAAGCCACCGCCGCTTCCTGTTGACCCCATCGATGAATTCCTTTTCGTGACCCGTCGCGGCTTCTGTGAACATTATGCCTCCAGCTTCACCTTCATGATGCGGGCGGCAGGGATCCCGGCCCGTGTGGTGGCCGGGTATCAGGGGGGCGAGCCCAACGCGCTTGGTTCCCACCTGATGGTTCGCCAGTATGATGCTCACGCCTGGAGCGAGGTTTGGCTGGAGGGCCAAGGCTGGGTCCGGGTTGATCCCACCGCCGCCGTGGCACCGGATCGTATCGAAGATGGCCTGAGAGCGGCATTGTCAGACAGCGAATTCGATATCGGTGCACTGGAAGGTCTGCAGAGCTTCGCCGATTCCGGTCTGATGGGCCGACTGAGGCAATGGGGCGACTATGTGGATTTTCAGTGGCAGACCTGGGTTCTCGGTTACAACAGCCAGTCACAGGGGAACCTGCTTCGTCAGTTGTTGGGCTCCGCCAGTCCGATGCGCATTGCACTGGCGCTACTGGGCGGGATTACCCTGTTACTCGCCCTCTACATGATTGTCTTGCTGCGGCAGGACAAAGGCCACCGCCAGAACCCCATGGAGCGGGAATTCTGGCGCCTGCATGCACGCGTGGGGCGTCAACAGGGGGTAACACTGGAACCCGGGTTGAGTCCACAGCAGTTGGCAGAATGCATTGCCAGGTATTGGCCAGATGCGGCGGAGGCGGCCCGGCAGTGGGCCTTGCAGTACCAGCAGGCGCTCTATAATCCATCGGTTGCCGCTGACAGAAAGCGAATTCGTCATTTACGCCGCCTGCGAAATAGATTATACAAATTATTGAACTAGCGTACTGATACGCGCTGGTCTGCTTCATTGACTGTTGTGACGGAGAACAACTATGCGCGCCGCTAATTACAAGAAAGCGCTGGAGTTAACTGAACATTCCCCCTGGGCACGTCAGTTCTGGGACGACTTGGTGCCACTCAAGGATAAAGTGGTTCACCATCCGCTGTTTATGGAAATGGGCAGCGGCGCACTGAGCCTGGCACGTTTTCGTTCTGCACTGCTGAACTTCTATCCGCTGGTGGAGAACTTCCCCAAGTACATGGGCCTGAATCTGGCGAAAACCCGGCCCGGCCGCCATGCGGGACATGAAGAGGCCAAGAACTGGCTGATAGGTAACATCAAGATTGAACAGCGCCACGCCTACTGGTACCAGGATTGGGCCATGGGGTTTGGCCTGACCCTGCATGATCTCGAATTTGTCGATCCACCTGCTGCCATGGACGCCGTCAATCACTATCTCTGGAGTATCGGTCGCCAGGCCACTCTGGAGGAGGGGATTGCCGCCACCAACCTGGCCATCGAATGGGCCACCGGGGAGTGGAGCCAGAGTGTGGTGAAAGGCATGAAAGCCTATGAAGAGCAGGGGGTTGCTACCATTAACCGTCATTCCATGGCCTGGTTGCGGGCCCACGCATCCTACGATGACGACCACCCCCATGAAGCCATGGAGCTGATCAAGTTGATCTGTGTGGATGAGGATAGTCGTGAGCGCGCTCACAAGGCGGCTTTCAAGGGGCTGGAATACTACGTGCACGCGCTGGATTATTGCTACGACAGCGCTGACTGATCAGCGGCTGTCGCACGCGTTCTGCTGTCGGGTATACCCGGCAGCAGAGCTACATATACACCTGCAGTTTGTCACGGATTACCCTCTGAATCGCCTTGATCTCCATCGGCGAACGATCAGTCAGTTTGGACGGCATGATGCGATTGAGGTGGAGACAGGGAAAGTCCTTACGGAAGGCACGCAGGTCCCCTTTGGTAATAACAGGCAGAAAAGGCACCGACTCGGTTTCCTTTTTCATCAATGCCCACAAGCCAACTTTCAACGGTACCGGCTTGACCACACGCTTGCCGGATTTGAGCAGCCGCAATGTGAGAAACAACCCCTCTTTGCCAAACAGATCACCGGGTACGATGTACATGCCACTGGCGTGAACGCTCTCTTCGACAATGCCGTTGAAGGTATCGTGGTAGGCATAGGGATTGGGAAGAATAATCAGTGAGCGCTCATCATTTTCCGGTAGTGATATCTCGTAATTGGTATAGAGTTGCTCTACTGGGCCACTGTACACACACAACGTATCCTGAAACTGCTTGATGAAGTTGACCGCCCGTTGGTGGTTGTCGAATTCGTTCAGTTTCCAGATGAGATGTTCAGGTATCCCCAAGTCGTTCATCATAGCGGATGGATCACCTAGTTATATTTTATTAGTGATACTCAGAATATAGCATAGGTCATCGGCTTCAACAGTCCTCATTGAATCACATTCTTGTTTACTTATGAGTAATTTGTCTCAATCCAGACAGAATATGTCATGACCCATCCCTTTCCTGTAGATGCCGTGATGGCGTCACTGTTTTCCACGCTTTCCGAGCACGGCGGTGCCATTCTTGAAGCACCGACCGGCGCCGGTAAATCCACCCGAGTGCCGCTGGGTCTTCTGGAAACCCACTGGGCCAGCAAGGGCCGTATCCTCATGCTCGAGCCTCGTCGGGTGGCTGCCCGTTCTGTGGCAAGCTTCATGGCGTCACAGCGACAGGAAAAACCCGGCGAGACGATTGGTTACCGGACCAGGACCGATACCCGGGTCAGTGACAATACACGGGTGGAAGTGGTCACCGAAGGGGTGTTGACCCGCATGCTACTTGCCGACCCGGAGCTGAATGGCATCAGTCTGGTGATCTTCGATGAATTTCACGAGCGTTCCTTGCAAGGGGATCTGGGACTGGCACTGATCTGTGAAACACGGGAAGCTTTTCGTGAGGACCTGGGCTTGCTGGTCATGTCGGCAACGTTGAACTGCGGGCCGCTGATGGAGCGTCTTGGCTTGCCACTGGTGAAGAGTGAAGGGCGCTGTTACCCGGTTGATGTGCGTTATGCTCCGGTACCTGCCAATCAACACTGGGAACGGCATGTGGCCAGTCAGATCGCGGCAGTGGAGCACCAGGCAACGGTCATGCTGGTTTTTCTGCCCGGTCAGGCAGCCATTCGCCGGGTACGGCAGCATCTCGATAGCCAGCAGCTTTCAGGCTCTGTGAGGGAGCTGCACGGTGGCTTGTCCCTGGATGATCAGCAACAGGTTCTCAAGCAGGCCAGTGAAGGGCGTCCGCTCATTATCCTGGCCACTAACGTGGCGGAAACCAGTCTTACCATCGACAACGTCACCCATGTCATCGACAGTGGCCTGGCCCGGGAACCAGTCTACGATCCCGGCCGTCACCGCAGCCGGCTGGTGACTCGTCGTATCAGTGAAGCCAGTGCAAGGCAGCGTGCCGGCCGAGCAGGGCGACTGGGGCCTGGGGTCTGCATTCGTTGCTGGTCCGCTGAAGAGGTGTTGGCCCAGCACCCGGTACCCGAGATTTGTCGTGTGGGTCTCGATCAGCTGGTGCTGGATCTGGCCCGTTGGGGCTGTCTGGATCCTGCTCAGATGCAGTGGCTGGACGCACCGCCTGAGGCGGCATGGCAATCGGCGGTATCGAGACTCACCCTGATGGGGGCCCTGGAAAAGGGCGGCGCGATCACCGGGTTTGGACTGGATATCGCCAAACTGGGGCTGGAACCTTCCCTGGCGGCGCTGGTGATGTCAGGTCACAAGGCCGGTTTGCCCAAGACCGCCGCTCGAGTGGCGGCGTTATTGTCCGAGCGGGATATTCTGCAAGGGCAGGGTGTCGACTTGCGCACTCGGTTGCAAGCCCTGGCCCGACAACCGCAGCGCTACGCTCATGTGCTGAGTGAGGCATCCAGAATCGTCGCTGGCGCCGGTGAGTATGAGGAAGACTGGCAGGGAAGGCTGGACAGACTGCTGGCTGATGCAATGCCCATGCAGCTGGCGAAAAAGCGGAACAACCAGCAACACCGTTACCAGATGGCAGACGGTCCTGGTCTGGCGCTGCCACAGCGAGATGCGCTTGAAGAGGAAGAATGGCTGCTGGTTCTTGATACGGATGGGAATCCACGGGACGCGAGAATCAGGCTGGCATTACCGGTCAGCGCAGACACCATGGAAATGCTGTTGTCTCAGCGGGCCCGCAATCGTGAAATTGTCGCATGGGATTCAGAGCGGCAGCGGGTCACAGGCCGACGCCTGCGTTGCCTGGGGGAGATTGAGCTGGAATCCCTGCCGTTGTCCAGATTGAATCCTGAACAGGTGAGCGAGGCCTTGCTGGACGGCATTCGTCAGGAAGGGCTTGAGCTGTTGCCCTGGACCCCCCGCCTGCGTCAGTGGCAGGCCAGGGTCATGCGTTTGGCCCAGCTGGATGAGCAATGGCCCGATCTCAGTGATGAATGTTTACTGGCCCGGCTGGAGCAGTGGCTGGCGCCTTATCTTGCGGGCATGCGCACCGCGGAGGATCTGAAATCCTTACCCCTGGGCAGTGCCCTGGCGGGTTTGTTGGATCCTTCTCGCCAACAGTTGCTGGACCAGCTGATGCCGGAGGCCGTTACCATACCCACTGGGCGTCAGGTAGCCCTGGACTACCGCGGCGAGCATGTGGTGCTGGCCGTAAAGCTTCAGGAATTGTTTGGCATGAAGACCTTGCCGGTACTGGCTGGCGGTAAATTGAGGATCACCGCGCATTTGCTGACGCCGGCGGGTAGACCGGCAGCCATCACCGATAACCTGGCCCGGTTCTGGTCTGAAAATTATCAGGCCGTGCGCAAGGACCTGCGTGGCCGCTACCCGAAACACCCCTGGCCTGAAGATCCTCTGACCGCCCAGGCTACCGCCTGGACCAAGAAGCGGGCAGGGCAGTGAGCTACGAGCTACGAGCTACGAGCTACGAGCTACGAGCTACGAGCTACGAGCTACGAGCTACGAGCTACGAGCTACGAGCTACGAGCTACGAGCTACGCTCGATTGGAATAAGAAAGGCCAATAAGTTCCCGGGGCTGGGTGGTTTTTTTAGCTACCCGATTCGCCCAGGCAAGCTGGGCTCCTACAACGGAACCGGTGTTTCTACGAAGCCACTGTAGGAACGTAGCGAAGCGGAGTAACGCACGGAGTGCGGCCCCGAAGGGGTGAGCGAAGCGAATAACGAGCTTGTCTGGGCGATCCGAGCTCAAGCGAGGCAAGGATTCCAGATGCGAGTTTCGAGTTACGAGGTTCGAAAAGCGAATCAGGGCAGTTTGCCGTTTTATGCTTTCGAAACTCGCTTCCCGAAACTCGAAACTGTCTCTCGCCGTCGCTCGCATCGTCTGCAGGCAGACTCCTGCAGTAGGGGGCATCCACCGGCGTGTTGCCGTGTTTGCAGCCCCAGAGCGGCAAAAAAAACGCCCCGAAGGGCGTTTTATTCTTTCCGAAGGTGGGATCAATTCGGGAAGAAGTTCAGCTTGTAGTCACCTTTCCAGGTTTCCACGTTCATGGCGCCAAAATTCATACCCTTGGCAATCAACAGGATACGCCGTTCAAGCTTGGCATCGTTAAGCTGACTGGACTTGATCTTGGCGTCAGTCACATCCCCGTTGGGGGCAATGACCAGTGACAGCACGACGGTGCCCTGCAAGGCCGGGTTGCTGCGCAGTGCACGCTGGTACTGACTGTTGAACTTGCCAGCATAGCGGTCGAATACGCGGCGCAACTGTTCCTGGGTACGTCGGCTCTTGCCATCGCTGCCCTTGCGGGTAGTGCTCGCTGCCTGGCCAGATTCGGCGATCTTGCTGTCCACCTTGCCACTGCCCACACTCCCGGAGGAGAGTGTGCCGCCGCCACCGCCACCACTGGAGGCCTTGGCTACAGCCACACCACCAGACCCTGCGCTGGCACGCTTGCCAATCAGGTCACGTTCCGCCTTGGCTTCACTGCTGCCGCCAGTGCGCAGATCGTTACCCGAGCTGACAAGGGGGCCAATATCGTCCAACCCAGACAGGGAATCACCCAGGTCTTCTTCCAGCTTGGCCTTGGCAGTTTCCCGGGCTTCATCGCGCTGCTCAGGGGTCGGATCAGGACGCGGTTCAGGCTCAGGTTCGGGCTCGGGTTCTGGCTCAGGCTCTTCTTCCTTGGGCTGTTCCTCTTCCTCGGGTTCCGGTTCTGGCTCGGGTTCCGGGGGCGGTGGCTCTTTCTGTTTCTCAAGCACCATCTGCGCCAGCCGTTCGGGAATCTCTTGCTGTTCTCTATCCGGCTTCTCGATGGTGATGGATTCCACCAGCACCATGAGAATCAAACAGAGAACCAGAAAGATGATGACGAAGCCGTACAGTCGGCGGTTTTCCCCCTCCTGTTTATCCCAAGGCAGAGTGCCGTCGATCAGGATTCGCAGCTTGTTGTTATTGTTCTGCGTCATTCGCTGTCCTCCTCTGCCACTTTCAGCACAGCGAAGGACACTTTGGTGTATGGCGTTTCCATACAACTACGCATCAGCTTCTTGATAACAACATAGGGAACATCCCGGTCTGCAAGGATCATGATCTCGCGATCCTCCTCCGGGTTTACAGACAGCGCCTGGGAGGCACGGAACTGCAGCTCGTCGATCAACGCCTGCACGGTGCGCTCTTCCTGTTCGCGAACCGCTTCCGTCTTCGCGATGGGCTGACCTTCCACAATGATGTCGCTGGGGCTGATCTGTACCGTCAGCACTTCATTGGGGAGTTCCTGGGCAACCGACTCGGGCAGTTGAATGTCCTTGTTGTCGGGCAGTTTGGCCGCGTTGTTGTTATTCACCAGCAGAAAGATCAGCAGAATGGTGAAAATGTCCATCAACGAGGTCAGGTTCAATGCCGCAACGGTCTTGTGCTTGCCGTGATGGCGCGCCATACGGCGGGCGCGACTGGATTTCTTCACGCGTCACCTCCGTTTCCGGCGGCCTTGTCAGCAGGTGCAGAGCCGATATTGATGTTGGGGAACAGTTCTTTCTTGATAGTCTGTCCGTTGATTTCGGTGTTGTAGAGACGCACCACATCCATGGTCTTGATCATGACCCGGTAGGGGGTGTCATCTTCACATAACAAGGTGACTGCCGTTTCGTCGGGGAACTTCTTCTTTAGTTCAACCAGGTAGTCATGCAACGCATCACTGTCGTGCGCGTCATCCTTGTTTTCCAGAATTTTAAGTACAGCACTGGTATTTCGATCTACTACCTCATAGCGGTTCTCGTAGATCAATACTTCCAGCACCAGTTTGTCTTTTTCATCGTCTTCCGAGGGCGTACTGCTGTCGCTAATAGCTGGCAGGTTCAGCTGCAGGATGGAAACCTGCGCAAACACTGCGTTGATCAGCAGAAAAGGAATCAACACTACCATCAGGTTGAGGAAGGCAGTGATGTTCAGTTCCGCCTCGGTGTCGTGCGAACGTCGTCTGCGAAATCGCATACCAGATCCTTACACCAGGTTGGCGAAAACAAGAAGTCAGCTTATTGGGCTTCGCTCTTGCGCTCAGATACCTGGCGGAAGACATTCACGAATTTCACCGAGGCCATTTCCATGCTGTCTACCATCTTGCCGGTCATGGAATTGATGAAGGCAAAGGCCAGCAGCATCGGAATTGCAGCGATCAGGCCGAAGGCGGTGGTGTTCATGGCCACGGAAATGGACGCAGAAAGAAGATCTGCCTTCTGGGCCGGGTCTGCGCTTGCTACCGCGGTAAATGCGCTGATCAGACCAAGAATGGTACCCAACAGGCCGAGCAGGGTGGCAATGTTGGCGAACGTGGCAATGTAGGGAGTACGGGTTTCCAGGCGCGGGATCACTTCCATCAGGCCTTCTTCCATGGCCAGTTCGATATCGTCATGGCGCTTGGCAGTTTTGGCGCGTTCGAGACCGTAGCCGATGATCTTGGCCATGCCGGTATCGCTGGTGCTGACCACATCCAGCGCCTGACGGAACTGGCCTTTGGCGATCAGTGGATACACATCCTTCCAGGTTTTCTGGTTGCGCGCCTTGGTGGCCTGCAGATAGATGATGCGTTCCAGAGACAGCGCCAGCCCCAGGGCCAGAACAATCAGAATGGGATACATGAAAAAGCCGCCGTCCTGAATAAAAGAGATGGCGGTATCAACAATACCTGCGCTCTGTGCGGCAGAGGTGGCAGTGGTGGGCATGGACTTCTCCTGCGGTGTTACTGGTTTGTGTTGTTGTGTGGCAGACAGCAGTGGGCTGGTTTGCTAACGCTGTTGCCTTCCCCAAAAGGTCATTATCAATCAGAAACAAGGTTGTACGCATCCAGAGAATTACCGGGGCAGGGTGCGCTGCCCCGACGCTTCAATCGAGGAACAGTCCCTCATCTTCCGGTGAGCTGGTAAGCAGCTGATGGTATTCGATTTCACGCATCAGGACTTCCTGGTCCAGCGGTTCGAGTACCCTGTTAAGCAGTGATGAAGTGGGGTCCTTTTTCTCCAGCTTCACTTCACGGTCTTTCCAGGGCACCACGTTCAAAACGGTGGGGGCTTCCTGGGTGCCAATCACATTGGTCACCCCCGTTTCTTCATTGCCATCGGCGCCATGGGCTGCCGCTGTGAAAGCGAGTACAAGGCTGCCTGCGAGTGTGCTTACACGCATTAGTTGACACCTCCTGTGTTATTTCCGTCGCCACTGCCAGCCACTGGCTGACTGGGGGCGTCCGGCGCGCGGTTTTCCAGATCAACGATCCAGTTGGCCACATTACTGTCGGCCTGCTTCTGCAGATTCTGATAGGCCCGGAAGTGGGTCAGGGCCAGATTCAGATCCTGCAAATATAACTCACCCAGTACGGCCAGATTGAAATGGGCGCGGGCGTATTTCGGGTCCAGCGTCAGAGCCTGCTCATAGTGGCTGCGAGACTCATCAAACTGACCCTGTTCCCGCAATGCCAGGCCCAGGCCGTTATGGGCGTAGGGATTGGCATCGTTAATGGCCAGACATTCACGGAAGGCCTTTTCGGCTTCCGGGAATTTTTCCTGTTCCATGTAGATCAGACCCACATTCAATTTTGGACCTGATAACTGAGGATACCTTTCTGCAAGCGACTGAAACATGACAAGTGCCTGCTGGTCATTTCCTGCCATGCGAGTTTGCAGGGCACGGGCGTATTCTGCCATGGCCTGTTGGGCTACTTTTTCCGCCTCCGGTGAATGGGGGACGGGGGGGATATGCACCGCATCGCTGTCTGAGGCTGCGCCCCCGGCCTTCTGGCCTTCATATTTGCTGGTATGCCCCTCCGGCGTGCCCTCAAGACCACCACCGGTATTGGTGGCACAGCCAGACATGACTAGCGCAAGGCTCAGGGAGAGGGCGGCCAGCGGCAGACGCCGGGGTGCCGGAGAATCAGTAAATAATGTCCACATGGCTCTCAACCTGTTCAAATTTCGCGTAGCGACCGGGGATCAGTTCGGCCAGTGCACCAAAGCTCTTTTTAACCCACTGGTCATAAATGTCATCAGTGACCAGGTCGGCATTGGCGATCAGGATATCAATGGCCTGATCCTCATAGGGCAGGGCCTTGTCTTCAAGGAGCATGGTGTACTCCTCAAGCTCCAGTTCGTCCAGACCTTGAGGGCGTTCGGAGGCAATCAGATCCTTGGCCAGCACCCGGTACATCTCGCCAATCTTGTAATTGGCAGCGGTGGCATATTCTGCCACGCCGATGTCGGCAACCGCCTGGTAGTCTGCCAGTGCAGTCTTCATGACGGAGGTTTTCTCTGCCAGGGAGGTCTTCAGAGGCTGCTCGAGCTTGATGCTGTTAAACCGCTGGAAGTCCGGCTCGGCCAGGGTGAAGCTGGCATAGGCCGCCAACCAGGCCACGCGATCAGAGGCATTGCTGCCGGCATCACGGTAGCTGGTGACAAGCTGCTCGAGCCAGTAGGTTTCCTGTGCTGTATTGCCGGTTTTGCGGTTCAGCTCTACCAGGCGGTACTGCGCCTCGGAGCGGAAATCATAGGGCTGCGGCCATTCCTGCAGGTATTGCTTGTACATGGCAATGGATTGCGCCGGTTGTTCAGCACGGTCCTGCATCTCAGCCGCTTTCCACAATGCCTGGCGTGACAGCTCGTCGTCTTCACCCTTGTAATTGGCTGCAATCAACGCCAGTTCGCCAGCGGCGGCGGTGTAATTGCCCTGTTTTTCGTAAGCCACGGCCAGCTTGTCCGGGATGGTTTCGGTCAAGGGGTCATTCGGATAGCGGGTACGGAAGGCCTCGAGAACCGGGATAGCCTCCGCTCCACGCCCCTGGTTGATGTAAAGCGTGGCCGCATCGAATTCCGCGTTCTTGCGTACAGCCGCTTCAGGCACGGTCTGGCCCACACGCAGGAAGGTGGCGGCTGCCAGGTCCACATCCCCGGCGCTCTGTGCCGTTTCAGCCTGCCGGTAGATGCTTACCGCCAGCTTTTCGCGATACGTGGCGCGTTCTTCGGCGGGCATTTCCAGTGCCAGCAGTTGCCCATAGGCAAACTCCGCCACGGGGTAGTTGGCCAGGTCAAACTCGCCATTGGCGATAGTTGCCCAGCCATAACGGAGCAAGTCATTGGGCGGTGGTGGCTCACGATTGACGAGGATGCCAGCAGTCTTGACCGCACCGGGGATATCATTAAGTGCAAGCTGGTCTTCGGCGGTGTTGCGCAACACGTTCGGCACTTCCGGATGCTCCGGGAAGGTCTCACCAAACTTCTGTGAGCTGGCGATTTTCCGGGTTCGCCACTGGGTCGCTTCCTCTTCGCTCAGGTTCTCGTCATTGAGGACTTGCTGATAGGCCACCAGTGCAGAATAGGCCGACGCAGAAGCCTGCGGGTAATTGGGGTGCTGATAGGCAGTGCGTTCGAATTCTGCCACCGAGGTGGAGTAATCCTGTGCGGCAAACAGCACGTCAGCATAACGGTGGTTCACCTCGCCACGGTTCTCGCTGGCTGGCGGCGTGTCAAGGTACTGCTTGTACCAGCTGGCCGGCACAAGATAATCGGCGGGTTCGCCGGATTTCCGGGCCAGCACATGGTGGTACTCAGCCAGGTCCAGAATATGGCCTTTCAACAGTGCCACGTACTGCTCACGAATCTCCGGGTGACGCTGCCAGTATTCGCTGGCGACACCGTAACGCTGTACAAATTTTTCCTTGGCGGGCAGTACCAGGGTCGGAAATCCGCCTTCCTGGTAGGATTCGATCTGCAGACTGGAAAATTCCGGGGCCAGATCTGAATCCGGGTAGACAGTGACAAACATGTCGAAGGTTTCTGCGGCATCACGGAAACGCTCCTGGCCAAGGTAGACATTACCCAGGGTGCGGTAGATCTCGGGCTCGTAATCACGCTGGCCGTTGCGGGCAAACCATTTGCGTACTGATTTGGCGCCATCCTGATTGGAGAACGCCAGCCCGGCCACGCGCTGGGTATCCTTGAACAGCTTGTTTTCCATGCTGGTGTCGTTGTCCAGCTCGGCATGGCCGTCCAGCGTGTCCAGCAGGGTGAAGAAGCTGCCCAGGGCAGGGGTGTAGTCACCCAGTTTGTAGTGGCTCCAGCCCTGCTTGTACAGCGCCTGATTATAGAATTCGTTTCCTTTCCCGCGGCGAATCACATCCGCATAGGCCTGTTCTGCATACTCGTAGTCGCCAGCGGAAAACAGCATTTCTGCGCGGCGGAACTGGGCTTCCAACGCCCATTCACTGTCCGGATACTCTGCAACAAGGGAATCCAGGCTTTCCTGGGCTTTATCAAGATCACCATCCATGGCGTATGCCTTGGACAGCAGGTAGTAGGCTTCTGCCCGTTCTTCCGGATCGTTGGTGTTGCTCAGGAGCTCTTCGTAGAGGCCGATAGCGGTGGTGTAGTCCACGTTTTCGTCAGCCATGGTAGGGGCCATGTAGCCGGCCTGGTCGAGGAGCGCCAGCTTGCGCTCCGCGTCGTCCGTGTTCTCCACCTGTTCCATGGTGTTCTTGTACACCATCTCGTCCACTTCCCGCTCCAGCCGTTCATTTTCTGCCTGGAACTCGGCCATGTCCTGTTCAGTGGCGGAGGAGAGCGCAAGATCAGCCATGCGTCGCAGTGTTCTGGCACGGCGTTCGGGGTCGTCAAACAGTTCCGCCGCCTGGCGGTAGCTGTCGAGTGCGTCCTTGGTAGTGGCGTTGTCGAGCTGTTGCTCTTCAATGACGATATCGGTGCTTTCCAGATCTGCCAGGGTGGTACCACCAAACCTGGCCTGTTGATCCAGAGTGCCACCGGTCGGGGCGCTGGCACAGCCGCTGATGGCAATTACTGCAGCGGCAAGACTGTGCAGGCGAAAACGGTTCACGATCCTTTCCTCTGTTTACTTTCCCCGGAGACCGAGGTGTCCTGTAATCGTGCTACGGCCAGATGGGCCTCAGCCAGCTGGTCAGCGAGCTTTTTCTGGTTGGCACGCAGCAGCGCAAGTGCATCAGCTTGCATGCTTTTTTCCAGCGCTGCCAGTGTGTCTTCTGACATTCGCTTGATCTCGGCGATACGGGGCTGCTGCTGTGCCAGTCTCTGTCCCAGATCATCCCGGGTACGCAGGGTGGCATCACGGATCTGGGCGCCGACCGCCGCCACGCGTTCTGCCAGAATACGGCTTTCTTCTTCCAGCTCGGTTGCAGCTTGAATCTGTTTCTCGCGTTGTTCCACCGACTGGTGGGCAATATCCCAAAGAAGCAGCCCGCGGACCCGGCGAAGACGCAGGGCGTTGGCATGGGTTGAGCCCGGCAGCATGCCAAACTGGTTCGCCAGGTTGTCGACCTTGTCCCACATGATGGCCTGCTCGGCGGTGGCCACGTCGGCCGGGCGGCTCATGTCCACGAAATTGGGGATGTTCAGGCCCAGCTTGTCACTGGCCAGCATGAGCTGTTCCTGGGTTTTCTGATGTTGGCTGATTTGCCGGCGCACATTGGGCAGGTTGCGGGTCAGTGTCTGCTGCTGGATCTGGTAGGTTTCACGCAGTGCCGGCAGAGACTGTTCCCAATGCTCAACCATACTCTTGATCTGGTGGATCTGACGATAGTGCTGGAAGCGTTGTGCGAAGGCATTACTGGAAAACAGCTTGTACAGATAGGAGAGCTCACCACCCTTGGCCAGATCCTCACTGTTCGCGGGCAGAAAGCCCACTTCATTGATGTCTTCCGGCAACAGATTATCCGCCCAACCGGTCTGGCCAATGTTTTCGATGGCCCTTTGCAGGTCCTTCAATGCTTCACGGTATTGCTCAGCGGCATATTTGTACCCTGCCAGCGCCTGGGGCATCCCTCCCAACTCTTCATAGGCACGGGGAGCAAGCAGCAGGGCTTCCTGCACGGATGGGTGACTGCTGTTCCTGCCAACGGCCTCCAGCCACAGCGGCAAGGCGCGCTTTACCGCGCCGGCCCGGTAATTGGTAAGCCCCAAAGCCAGCAGGGCGTCTTCGGAGAAGGGGCCGTCGCTTCTGACCTGGCGCAGTGCGGACTGGGCGCCTGCCAATTCGCCACTGCGCAGCTGGGTCAGGCCGGCTGCCAGTGCGGCCCGGTCTCGCAAGGCAAGCGCCTGGTCGGTGCTGGCATCCAGCGTCAACAGTGAATTGAGCAACTGCAGGCCCTGGGATTCATGGCCACCACGAATCAGAGCGACGCCCATATTGTAGGTGGCGTAGCGTCCCTCATTGGTCTCAATGGGCACGCCGTCCAGGTAACCCAGGGCACCACTGAAGTCGCCCTCCGCCATGAAGATATTGGCCAGCATGAGTTTGCGGCGTGCTTCATCGGCAGGTTCCAGACCCTCCACCTTCTTGTCATCAAGGATCATCGCCGCTTCAGTCAGGTTGCCTTCGCGGTAATGCAAAGCGGCCTTGTGTAACCAGGTCTGCGCGCGGGTATGGCTGAGGATGTCCTTTTTGAGAAGACGGTTGAAGATGGTTTCAGCGTTACCCGGCAGGCCGTAGGTCACATAGAGATCGCCGAGCAATAATTCGGCGTAGTCGGTGTCTTCATTGAACAGCGATTGTTCCTGGTTGACCAGCAACTGGTTAATGGCGTCAAAGGTGGCATGCCGATAGAAGTCGTACATCACCTCGCCAAAGGCCAGGTAGCGGTGCTGTTCAAGGCTGAGCGGGGTGGGGCCAGTATCGATTTCGTCAAAGAACTCGACCTTGGCCGCCTGAATCGATGCACTGGACGCGGCGATGCATGCTGCAAGCAGCCACTTTTTCAGTGGTCCTTGCTTCATTGCTGATTCCATTCACGGAATTCAAACTTGTGTTGCTGGTTATTGAGGTCGTCCACCACCTGCATTTCCAGCATTTTTTTCCCGGCGCCCTTGGTAAAGGCATAACTGGTGGTCTTCTGGTAATCCTTGCCCTGGGGGTCATAGCCGGTAATGGTGGCTTCGAGCAGATGACGGCCACTGGTCAGATTACCGGTGTAAAGGCGCTGAATGCCGCCTTTTGTCAGGGCTTCAAATTCCTGATCGGTGTAAAAGTGGTAGCCCACATGCTCGCCATCAATGGTGAGGTTGATATCAACCAGTCGGATGGGGGTACCCACATCAACGGATACATAAATGCTGGTTTGCGGCGTCGCATAGAGTAATTCACGCTCCAGCAGGGTCAGATCCCGGTTCAGGTCCAAGGCTTGATTCTTGAGCTGTCGAATCTGCTCGGAAAGACCATCATCACTGGCAGCACCAAGCGGCGAGTACAGGGCCACAATCAGGGCGCTGCACAGGGAAAGGAATGCTTTCATGGGTTTGCGATCGCTTGTTTTGTTGTTATGAGCCGGATATCCGGCAGTTGCCCTAGTTGTAATTCAGAAGAACGGCGTAAATCAAGGCCGAAGAGCCGGTATAATTGACCCTGAGAGCAATTTTATACGCTTCGGTTGTCAATTATTCGCATAGGGAGAGTACGGTAGCGCATGGATGTAGAGCAAATTCTGGAAAGTGCCCTGGCGCAAACAGGGGTTGAGGGGCCGTTTCAATTTTCAGCAACCGGGGGAGGGGATACGGCAATCTCGGTGAAGATTGCAACGAAAAAACGGCATCTGTTCGCTAAATTACATGAAAATGCGGACATTCTTAAGAAAGAGGCGGCTGGGTTAGGGGCCTTGTCGGCCTTCGTTCTGGTGCCGAGTGTGGCGTTTTGCGGTCAAATCAATGGAACAGGGGTGTTGCTGATGGCCTTTGTGCCGATCTCGCCCCCTGTCACCCGGGAGGATTGGCAAGAACTTGGCGACGCCCTGGCGCAACTACACACACGCAGCCGGCGCGAGGGACCTTACGGCTTCGATCATGATAATTTCATTGGCGCCATGCCCCAGCGCAATCAGGAAATGTCTGCCTGGCGGGCATTTTTTGTGCGCCAGCGACTTGCGCCGCAATTGGCCATGGCCAGTGACTTGTCGCCCGCCGTACGAGAGAGGGTGGCTGCCGTAATGACCGACATTGACCGGTTTCTGCCCGAGGCGCCACCAGCGGCGCTGCTCCATGGTGATCTGTGGTCCGGAAACCTTGGGCTCAACAGCGGGGCGCCCGTCTTTTACGATCCTGCCTGTTATTATGGTGATCCGCAGGTGGATCTGGCCATGATGGCCCTGTTTGGGAAGGTGCCCGACAATTTTTATATGGCTTACCAGGGACGATTGCCCAATAGCCAAGAGCGGCTATCCTGGGGCGTTTATGATCTTTACCACCTGTTGAATCACTACAACCTGTTTGGTGCTGGCTACGCCGATGCGGTGGGCCGGATTGCCGACCAGCTGTTGAAATACTGAGCTGGAGTTGTCTCTCGAGATGAAAATCATTGCTGATGCCAATATGCCGGGTCTTGACGCTTTTGCAGCGCATGGCGAGTTGCAAAGGGTGGAGGGGCGTCAGATCAACCCGCAGACGGTGGCGGATGCGGATGTCTTGTTGGTTCGATCCGTGACCAGGGTGGATGCGACACTACTGGCAAACAGTCCGGTGCGCTTTGTGGGCTCCGCCACTATTGGAACGGACCATGTGGATCGCGCCTGGCTGGCTGACACCGGCAGAGTGTTTGCCCATGCGCCGGGCTGTAATGCCCGTGCGGTAGCGGAATATGTGCTGCAGGCCCTGTTGTTGGCCTGCCAGTCCCGTGGCCGGCCGGCCCGGGGGCTGACGGCGGCCGTAATTGGGATGGGCAATGTGGGTAGTCGGGTTGCCCAGTGGTTATCCGCGTTGGGGCTGTCCGTCAGGTGTTGTGATCCGCCTTTGCAAGTCACCGGCAAGGCGCTGGGATTTCCCGGTGAGCCGCTTGATGCGCTGCTGGACAGTGATGTCCTGACTCTGCATGTGCCACTCACGGCGAGCGGTGCCCATCCCACCCTGCATCTACTGGATGAACGGCGCCTTGCGGCTATGGGGCCGGAGCGGATTCTGATCAATACCTGCCGTGGTCCCGTGGTGGATAATCAGGCGTTGGAACAACTGCTGCGTGCCGGTAAGGGGCCATTAAGTGTGCTGGATGTATGGGAAACTGAGCCCTTGGTGCCGGCGCGGCTGTTGTCTTTGGTGGAGCAGGGTAGTCCCCACATTGCAGGTTACAGTGTTCAGGGCAAGTTGAACGGCACGCGAAGGGTGTATGACGCTTTTTGCCAGTGGCTGAATGTGCCTCCACTTGTCGCTGCCGACCAGACGGTGTTGCCACCGCTGGAAAAGGATGTGGAGAGTGAGGAGGACTTGCTGGCCCTTTTGCAGGCTGCTTACTGCCTGCCCGAGGATGATCGCCGTCTCAAGGAGAGCCTGGAGGAGGCGAACCCGGCGGCGGCGTTTGATCAGTTGAGAAAGCAGTATCCGCTGCGCCAGGAAATGCATTGCCGGGACTGGCAAGGCAAGGCCAGTCCCGAGTTTGAGCCGATACTTAACGCGTTGTTTGCGCAGGAGTAGGCTGACTGCGCTGCGGCAACGGGTAATGCCACTCACGGGCCAGATTTTCGCAGGCACGTTGAATCATGGCTTCTGTGATAGGGATTTCCCGCCCCTGATCATCAATCACTGCGGCGCCGTTGAATTGGGTATTGGGCTGCTGGCTATTCATGTTCATGGCTGATGGCCCTCGACTGATTCACAATACATATGGTTGCCTGACCTCGTGTAGTCAGCAACGCCATTTTTGTTTCCGGATATGACCCTTTTATGAAAGACGCAGAAACCCTTGTTGTCGGCGTACTGGTGAATCCCTATGCCGGGATTGGCGGCAGTGTGGCCCTGAAGGGCAGTGATGGTGCGAACACCCGTGAAGAGGCCCTGCGCCGGGGTGCCACCCAGCAGGCGCCAGCCCGCATGACGCGTGCCCTGGCGTCTCTTGCCGGGCTTGGGAACGTGAAGCTGTTCACCTGGGCGGGAGCCATGGGGGAGCAAAGTTGTGTGGAGGCCGGCCTGCCCTGTGAGGTGGTAGGTGAATCCTCCATGCCCAGCAGCCCGGATGACACGCGCATGGCGGCCAAAGCGTTGCAGCAGGCTGGCGTGGAGCTGCTTCTGTTTGCCGGTGGCGATGGCACGGCACGGGATCTGGTAGATGCGGTTGGCTTATCCTTGCCGGTGCTGGGCGTGCCGGCCGGTTGCAAGATGCATTCAGCGGTCTATGCGGTTAATCCTGAAGCGGCAGGCGGCCTGCTCCATGAACTGGCCACTGGTCATCTGGTCGCCTTGCAACATGCGGAAGTCCGCGATATTGACGAAGAGGCGTTTCGGCGGGGAGAAGTGCGAGCCAGGCACTATGGTGAACTTCAGGTACCCGCAGAGGCTCGTTATCTTCAGCAGGTGAAATGTGGTGGCCGTGAAGTGGAAGATCTCGTGGTCACGGAAGTGGCCGCCTGGGTGGCCGATGCCATGGAGGACGACACCTGGTACCTGATGGGGTCCGGTTCCACTGTGGCCCTGGTGATGGAGCAGCTTGGTCTGGAGAACACGCTGCTGGGTGTGGATGCGGTCTTCAATCACGAAGTGGTCGCTGCGGATCTGGGAGCAACGGAATTAATGGACTTGATCGGGGATCAGCCGGCCAGAGCGGTGATTACGGTGATCGGTGGGCAGGGGCACCTGTTTGGCCGGGGTAATCAGCAATTCAGCCCTGAACTGATTCGCCGACTGGGCAAGGAGAATGTGCAGATCCTTGCCACGCGCACCAAACTCAACACCCTGGAGGGCCGCCCATTGCTGGTGGACACCGGCGATGCGGCACTGGATGCCTCTCTGTGCGGGTTATGGCCGGTGACGACAGGCTATGAGGACCAGATTTTGTATCGGGTGGCCACTGACGGATCAGTTAACAGTTAACAGTGAATAGTGAACAGCGGCGCGCGCCGGGTTTGTTGTTAACAGAAACGAACGAGGCCGCGCCCAGAGTCTGGACGCGGCCTCTTACGCTTAAATCCGGTATATCCAGGATCGCGCCGCTGTTCACTGTTAACTATTCATTGTTCACTGCTTCTGCAGGGCGCGAATGCGATCATCCAGCGGCGGGTGGGAGGAGAACAGGGCTTTCATGCCTTGCTTCAGGCCCGAGTTGATACCGAAGGCCACCAGGGTGTCTGGCATCTGGTTTGGCACTTCGTATTCGGCCTTGAGACGCTGCAGGGCGGCGATCATGCTGTTGCGATCCGCCAGGTTGGCACCGGCCTCGTCGGCACGGTATTCCCGGAAGCGGGAGAACCACATGACGATGGCACTGGCTGCAATCCCGAAGATGATCTCGGCCACAATGACCACAATGTAATAGCCAAAACCCAAGCCACCGCCGCCATCACGGCGCATGAAACTGTCCACGGCATAGCCCACTACCCGTGCGGCAAAGATGACAAAGGTGTTCACTACCCCCTGGATCAGGCTCAGGGTCACCATGTCGCCGTTGGCCACATGGCCGATTTCATGAGCCAGTACCGCTCGGGCCTCTTCCGGGCGAAACCGTTGCAGCAATCCCTGTGAAACGGCCACCAGAGCATCATTACGGTTCCAGCCGGTTGCGAAGGCGTTGGATTGCTGGGCGGGAAAAATGCCCACCTCTGGCGTCTTGATACCTGCCTTCTGTGACAGTTCTTCCACCGTTTCCAGCAACCAGCGCTCCGCTGGAGTAGAGGGCTCCTTGATCACCTTGACCCTGGCAGACCACTTGGCCATTGGCTTGGAAATGAACAGGGAAATCAACGAGCCTGCAAACCCGAAGACTGCACTGAAGATTAGCAGGCTGGTCAGATCAAGACCGCCGCCGCTCTGGGCGAAATAGGTGTTTACCCCGAGCAGGCTCAGGGTAATGCTGGCGACAACAATGACCGCCAGGTTGGTAAGAAGATAAAGCGCGATGCGCATCATCGTTGGTTTTCTCCGTGTATATGGGATCTCTGATAATGGGGGCGAGGCGAGCGGGTACAAGGTATGCGATACTTCGCATCCTTTTGTTGGCCCGATCGAACTGCACGTTATGCCCGCTTCCCCTCTTTCAGACCTGTTGTCCCCTTATCTGGTTCCCGGTGAAACCGCAAAAATCCGTTATTTCCACGGTCGTGGCAAGACGGTGCCGGAGCTCGAATGGCTCACCGTTGACCGTTTTCCGCCGGTGCTGGTGGCCACTGTGTTCCGGGAGCAGGATGCGGCCACCCTGGACGCACTGAGAGACTGTCTTCGTCAGGCCATGGTCGGGCTGCAGTGCTCGTCGCTGGTGATTCAGCACCGCTATGATGGCAAGGCAGACAATGAGCGGGTATGTGGTGATTTGCCTGATGACGTGGTGGCCCTGGAGCAGGGATTGCGCTACAAGCTTGATTTTCAGCGTGGCCAGAACCTGGGATTCTTTGCCGATATGGCAGAAGGTCGGCAGTGGATTCGCGAGCGCGCTGAGGGCAAGAAGGTGCTCAACCTGTTCAGTTTTACCTGCAGCTTTTCCGTGGCGGCCCTGGCCGGTGGCGCTGAATCGGTGGTGAATATCGACCTTTCCGATGCGGCACTCACCCTGGGCAAGCAGAACCATGCGCTGAATGGGTTCCAGCAAGCGAAGGTGCATTATCTGCCCCACAACATCTTCCGCAGCTGGAAGAAGCTGCACAGCCTGGGCCGTTACGACATCATTGTCATCGATCCTCCCAGTGCCCAGAAGGGCAGTTTCATGGTGGAGAAGGATTACCCGAAGGTGCTGCGCAAGTTGCACAAGTTACTGGCCCCGGAAGCAGAGATTCTCGCCTGCGTGAATGCCCCCTGGCTGGACTACGACTGGCTGGAGAAGTGCGTGGCGGTCAATCTGCCGGGTGCGGAGAAGGTGTCACGTCTGCCGGGCGCTGCAGGCTTTGACGAGGCAGGTGAGCCGGCCCTGAAGACCATCCATTACCGCTACACCCGTCCTGAAGAACTTGATAACGGTTGAGCAAGGCTGTGGCAGGAGCACCTCTTGAGGTACTCCAAGAGTGGGGGTGTCGTCGGGCGGATGAGTTGAAAGTTTAAAGTTCAAAGTTGAAACGCGAAGCAAGGTTGAGCGAGGCTTTCTTGTGATTTGCTTCGCGCTGTTAAGTCTTGTACGCGGGCACGGCCCAAGATGATACGAAAAGCCATTCCGCGCTTTTCAACTTTGGACTTTGAACTTTCAACTGAGCCCTGCAGAATTTATAACCATTCCTCATCGCTGCCCGGACTTTCCGGTTTGATCAGTTCGGCGAACTCTTCCGCGGGGACCGGTTGTGGCTGCCGTGATAGCAAATATCGCACAACGGCGGTGGTGCGAACGGAATCCTGCGCACGGATGGCTTGCATAAACTGTTCAGCCAGCGTGGCTTTTTCGTGTTGCACCGTGGGCGGGAGTTGCGGGTCGGTGTTGTCCAGCCGCAAGTCACTCAGTGCCGTGAGCAGCACAAACGCCTTGTTGGTGAGTACCGCCTGTTCCAGCCCTTCATGAAAGATGGTGGCGTCGTAGCGGATGAAGCCTTCATCCGCCAGCCAGATCATGGCGCCCAGACAGGCCATGTGTCGGTGACTATGCAGCCCCACATCATCCACTTCCGTGGGGCCGATGATGTCCTCCACATACAACGCCCCGGGACGGGGGAAGGTCGTGTAGGCCTGCATCAGAATGCGGGCTACGTCATGGCTGAAATCATCAATGTGGAGATGGGACATAAAATCAGTTAACAGTTAACAGTGAAAAAACGCTATTTTTTGCGGACCCGGTCCAGGTAGCGGGCGATGCGGCCGATGGAATCTTCCAGATCATCCACCCGTGGCAGGAACACCACCCGGAAATGATCCGGGTCAGGCCAGTTAAAGGCCGTGCCCTGAACGATCAGGACCTTCTCTTCGCGGAGCAGATCCAGAGCGAAGGCTTCGTCGTCCTCGAACGGAAATACCTTGGGATCCAGTTTCGGAAACAGGTACAGGGCTGACTTGGGCTTTACGCAGCTGACGCCGGGGATGGAATCCAGCATTTCCCAGGCGATATCCCGCTGGCGGCCGAGACGGCCGGTGGGCAATACCAGATCGTCAATGCTCTGATAGCCGCCCAGTGCCGTCTGGATAGCATGCTGGCTTGGCACGTTGGCACACAGTCGCATGCTGGCCAGCATGTCCAGCCCTTCGATATAGCTTTCAGCACGGTGCTTGGCGCCGGAAATTACCATCCAGCCGGCACGGAAACCGGCCGCGCGATAGTTCTTGGACAGCCCGTTAAAGGTGATGAACAGCAAATCATCAGCCATGGAGGCAATGGAGGTGTGCTCTTCACCGTCATAGAGAATCTTGTCGTAGATCTCGTCGGCAAACACGATCAGGTTGTTTTCCCGGGCAATTTGCAGCAGCTCCCGCAGCATGGCCGGTTCATAATTGGCGCCGGTGGGGTTGTTCGGATTGATGATGACCAGCGCCTTGGTGTTTTCATTGACCTTGGCTCGAATGTCTTCCAGGGAAGGCTGCCAGTCCTGTTGCTCGTCGCACAGGTAATGTACCGGGGTGCCGCCAGAGAGGCGTACGGAAGCGGTCCACAGCGGATAGTCCGGCGCGGGTAGCAGGACTTCATCGCCTGGATTGAGCAGCGCCTGCATGGCCATGACAATCAGTTCGGACACCCCGTTACCGATGATGACGTCGTCCACTGTCACGCCGTCGATACCCTTGGTCTGGGTATATTGCATTACGGCCTTTCGTGCAGGGAAGAGCCCCTTGGAATGGCAATAACCGGTGGACTCGGGCAGGTTGGCGATCACGTCCTGCAGCAGCTCTTCCGGGGCATCAAAGCCGAATGGCGCCGGGTTGCCGATATTCAGCTTGATCACCCGGTGGCCCTCATCTTCCAGACGATGCGCCTCACGCAACACCGGGCCACGGATGTCATAGCAGACACCCTTGAGTTTGTCGGATTTGGTGACGTGGTACTGATCGCTGCTCATGCGCTTCCCATGGTTTGTGCAAGTGTGATGCAAGTAGGCCAAACAGCGATTCTACAACGCTGCTAAAATACTGTATACGCAGCCCGGAAGTTTGATCCATGGTCGCTTGTGGGTAGTGGGTGCCCGTTCAGGGATAAATGGAAAACGGAGTAGTGCATGACCCCCTTCAAGGACCTTCTTTCCCTTGCGGTAAATCGCAAGGGGAGCCTGAAAATGGTAAAGGCCCAATTACCTGACGTGGCAGATGCCGAGACGCTGAGAAGCCGGGATGATTCCTGGTACCTGTCAGTGATGACCCGCCGTATCTTCCGTGCCGGGCTCAATCACTCTCTGGTGGACAGCAAATGGCCGGCTTTTGAGCAGGCCTTCTTTGGTTTTGACCCCGAGAAGCTGGTGTTGATGCCTGACAGCATGCTCGATGAGCGCATGCAGGATACCCGGTTGATCCGACACTGGGGCAAGATGAAAGCGATCCGCCATAACGCCCAGTTTGTGAGGGACCTTGCTGAAGAATACGGCAGCGTTGGGGAGTGGCTTGCTGGCTGGCCCGCCGAAGATACGGTGGGGATGTGGATGCTGCTCAAGAAGCGGGGCAAGCAGCTTGGCGGCAACTCCGGTGCGGCCTTTCTGCGTATGACAGGACGGGATACCTGGTACCCCACCAATGATGTGGTGGCGGCGTTGAAGGCCCAGAACATCATCGACAAACCGCCGGCCAGTCAGCGTGATCAGCGGGCGGCGCAGCAGGCTTTCAACCAATGGCAACAACAAAGTGGTTGGCCCCAGGCGCATATCAGCAAGGTGTTGGCCTTTACCATCGGTTAGGGAGTCTCTGAATAACCCCTTGCGCAGCCTGCGGAGCATAAATACCTGGCGTGGCCTGAACGGGGCCCCCGGGTCTTTCAGGCTGATACGCTCAGGTTGTTGCCTGTGCTTGAAGGTATGAGCCTCAACAGGCAACCCGCATGCCTTCAAAAGCCCCCCCCTCTTTACCTTGGCCGCGGGGGTGAATCAGCCTGAAAGAAGGTTCATTGCGGATTTGAGGGAATAGCTCGCAGCACGACCCATGCCGTAGGAGCAACTTCCCGCAATTGCGCGATGAACTTGAAACAATGGGCATGCAAGGCGTTATTCAGAACCTGTCTGGCGCCTTAACTGCGGGAAAGTTGTCCTGGGACAAGGTTTTGGCCTTGCAGGGCAGGGTGGTCAAAATGATAATGAGTCGCCTTATCAGTACCCGATTGGATTTCCCATGTTGTCACTTTCCCTCCAAGGGCGCCTTTTTTTCGCCCTGATTCTTCTTTTTTGCTCCATCCAGTCCGCCAATGCCAATGAGCAGACCGCCCTGGTTCAGCTGGTGGAATACGTGGGTGCGGATTACGTCAATGCGGTGTCAGAGGGTGAGATTGTCAGTGCCGCTGAATTTGCCGAGATGGAAGAGTTCTCCGCGTTGCTGGTGGAAGGGGTCGCTGGCCTGCCTGACGCCAACGGCAAAGCCCGGTTGACGTCACAGGCGGAGAGCCTGAAGCAGGCGGTTAGCCAGCGTGCCGCAGTGTCGGTGATCAAGTCACTGGCGCAGTCCATTCGGGCATCGCTGGTTGAGGTGTATGGCATTCCGGTGAGTCCGGCCCAGTCTCCGGACAGGGCGGCGGCTGCCAGCCTTTATCAGGCACAATGTGCAGCCTGTCATGGCCAGAACGGAGCCGGTGACGGGCCTGCCGGTGTGGCGCTTGAGCCTGCACCGACAGACTTTACCGAGCGGACTCGTTATAACGGCCGCTCATTGCTGGGCCTGTTTACCACGATCACACAGGGTGTGGATGGCACCGGCATGGCGGCCTATGAATCACAGCTAACCGAGCAACAGCGCTGGGGCCTGGCGTTCTATGTGGGAGGGATGGCTGTGGACGATGAGCTGTCTGAGGCCGGTGAGCACGCTTACCAGTCCGTACCCGGTCTTGAAGCCGCGCTGACACTGGATAGCCTGGTGGCACAGGCACCGGAGGATGTGCTCGATAACAGCGGTTCCCAGGCCTATGCCGCCCTGGGCTATCTGCGAGCCAACCCTGATGTGCTGTTCAGCAAGAACCGATTCGTGTCGCTGAGCCATGCCCGGTTGGACGCCGCCGATAGTGCTTATCAGCAGGGTGAGAGAGGTGCTGCAAGATCCGCTGCCCTGTCTGCGTATCTGGACGGGTTTGAAATGATTGAGCAGCAAATTGCTGCCGTGGATCCTGAGTTGATGCGCCAGGCTGAGGCGCGCTTTATGGCGGTGAGAGAGGCCATTGACCGTGATCACGGTGCTGAAGCGGTTTCCCGAGCTGTGGCGCAAGCCCATCAAGCCCTTGATCAGGCTGCGGCCGTTCTGGAGGGGGACGGGTTGAGTCCGGTTGCCACGCTGTCAGCCAGTTTCTTCATTCTGTTCCGCGAAGGTCTGGAAGCCTTGCTGGTGGTGGCGGCCTTGCTCACCTTTACCCGCAAGGCCAATGCCCGTCAGGCAACGCGTCATGTGCACCTGGGGTGGATCGCCGCGCTGGTGGCCGGTGGCCTGACCTGGTATGTGGCCAGCACCCTGGTGACATTCAGTGGTGCTTCCCGGGAAATGACGGAAGGGATTGCGGGGGTTGTGGCTGCGCTGATCCTGTTTTATGTGGGCTTCTGGATGCACAGCAACAGCAACAGCCAGAAATGGCTGGGCTATATCCGCAGCAAGGTGGATGATGCGCTGGGCAAGGGAACGGTGTGGGCGTTGACCTTTGTGTCGTTTATTTCGGTGTATCGGGAAATCTTTGAAACCATCCTGTTCTATCAGGCGCTGTGGAGCCAGGTTACGGTACAGACCAAGCCGTTTCTTTTTTACGGTATTGCCGCCGCCGTGGCGGCCCTTGCCGTGGTCTGTGTGCTGTTTTTCCGTATTGGCATGAAGCTCCCGCTCAGCCTGTTTTTCCGTACCACCAGCATCGTGCTGCTGGTGCTGTCGGTGATTCTGCTTGGCAAAGGCATTGCCGCCTTGCAAGAAGCCGGCGTAATCAGTGCTTTCTACCTGAATGTGCCTACCATCGACTGGTTGGGGCTGTATCCCACTATGCAGGGGGTGGCCGCCCAGGTCATTGCGGTCATGCTGGGTTGCGTACTGTGGATGCGAGGCCAACGCCACTCAGGCTGAGAGGCAAGCATCGACACAGGTAATGGCGGAATGATTTAATTCCTGCACCCGACGGCAGGGCTGACATGGTCCTGCCGTTGCTGTTTTGTTGAACCCGTGCGGAGCAGGACCCACTGCCATGTCATCACCTCTCTCTCTCTGTTTCCTCGGTGTCGGCCTGATGGGGGCGCCCATGGTGGAGCGTCTGCTGAAGGCCGGTTTCGATCTCTCCCTTTGGAATCGCACTGCAACGAAGATGGATCCTTTCTCCGGGCGGGCCCATATCGCCAGCTCTCCCGCTCAGGCCGTCGCTGGTGCCGATGTGGTGATCACCATGCTGGAGAATGGCGACATTGTGGATCAGGTGCTTTATGGCAGCGGTGCCCTCAGTCACCTTGCCAGGGGTGCACTGGTGATCGATATGAGCTCCATCCAGCCCGGCCAGGCCCGCCAGCATGCCAGCCAGGTGAAAAACCTGGGAGGCGACTATCTGGATGCGCCGGTATCCGGCGGTACAAGAGGGGCTGAATCAGGCACTTTGTCGATCATGGCTGGGGGAGAAGAGGCCGCATTCGATCGGGCTCGGGCGGTATTCGAGGCCATGGGCAAGGCGACCCATATCGGACCGGTGGGGAGTGGCCAGCTGGCCAAGCTCGCCAATCAGGCCATTGTGGGCATCACCATTGGAGCGGTATCCGAAGCCCTGTTACTGGCAGCCCGGGGCGGAGCCCGGCCCGACAGGGTGCGTGAAGCCCTGCTGGGTGGCTTTGCCGGTAGCAAGATTCTCGAACAACACGGGGAACGTATGTTGCAGCGTAATTTCACTCCGGGGGCCCCTGCGCGGATCCAGCTCAAGGATCTGCGAATGATTCTGGATGAAGCACGGGCCGAAGGTCTGAGCCTGCCGCTGAGTCAACGGGTCTTCGAGCAATACCGTGGTTTGCTGGCCAGTGGCCATGGGGAAGTGGACCACAGCGGCCTGTTGCTGGAACTGGAGCGCCTCAATGGCGTCGAACTGGAGAGCGCCATAACCGACCACGAGGACCTGTGATGCCCCGTTTTGCAGCCAACCTGTCCATGCTGTTTACGGAGCTGCCTTTTATGGACAGGTTCGCGGCGGCGTCCAAAGCGGGCTTCAAGGGCGTGGAGTTTCTGTTTCCCTATGCCTGGAATGAGGCCGAGCTGGACGCACAGTTGATTGAACACGATCTGCAGCAGGTGCTTTTCAACCTGCCACCCGGTGATTGGGAGAAGGGGGAGCGTGGCATTGCCTGTCTGCCGGACCGGGTTGAGGAATTCCATGAAGGGGTATTCGAGGCGTTGGCGTATGCTCGCCAGTTACGTTGTACGAGAATCAACTGTCTTGCCGGCCTGAAACCGGACACCGTGCCTGATGCGGTTGCTTTCGAAACGCTGGTCAGCAATCTCCGGTTTGCCGCCGATATCCTGGCACCAGAGGGCATTACACTGACGCTGGAGGCGATCAATTCCCGAGTGGACATGCCCGGGTTTCTTGTGGACCGTTCCGACGCTGCCGTGGCCGCGATAGAGGCTGCCGGGCGTGAGAATATTCGCCTCCAATTCGATATTTACCACATGCAGATCATGGAAGGGGACCTGTGCCGTTCCCTTTCACGATTGTGTCCCCATATAGGACATATCCAGTTTGCCGATAACCCGGGCCGCCATGAGCCGGGCACAGGGGAAATCTGCTTCGAGAACCTGTTTCGCCATATCGACACACTGGACTACGACGGCTGGGTGAGTGCGGAATATCGCCCGCAAGTCGATACGCTTTCCAGCCTGGGCTGGCTCACACGCCGCTGATGCACTGTATCGCCTGCGGCTGACATTCATTCAAGGTAACGGATTCGCAATGCAATTCAATTGGGGTGGCAAGATCATTCTGGGCCTGCTGGGTATGTTGGTAGGTGGGCCTGTCGGACTGGGTATCGGTCTGTTGATCGGCCACATGCTGGACCGGGGGGCAGAGCAGGTGCGCAGCTTCAATCCCTTCCGTCCCTATGGTCCCGGAGAGCAGGCATCGGTTCACAAGGCCCTGTTTGACACGGTATTTGCTGTAATGGGGCATCTGGCCAAGGCCGATGGCCGCGTCAGTGAGGACGAGATTGCCCAGGCCCGGGCGGTGATGGACCGCATGCAGCTTGATGATGAGCAACGCAAGGCGGCCATCGGGCTTTTCAATGAAGGCAAAGCGGCAGATTTCCCCCTGGAGGCGACCATCCAGCGGTTTGCGGCCTCGGTGCGGCATCGCAAACAGCTAATCCTGGTGTTTCTGGAAATTCTGCTGCAGATCGCGCTGGCAGACGGCACCTTGCACAAGGAAGAGGAGGCGATTCTGCTCAAGGTTGCCGAGGGCCTTGGGGTACCGCCCCAGCAATTTCGCCAGATTCTCAACATGTTGCTGGCCCAGGCCCAGTTCAGCACCGGGGCTGGCGCCGGTGGACACCAACAGCGTACGGCTGGTCCGTCCAGACCTTCACTTTCACAGGCCTTCCAGGTCCTTGGGGTTAGTGAGTCTGCGTCCAATCAGGAGATCAAGAAGGCCTATCGAAAGCTGATGAGCGAACATCACCCGGACAAACTGTCTGCCCGGGGCGTGCCTGACGAGATGATTCGGTTGGCCACGGAAAAGACCGCGGAGATCAGTAAGGCCTACGAAATGATCAAGGAGCATCGCGGCTTTCGTTAACGATCCTGTCTCGGGACCGAAAACAGCGAGACACGAGTTGCGATAACCCGCTGCTATGGGTTTGGTCTTTGCAGCTCGTTGTGGCTCTAGGGAACCTCTGAATAACTCCTTGCGTACTCAGTCTTTCAGGCTGGTTCGCCCCCTCGGCAAAGGTAAAGAGGGGCGCGCTTTTGAAGGTGTATGTCCATCCATCGGCTCTTCACCTTCAAAGGAAGCGCAACAACGAGAGCGGGCCAGCCTGGAAGACCCGAGAGCACCCGTTCAGGCATAAAGGCGCGGCCTGAAGCGCACATCTGCTGCGCCTTGCCTCTCGGAAAGGGAATCACCCTGACCATCGAGACAAGACACAACAGCTGCACGCTTCAGGCCACGCTGAGCATGCAAGGAGTTATTCAGAGGTTCCCTAGCGCTTAAAGCGTCATACCGGGATGACGATCGCCCTTGGGAAGGGACCAGCCACTGCTCACCAGTTCAGCTTCTCCACTCCACCAGCGATTCAGCAGACGGGTCGCCAGGCCAGCACGGGCGCGGCCTTGAAGCCGTTGTCTGGCTTCGTGATAAACCGGTTGATAGCGCAGCGGTTCCGGCAGCCGCCGGGTGAGCTCCATCAGGCGACGGATCTGGCGTTGATAGTGCCGGTGTGTATCCAGGTTGACCGGCTTCAGATCAAAGGCGTTCACCAGTGGCTCCGGCACGGTGAAGCTGGCGATGTTGGCAAAGCTGCCATAGGGCAACCGGTCCGGGAACCCCTGTTGGCGGATCAATGAATGGCCCAGTTCCCGGCGTTGCGGATGCACTGAATCCCGCGTATCCAGTTGTTGTTGCCACCACTGCCGATGGGCGTGCCAATGGCCGGGCAATCGGTGGTCGGGTACACCCAGCGCCCGGGCGAGCAACTGGGTCTCTTCGAACAGCCGCTCCTCCAGTGCCGTAGTCAGCGGTCCGATAACGGTACGATAGATCGCCAGGCTGGAATCCATCCAGGCGCTGATGGCATAGAGCAATGAGTCGCTGTCATGCACGTCAAACAGGGTCTTGCGGCGTTGCGAAGGGTCAGCCAGTGTCATCATCGCCTGTTCCTGGTTGCCGAAGATCACTTTCATCAGATAACGCTGACTGTGCTGTAGCCGTTGAATGGCATGGTGTTGATTGACGAGCAGTTGGGACAGCCGGCTGTGCGCCAATGCCAGCACAAGAATGCGTCCCTGGGCGAGGATCGTGATGGATTCCCGCAGAATCTGCCAGCTGACCGAACCCGGCCCCAGTAGACCCGCATCAGGGTGAGTGCATTGCTGGCTGGCTTGCTGAATACCGGACTCCCTGTCCAGCCGGGTGATGAGGTGTGGTAATGCCATCGTGCACGCCTCCCTGTGCGGGTTGATGGAGCCCCCGGTCTTGCCGGGCGGAGAGTGACTACCACCGAAGAGCAGGTGACTGCGTAGCGATTGATGTTCATCAATGGTACGGCGAACCCGGTTTGAATCTAATCAGGAATTGTGGTGATTTAGTGAGGCAAGGGGATGACAGGGTAACGCCTTGCGGCGTCCTGGTTTCCCCGGATACTTTTTGTTCCCGGAGTGGGGCTGGCATGCTCCGGCAACCCCCGGAACAAGCCGACAGGAGTCAACAACATGTTGGGCGAAAATCACAGCATTCACCATGAATTTCCCGACCTGCACGAGAAGATCGACCACCTGAGCCGGGAGGATCCGGCCTTCCGTGAACAGGTACTGCAGCATGACAAGCTCGACAAGCAGATCCGGGGGCTGGAGATGCGGGAGAGTCCACTGGGAGATGCAGAGATGGAGTCCCTCAAGCATCAGCGTCTGCAACTTAAGGATCATATTTATCAGCGTCTTACACGGAGTGATTAATCCCGGGTGTAAGCAAAAAAAGGCCTGCAAAGCAGGCCTTTTTGTATTCATTTCAACAACACAGAAAGTATGACCTGTGTTGAGCGACGGTCTTTTTTTTGTGTCTTTGTCTGTTTCGGTTTGTGCCTTTCTGGTGATTGGATGATCGCGGTAGACAGCGCCGTTATCGGGGGGAGAGTTGGGCGCGCGGTTGCGACAGGGTACTTTCTGCATACTGGCCCGGCCCAAGGCCCTCGCTATCCTTGCTGTAGTAAAGACGCGTAATGAAATAGAACTCTTGCCCGAACGGCAGATCGCTCAACGAGAACCCCACGTTGGGAAGCTGGCCGGGGAACCGCTCTGGCTCATTGATCTGCTCCGCATCATCCTGGTATAGCAGGTGCACTGGGGTATCAAACCCTTTGACAAAGGCCAGTTGCGCGAGCAAGTCGAAGCCTCTGCCGGTGCCAAACCAGATCCAGTTGTCGCCTTGCAACGGCATAGAGAGCATTTTTTGTTCTGATCGGGAGAGAGTGCCGTCGGTAATCGCCACATTGTTACCGGTCCAGCTGGTCATCAGCTTGCTGTTGTAGAGATCATTGCCATCCAGCGAAATATCCAGCGCCGGTCGTTTCAGCACCGATTCTGCCAGGCCAGGCAGGGTAAATCGGCTGTGTATCTCGAACTGTCGTGGCATCACCAGAAAGTAGTTGTCGATGCGCAGAACGGGCACACGGGCGACTTTCACGGAGGTTGAGGCGTAAATCAGCGTGGCCAGAGGCCCACTGATGATCTCCTGGACTTTGGGGTCGAGATTATTGTTGTTGAGAGTGAGGCGATTGTTCTCGCCGAACACGCCGGCACTGAGCCGCAATTTCAGGGTGTCAAGAATGCTTTGCGGTTTGCCTCCCTTGCCTTCGAATCCGCGAAAATAAAAATTGTTCCACTTGAACAGGTTGTTGTCTGCCATGGTGAGCGCGAAGTCCGTGCTCTTGATGGTGAGCGTGTCCGGATCAAACTGCACATAGCGTTCGGTGCTTTGCAGGTAGGCGTTCTTGGCCACATAGAAGAGGCGGGTCTCATCGCCTTGTTGCACGGCGAGCTCGGCGACGATCTGTTCAGCGGTATTACCGGTGAGTGAGCCGCCGCCATCCTCAAAACGCAGCAGCAGACGGTCTGCGGGGTCGATGCGCAACGGATCACCGGACAGTGTGGTGCTGCTGTCCTCTTCAAAGAAAGGGTAACCCTCTTCGGACCATTGCAGCCACTGATGAGGCACCGGTTGCAGTTTTCCATCACTGACGGCGAAGAACGAGTAAAGCCCGCTCTGTTTGCCTTGCAGCGCTTTGAAGTCATCACCGGTGAGGGTGATGATCTGTGCCTGCAGGGTAAATGGAACGGCCAGGAGCCAGAGGAAAAGGGCGCACCGCCAGGTAGTCGTTATTTTCATGTGTTCTGGGTCACAAAACTGCTGTTTTAACCCATGATGCGCCTTTCTGCCTGATCGTCAATGACTGTGAAGACTGTCGCTAGTCGCCAAGCTCACTCCGGTTGGCAAAGTGACTCAGCGCGTCTGGATTGGCGAGGGCATTGCGGTTGGTTACCTCGCGACCATGAATCACTTCGCGAACGGCCAGCTCCACAATCTTGCCGCTCACCGTACGCGGGATTTCCGGTACGGTGGTAATCACGGCCGGCACATGGCGGGGGCTGGCACCGTGGCGGATGGCCTTGCGGATCCGGGCCTGCAGGTCATCGGTCAGACTTTCGCTATCCGCCAGCACCACAAACAGCACCACGCGAACATCCCCTTGCCATTCCTGACCCACCACGATGGCTTCGCGGATTTCCTGCAGGGTCTCTACCTGGCGGTAGATCTCTGCAGTGCCAATACGTACGCCACCGGGGTTGAGTACAGCGTCGGAGCGGCCATGGATGATCAGTCCATCATGGTGTTCATGGGCGACCCGCTCTGCATAATCACCGTGGGCCCAGATACCGTCAAAGCGCGAAAAATAAGCGTTATGAAACCGGTTACCGTCGGGGTCATTCCAGAATTTCACCGGGCAGGAGGGGAAAGGTTGCCGGCAGACCAGTTCGCCTTTTCCGGTGGCCACTGGTGCGCCCTGGTCATCAAACACGTCCACGTCCATCCCCAGGCCAAGGCACTGCAATTCACCCCGAAACACCGGCACTAGCGGGTTACCCAGTGCAAAGCAGGAAATGATGTCGGTGCCGCCGGAAATGGAACTGACCAACAGATCCTCCTTGACCTGCTGATAGAGGAAATCATAGCTCTCATGGAGCAAGGGCGAGCCAGTGGAAAACAGGACGCGCAGGCTCGCAAGGTTGTGACTGTCTGCCGGTTTCAGCCCGGACTTTTCCACCGCCTGGATAAATTTGGCACTGGTGCCGAAATGGGTGATGCCCTCCGCATCAATCAGGTCGAACAGCCGCGCTGTATCGGGATAGCCGGGATTGCCATCATAGAGCACCAGGGTGGCGCCAGTATGCAGGCCACAGATCAGCCAATTCCACATCATCCATCCGCAGGTGGTGAAATAGAACAGGGTGTCATCTTTACGGACATCTCCATGGAGCTGGAGCTCTTTGGTCTGTTGCAGCAGGGTGCCGCCGGCCCCGTGAACAATGCATTTGGGCTGGCCGGTGGTGCCTGACGAATAAAGAATGAACAACGGGTGATTAAAGGGCAGGGCGACAAATGCCGGGGCGGGCCCGGCTGCTTCCAGCCAGGCCTGCCAGATCAGAGCCTTCTGGACCCGGCTACTGTCCCCTTTGCCGGGCACCACGATCAGCAGTTCCGGGTTGAGAGAGGCATGCAACTCACTGATCCGCGGTTCCAGGTCGATCCACTTGCCGTTGTAGTGGTAACCATCACAGGCTACCAGCACACGGGGTTCAATCTGGCCGAACCGGTCAAGCACACCAGAGACCCCAAAGTCTGGTGAGCATGAAGACCAGACCGCCCCTATCCAGGTCGCGCCCAGCGCCGCGATCACGGTTTCGATACGATTGGGCATGTAACCGGCTACCCGGTCACCAGGCTGGATGCCTGCCGCCTTCAGCTGGGCGGCCACTTGGCCGGCCGCCACGCGTAACTGGGCATAGCTGATGACCTCACGACGGCCATCTTCCAGCACACTCACCAGAGCGGGATGGTGATCATCCCGCTGCAGCAGGTTTTCCGCGTAGTTAAGGCGTCCCTCTGGGAACCAGCGGGTATCCTGGAAACTGGGTTGCCGGTCCAGCACCGTGGCGCCGGGTTCACCCTGAATGCCACAAAAATCCCATACCTGTTGCCAGAAAGCCTGCGGGTCCTCGGTGGACCAGCGATGCAAGGCGCTATAGTCCGGCAGGGAACGGCCGCTGTTGTCGCGGGCCTGCTGCCAGAAGCTGGCCAGCTGACTGTGTTGTTGTTGTGGGCCGGGCTGCCAAAGAGGGGTCGCCATGGAGAACTCCTGTCTATGGCGGAAATGGGCTTTCGCCCATTTCCGCCCTACGGTGTTTGATTTCTATGCAGGACGGACATTCAAGCTGGAAATGCCCACTTACACTTCGCTGTCTGCTTCGAATTCCACCAGCAGGGTGCCTTCGCTGACGCTGTCACCTGCAGCAACATGGAAGTCATGCACCTGGCCACGGACAGTGGCGCGCAGGGTGTGCTCCATCTTCATGGCTTCCAGTGTAATCACCGCATCACCGGCTTCAACCTTGCTGCCGGGCTCTACATGCAGCGCCACAATGGAGCCACTCATGGGCGCCACAAAGCCGCCGTCATTGCTCTGCTCGCTGCTCTCCCGGGAGGGGTTGCGGGTAACACGGTGGGCAAGACCGTTCACGAATAGCAGCAGGGTATCTGCATCCTGCTGGGTGAAGCGTCCCTGCAGTGAAGAGGATCCCCAGTGAAGCCGGAATTCATGGGCGTTGATGGTCACCCGCAGAGAATGGGTTTGTTCGTCGATACTGGCTGCGCCGTCCTGTTCTCGCACTGTGAGAATGGCTTCCCCTACCTGCAACTGTGTGAGCTGGAAACGCTGTCCAAGCGGACGCCAGCCGGTCAGGGTCTGCCAGGGCGTGTGCTCCGTACGATTTGCCTCCCCAGACAGGAAAATACGACTGGCCGCCAGAGCCAGCAGTGCAGGATCAACGGGGGCGGCATCCATCAGGTGAGGACGATGCTCAAGCAGGCGGGTGTCCAGGTCCGCCTTTGCAAAGGCGTCGTCTTCAAGCACCCGCAACAGAAACGGGGCATTGTGGTGAATACCACTGAGTTCCAAATCCTGTAGCGCGGTGACCAGCTGTTGGCGAGCGCCATCCCGGTCTTCCCCGTAACAGATCAGTTTGGCGATCATTGGGTCGTAGTATTCTTCCACCCGGTCACCGGCCTCGTAACCCGCATCCACGCGGGCCCGTTCATGGGGCCAGCGAAGATGCTGCAAGCGACCCGAGGAGGGCAGAAAGCCCTGTTCCGGGTTTTCTGCATAGAGACGCACTTCCATGGCGTGCCCCTGGCGGTGAATGTCATGTTGCGCCCGAGGCAGGGGCTCACCGGCGGCCACGGCCAGTTGCCAGGCGACCAGATCTTCCCCTGTGATCATCTCAGTCACCGGGTGTTCGACCTGAAGACGTGTATTCATCTCCATGAAGAAAAACTCGCCGCTGGCCGGTGCGTACAGAAACTCAACGGTGCCGGCGCCGCGGTAATCGATGGCCTTTGCTGCCTGTACTGCGGCTTCACCAAAGGCGTGCCGGGTGGCCTCATCCAGTCCCGGCGCCGGTGCTTCCTCGATGATTTTCTGGTGACGGCGCTGCACGGAGCAATCCCGTTCGAAAAGGTGCACGGCGTTGCCATGATTATCCGCGAATACCTGTACTTCCACATGACGGGCTTCAGGCAGGTAGCGTTCAAGCAGAACCCGGTCATCGCCAAAGGCGCTGCGGGCTTCTCGGCGGGCAGAGGCCAGTGCTTCATTGAACTCTTCAGGCTTGTTGACCACCCGCATGCCTTTGCCGCCGCCACCAGCAACGGCCTTGATAAGCAATGGAAAACCCACCGCCGAGCTGGCCTTGATCAGGTCGTCGTCGCTGGCGCCTTCTTCATCGAATCCGGGCAACACCGGTACCTGGTTGGCAGCCATCAGCTGTCGTGCCGCGGCTTTGTCGCCCATGACGTCGATGGCGCGTGCATTGGGGCCCACAAACCGGATGCCGGCTTTTTCACAGGCGGCTGCTAGTTCGGTGTTCTCGGACAGAAAACCATAACCAGGATGGATGGCATCAGCGCCGGTTTCAGTGGCTGCAGCGATGATCTTGTCAATCACCAGATAGCTTTCCCGGGCCGGTGCCGGGCCCAGGCAGATAGCTTGATCCGCTTCCTTCACGTGGGGCAGGGCGACATCGACCTCCGAGTACACTGCCACGGTGGCTATGCCTTGCTGCCGGCAGGTACGAATAATACGACGGGCAATTTCCCCGCGGTTGGCAATCAGGAGTTTTTTTATCTTTGCCATGGTTTAGCTTCAAGCTGCAAGTGCAAGCTACAAGCTACAAGGCGTGCCGGCTTGTCATGTTTTGCATTCGCTGCCCGCGCAAAGCGGTATGGGCGCGTGACTTTAAATGCTGGCATGGGCACAGACCTGGACTCGCGTTGTAGCTTGCAGCTTGTCGCTTGTTGCTTACCTCCAGTTCGGTGTTCGTTTTTCCAGAAAGGCACTCAAGCCCTCCTGGCCTTCGCTGCCGGTGCGCAGGCGGGCGATGCGTTCAGCGGTGTCGTTGAGCATGGCCTGATCAATGGCACCGGTTTTGACCCGTTCGATCAGATTGCGCGCTTCGATCTGTGCCTGTGGTCCACCACTGAGCAGGGCACTGACCAGCTGATCTACGCTCTCGTCCAGCTGCGCTTCGGGGACCACTTCATGGGCAATGCCCAGTTGCATCGCTCGTTGCGCGGGAATGACTTCCGCCGTCATGAAATAACGGTTGGCCTGGCGCGGCCCCAGAGCTCTCACCACATAGGGGCTGATCACTGCCGGGATAATGCCGAGCTTCACTTCACTGAGACAGAAGCGGGCGTTGTCAGCCGCTACGGCCATGTCAGCAGCGCAGATCAGGCCGAGTGCGCCACCAAAGGCGGCACCCTGCACCCGGGCAATTACCGGTTTCGGACACTGGTCAATGCCCTGCATCAGGCGGGCAAGACGCAGGGCATCATCCTGGTTCTGTCGGGCATCCAGCTTGCCCATGGCTCGCATCCAGTTCAGATCCGCGCCAGCAGAAAAGTGTTTGCCGGCAGCCTGCAGCACCACCACGCGAACGCTGTCATCACTCCCAACCGTCTCAAATGCCTCGGTCAGCGAAGCAATAATGCGGTCATCAAACGCATTTCTCTTGTCCGGATTGTCCAGCGTAATGCGCGCCACTTTGGCATCTATCGTTGTCGTAACGCTCATGTTTTGATTCCTGTTTTTCGTCGGGCGTCTGGCATCATGCTTCCGGCGTGGTTACATCCTGAACACGCCATAACGTGTTTCTTCAATGGGAGCGTTCAGGCTGGCGGAAATGGCCAGGCCCAGTACATCCCGGGTATCCGCCGGGTCAATGACGCCGTCATCCCAGAGCCTTGCACTGGCATAGAATGGTTGCGCCATCTGTTCATACCGGGCCGTCATGTCAGACTGAAATTGTGCTGCCTCCTGCTCGCTCCATTGCTCGCCTTTCTTTTTCAGTGAGGCCTGTTTCACCTGTGTCAGTACGCTGGCCGCCTGCTCGCCGCCCATCACGGAGATACGGGCGTTTGGCCACATGAACATGAAGCGGGGATCGTAGGCACGGCCACACATGCCGTAGTTACCGGCACCAAAACTCCCGCCGGTGATCACCGTGAATTTGGGTACGGTGGCACAGGCAACGGCGTTGACCATCTTGGCACCGTGTTTGGCAATGCCTTCGGATTCGTATTTCTTGCCAACCATGAAGCCGGTGATGTTTTGCAGGAACAGCAGCGGTATCTTGCGTTGGTTGCACAGTTCGATGAAATGCGCGCCTTTCTGGGCGGACTCGGAGTAGAGCACGCCATCGTTGGCGAGGATGCCCACCGGGTAGCCATGAATATGGGCAAAGCCACAGACCAGTGTGGTGCCGTAGCGCGCCTTGAACTCATCCAGTTCAGAGCCATCCACTATCCGGGCGATCAATTCCCGTGCAGGCATGGGCTGGCGAGTCGTGGTGGGGATGATCCCATACAGTTCCTGCGGGTCGTAAGCCGGGGGGGTGACTGATTGGCGATTAACCTGGTCTGGCTTGTGCCAGTTGAGATGGGCAATACAATTACGCGCCAAAGCCAGTGCATGGGGTTCATCGTCTGCAAGATGGTCCGCCACACCTGATTGTTCACAGTGCAGGTTGGCGCCACCCAGTTCCTCGGCGGTGACCACTTCGCCGGTGGCGGCCTTCACCAGTGGCGGGCCTGCCAGGAAGATGGTGGCCTGTTCTTTAACCATGATGACTTCGTCGGCCATGGCAGGGACATAGGCGCCGCCGGCGGTGCAGGAGCCAAGCACAACACTGATTTGCGGGATGCCACGGGCGGACATGTTGGCCATGTTGAAGAAGATGCGCCCGAAATGTTCCCGGTCCGGGAAGACTTCATCCTGGCGAGGCAGGTTGGCGCCACCGGAGTCCACCAGATAAACACAGGGCAAACGGTTTTCGGCGGCGATGGCCTGGGCACGCAGGTGTTTCTTTACCGTGAGCGGATAATAGCTGCCGCCTTTTACGGTAGGGTCATTGGCAACGATCATGCACTCGACCCCCTGGATGTGGCCGATGCCTCCCACACAGCCAGCGGCAGGCACGTCCTCGCCATAAACCCCTTCGGCTGCCAGGGCGGAGATTTCCAGAAACGGTGAGCCCGGATCCAGCAGCAGGTTTATCCGCTCGCGCACCGGCAATTTGCCGCGCTCTCGCAGGCGCTGCTCCGCCGCTTCACCGCCACCATGGGCAATATGATTGAGTTTGTCCTGAAGTTGTTCTCGCAGGCCCAGGTTATGTTTCCGGTTGGCCTGAAATTCCGGACTGGCCGGGTTGATCTGACTGTTAATCTTCGGCATGGCATGTCTCGCTGGACGCCAGACGCCTAGCGTCTGACGCCCCATGGTTTTCGTCGGGCATCCTGCGTTTGGCGTCAAGCCGTCTCGTTAAATAACTCGCGGCCGATGAGCATGCGGCGGATTTCGCTGGTGCCGGCGCCGATTTCGTAGAGCTTGGCATCGCGAAGCAGGCGGCCAGTGGGGTACTCGTTGATGTAGCCGTTACCGCCCAGGGTCTGGATGGCTTCCAGTGCCATCTGGGTGGCATTCTCTGCGCAGTAGAGAATCACGCCGGCAGCATCCTTGCGATTGGTTTCGCCACGGTCACAGGCTTTGGCCACGTTGTAGAGATAGCTGCGACTGGCATTGAGGGTCACGTACATATCCGCCAGCTTGCCCTGCATGAGTTGGAATTCACCGATGGCCTGGCCGAACTGCTTGCGTTCATGCACGTAGGGAACTACCACGTCCATGCAGGCCTGCATGATTCCGGTGGCGCCTCCGGACAGTACGGTGCGCTCGTAGTCCAGACCACTCATGAGCACCTTTACGCCTTCATTTTCCTTGCCGAGAATATTTTCGGCAGGGACTTCACAATCTTCGAACACCAGCTCACAGGTGTTGGAGCCGCGCATGCCCAGTTTGTCCAGCTTCTGGGCACGAGAGAAACCAGGGAAATCCCGCTCGACGATAAAAGCGGTGATGCCTCTTGGGCCTGCGGAGGTATCGGTCTTGGCATAGATCACGTAGGTATGGGCGTCAGGACCATTGGTGATCCACATCTTGTTGCCGTTGAGCACGTACCGGTCGCCTTTTTTATCAGCGCGAAGGCTCATGCTGACCACGTCCGAACCGGCTCCCGGCTCGCTCATGGCCAGGGCACCAATGTGGTCGCCACTGACCAGCTTGGGGAGGTACTTGTCTTTCTGGGCGTCGGTGCCGTTCAGGTAGATCTGGTTAACACACAGGTTGGAGTGTGCGCCGTAGGAGAGGCCAATGGATGCAGACGCACGTGAAATCTCTTCCATGACCAGGGTGTGAGCCAGGTAACCCATGTCAGCGCCACCATATTCTTCGCTCACGGTCACACCCAGCACCCCCAGATCACCCAGTTTTTTCCACATGTCCAGGGGGAACTGGTTGCTCTGGTCCACCTCGGCAGCAATAGGGGCGATTTCCTTCTGGGCAAACTGGCGCACACTGTCACGCAGGGCCACCAGGGTCTCATCCAGATCAAAATTGAAGCTGCTGTTGAACATTACTTGGTCTCCAGATCTTTGAGTGATTCCACGCAACGCTGTTCAGCGTCATCCAGCTCTTGCTGGAGGGCATGGATATCCCGTAATTGTTGTTCGAGTTGTTCGCGCCGTTGGCGGATCTTTTCCTGCAAGGCCAGGAGTTGGTGGCGGTTGTCGCCCTGGGGCTGATACATACCTATCAGTTCTCTGGATTCCGCCAGAGAGAACCCCAGCCGCTTGCCCCGCAAGATCAGTTTCAGGGTGACTCTGTCGGCGGGTGAATAAACCCGCGTCTGTCCTCGGCGGCCGGGGGATACCAGACCCTGGTCTTCGTAGAAACGAATGGTCCGGGTGGTCACATCAAATTCCCGCGCCAGCTCGCCAATGCTGTACGTCTGCTTTTTGCTCATGGGTGAAGGGTAGGGGAAGTTTACGTTATCGTAAAGCAGTAAGTTTTTGCCGGTTTTTGGCCTTATCGGTCCGTGACACGCTGTTTACCCCTGAATAGACTTCAGTCTACTTATTGCCTTGTTTGGCCTGTAACAAGGTATGCATATAAGCGCGAAGTGCGTGATCGGTAATCAAGGGGAAGGCATGAAAGACGCTTGGAGTCGCTGGGTGGTCGCTCATCCGGTGTGGGTGTTGCTGGGGTGTATTGCGCTGACTGTGGGGTTGGCCAGTGGGCTGAGCAAGTTCCAGAACAATAATGATCCTCGTATCTTCTTTACAGAAGACAATCCGGATTTCAAACGCTTCATTTCCCTGGAAGACAGCTTCACTGCCAATGAGGTGGTGTTGTTCGTTATTCATCCCAAAGATGATGATCTCTTTACCAATAAAACCCTGACTGCTATCGAATCCCTTACCGAGGATGCCTGGCTGTTGCCCCATGCCACCCGGGTGGATTCGCTCTCCAATTTTCAGCACACCGAAGTGGAAGGGGATGAGCTTTATGTGGCGCCGTTGGTGGAATATGCCGATACGCTCTCCCAACAGGAGCTGACCCGGATCCGCGAGATCGCAGTGAACGAGCCCTCGTTGCTGGGCCGTTTGGTGTCTGAAGAGGGCCATGTGGCCGGGATCGCCGCCACCGTAACCATGGGGGAGGGGAAGACTGAAGCGCCGGAGATTACCGCTGCCGCAAGGGAAATGGCGCAGGAATACAATCAGCGCTACCCGGACATTGAATTCATGGTCACCGGTACCGTGGTGTTCAACCAGGCGTCTGCGGAAGCCACCGAGCAATCCATGTCCACGACCTTGCCGCTGGCTTTTGTGATCATGCTGGTGTGTTTGTGGCTGATCCTGCGTAGCGTGATGTTTGTGGTGGTGACCGTGTTCATCATCAACTTTTCGATTGCTTCTGCCATGGGCGTTGCCATGTGGCTGGGCATCGAATTTTCTCCCATCGTCGGCATGGCGCCGGCCATGATTCTTACCCTGGCAGTGGCGGACTCGGTGCATATCCTTGCCAGTTACCGGCACGAAAGGCTGGAGGGCAAGGAAAAGGCCGCCAGTATTATCGAAAGCCTGCGTATCAACATTCAGCCGGTTTGGCTAACCAGCCTGACCACTGCCATTGGCTTTGCCATCCTCAATTTCTCCGAATCACAGCCGTTCAGGGCGCTGGGTAATGTGGTGCTGATTGGCGTGCTGCTGGCGTTCTTCTTCTCGGTAGTACTGTTGCCTGCCCTGGTGATGATGATTCCCCACAAGATCGAACCGGGCAAACAGCGGGATTTCTCTCCCATGATGGGCGCGCTGGGAAGACACATCACACGGCGTTACCGCGCCTGGCTGATGGGTATGTCCGTGGTGGTGGTGGTGCTGATGGGCTGTATCGGTATGAACCGCATCAACGATGTGTTCAATGAATACTTCGATGAAACCTTCGAGGTAAGGCGGGTGAATGATTTTGCCATGGCCGAGCTCACCGGTATGCACCGGATCGATTATGCCGTGCCGTCGGCGGATTCCGGTGGTGCCATGGAGCCAGAGTATCTGCGTAACCTGGATAAACTGGTGACCTGGCTGGAGCAGCAGGAACACGTGGTCTATGCCACGTCCTATACCAATGTGATCAAGCGACTCAATCGTGACATGCATGGTGGGGATCCCGCGTACTACCGCATTCCCGAGTCCCGGGAACTGATTTCCCAGTACACCTTGCTTTATGAGCTGTCACTGCCCCAGGGGCTTGGTCTTGAAGACCAGTTGGATATCGACAAGTCCCAGGCACGTCTGGTGGTGATGCTGGAGAATATCGGTTCGCGTCCGGTGCTGGAATTCAATCAGAAAGTGGAAGACTGGATGGCGGCGAACTGGCCTGATTACATGCAGGCCAAAGGCACTGGCATGGATGTGCTGTTCGGTCATGTGACCATGCGCAATATCACGAGCATGTTGTCGGGGGCGTTGATTGCACTGATCAGTGTTTCGGTGCTGTTGATCCTGGCGCTGCGTTCCTTCCGCTATGGCATGTTGTCACTGATTCCAAACCTGCTGCCCGCTGGCATGGCATTCGGTCTTTGGGGATTGATCAATGGTGAAATCGGATTGGCCGTGTCGGTGGTGGCGTGTATGACGCTTGGGATCGTGGTAGATGATACTGTTCACTTTTTGAGCAAGTATGTGCGCGCAAAACGCGAGCTGGGTCTCAATACGGAAAAAGCGGTGGAATATGCCCTGCGCACCGTCGGGGTGGCACTGGTCGCCACCTCCGTTGTGCTGGTAGCAAACTTTGCGGTGATCGGGACCAGCCATTTCTACCCAAACGCCAGCATGGGGCTGTTGTCAGCGATCACCATTGCCATGGCATTGATCGTGGACTTCTTCTTTTTTGTTCCCTTGCTGGTGGCGCTGGACCGCCGCCGCAAGAGTGCCCGGGCCTAGCCAGCCCGGGAAAGCAGTGCTAACGTAGCGCCACATAACCGGTTCTACGGAACGGACACTGTGACGTACAAGAAAGATCGCAAAGTACTGAGAAAGGTCGACTACGGGGCCGCCAAGAATTCTCTGATGGGAGTCCTGGCGGCCCTGCTGGTTTATGCCCTGGTGTTTGCCTGGGGGCAGCTGTATCAAAGCCATGAACTGGAGGCGCTGGTCGGCGGTGGCGCTGTGTTGGTCGTCACGGCCTATCGGCTCTGGTTGTTTGCCCGCTTCGATGCGCTTTATGGTGCAGGCCCTGCACGCTGGCGCAAGTTGTTCGGTGTGGGGCTTTCCCTTCATGCATTACTCTGGGGGCTGATTCCCGCCTGGCTGGCCTGGCAGGTCGGCACCGGGTTCAATTTTTTCGCCATCCTGCTTTATAACGTGGGCGTTACCACGGCCTTGGGGTCATCCTGGATGGCAGGCCTGCGCGTTCGACAGGCCTATATTGTGCTCATGTTCCTGCCCACCTTGCTGGTACTGCTGGTCACCGGCGCCTTGCATGACTGGGTGATCGCTATTCTTATCGGCAGTTATGCCTTCTATCTTTTCCGTCTCTATCGCGGCCAGTACGAAACTTTCTGGCATGCGGTCACCCGGGAGCGTCGCAGCCGGGCAGAATTGGCCCAGCAACCCACCCGTACCAATACGGAAATCCAGCTCAGCCTGGTCTATCGGCTGGCCCATGAACTACGCACCCCCATGAATTCCCTGATGGGCATGATGTCCCTGCTGGAAGACACCCGTCTCAATGATGAGCAGAAGGATTACATGCAGGTCGCCGGACGTAGCGGGAAACTGCTACTGACGTTGATCGATGATGTGCTGGACTATTCGCGCATCCTGTCACGGCGGGTGACCCTGAACTCTGAATTTTTCGATTTTCGCAGCGCCATTGAGCAGGCTCTGGAAGCCTTCGGTCCCATGGCCCAAGCTAATGGTCTTGAGCTTACCTGTGTTATTGACCGCATGCTGCCCAAGCGGATCCGGGGGGATCGTGACCGCCTGATGCAGATCCTCAACAATCTGTTCAGCAACGCCATCAAGTTCAGCGACCGGGGCGAGATTCGTCTTGATGTGGATTTCACCGTGGAAAGCGAAGCGTCAGGCGTGCTGCGGGTACGTGTCAGTGATCAAGGCTCCGGCATGGACCCCGAAACCATACGCCACCTGTTTCTCGATCGTTTCATCGAAGATGGGCAGGACGCTTACAGCAGCCACCACACCGGTTTTGGGTTGCTGGTCTGCAAAGGGCTTGTGGATGCCATGGGCGGTCATATCAGTGCCGAAAGTGTCCCGGGTGAAGGCTCTACCTTCTGGTTTACGGTACCGGTGCAGATGCAGCCGGACATGCGCGAAGCCCAGGGGCTGATTCGAGCCCTGAACGGGGCACAGGCCGTGGTTGTTGGTGCGGCCGCAGGGACCGTGGCTTGCCTCCAGGAAGAACTGGAGGCGCTGGACTGTCAGTGCTCCTCTGCAGAAGGGTATGACCATGCGCTGCAGGCATTGCGGGCGGGCCACCGCGAACAAACTGATTTTGACCTGTTGTTTGTGGATACCTGTTCGCGGCCGGAACTGGCGCTGAACCTGTGTCGTAATGTGATGGAGGATCCTTCGCTGCGGCCGGTGCGACTGGTGTTGATGGCGACTATCGAAGAACGGGGTCTGCCGGCCATACAGAAAATGGTGGATAAGCACGATCTGGTGGTGCTGGTGCGTCCCGCGCATCGCTCCAGTATTCGTCAGGCCCTGTCCCGGATGATGGGGTTGCAGCGGCAAGTGCCGGTGGGCGATGCACCCATGCAGACACCGGAGGAACGCCAGCGACGCAAGCGCTTCCGCGTCATGCTGGTGGAGGACAATGAAGTCAATCAGTTGGTCACCCGGGGCATGATGAGCAAGCTCGGCTATCAGGTGAAGACTGTCAGTAATGGCGAAACGGCACTGGCATTACTGGAGCAAGAGCCCTTCGATCTGGTTTTGATGGATTGCATGATGCCAGAGATGGACGGTTTCGAAGCGACACGACAGCTGCGCGAGCTGGAAAAGACCCGTGCGCAAGAGAGGACCCCGGTGGTGGCGATTACGGCCAACACTGCAGAGGGTGTCCAGGCCCGTTGTCTTGCCGCCGGCATGGATGACTTTCTGGCCAAACCGGTTCATCTGGATGCCCTGGAAACCGTATTACGCCGCTGGCTGCCGGAGCAACCCGCGGAGAATGACGAGGACGAATAATGCCAAGAAAAGCCTTGTTGCTGGGGGCCACCGGGCTGGTCGGCCGGTTATGCCTCCAGCAGTTGCTGGATAACGATGCCTACGAAAGCGTGACCGTGCTGTCCCGCCGTGACGGGACACTGTCTCACCCCAAGCTGGATTGGCAGGTGGTCGATCTCGAAAAGATGGAATCCTGTCAAGCCCTTTTCCAGGTTGATGATGTGTTCTGTTGCCTCGGTACCACCATGAAGAAAGCTGGCTCGCGGCAGGCCTTTCGTCATGTGGATCATGATCTGGTGGTGCTCGCCGGCCAGCTGGCAAAGCGGGTAGGCGTGCAACGATTTCTGGTGGTTTCTGCCATCAATGCCAATGCCCGTTCTCCGTTCTTTTACTCGCGGGTAAAAGGACAGATGGAGAGGGCGCTGCAGGCGCTTGAATTACCCTTGCTGGTGCTGGTGCAGCCATCCTTGTTGCGCGGCCAGCGCGATGACAAGCGTCCGGCAGAAGACTGGGGTAACCTGCTTAATCGTGTCATTGAACCCCTGACTCGCTGGACCGATGCCCACTGGCTGCCGGTGGATGCCGAAAAGGTGGCAGAGGGAATGGTGGGGATGGCGCTTGAAGGTCCGGATTCCGGCCTCTACAAACTGCGTTATCGGGATTTCCTGGTGTACTCGGGCAAGTTGCACGAACGCCAGGCAAAGTCCGGTTGATGGATCCGCACCAAGGCGGATGAAAAACACCAAGGAGTAGATATGTCTTTTGTTACCTGCGACCTGTGTGACGACAACGCTGATATCGTATCGGTGGTGACAGGATTCAACTGGTTCAGTTATGGCGGCCGGAAAGCATTTGGTGGCGAAATCGTCACTGTTAAATGCTTTGAGGACAATAGTCGGGTGAAAGAGCACCTGGCCACCGATGGCAAGGGCAAGGTCTTGGTTGTGGATGGTGGAGCCAGTCTTCGCAATGCCCTGATCGGCGACATGATTGCCGAGAATGCCGTGAAGAACGGTTGGGAAGGGGTAATTATCTATGGGGCCTGTCGCGATGTGGATGCGCTGGCCCAACTGGACATCGGCGTAGTGACACTGGGTTGTGTGCCGATCAAGTCAGTGCGGCGCGATGAAGGTCAGCTCAATATCGATATAGCGTTTGGCGGAGTCACATTCCGGCCTGGTGAGTACGTCTATGCTGATAATAATGGCATTATCAGTGCGCCCAAGGCGCTGATCTGAACCTCCGGCTTCAGGATGCCGGTCAATCCGGCATCCTGGCAGGCTGAAGCCCATAGCTCTCCATGGCCTGCATGTCCCGCAAATAGAGCATCAAGCCAGTCTCTGCCTCGGTACGGCTGGCGAATGGGCCCTCCACCGTATTTTCCCGCGTGCTGAAGTACCAGTCGGGACCTTCATTGAAAAAGCGGTCACTCCTGAACCAGGTACGTGATACGTCATCATTACCTCTGCATTCCATGCGTCACCCCAGGTAAAGTTTTGTAAGTGAAATGTTATATTCACAAAATAGCACTACACATTTTCCGGGTGCCATGACCACCTGTCAGATTAGTACCTTAATACTAGTCAGGCCTGAACCTTGGGGTGAGCCGTCCAGGAATTTCAAAATGCGGGCTAATTTACTGGTTTAACAGGCGTTTTCTGCTATAAAGGAGCAAAGGAATAGTGGGCGGTGCCCATTCATCGGCAAGGAAGTGTCATGCTCAAATCAATGTTGGTGGCGGACTACATGAGCCGCCGTGTCATTACCCTTTCTCCTGAACAGTCGGTTCACGATGCCATCAGTGTTTTGCTGGAGCACAAGATATCCGGTGCGCCGGTGGTGGATGAGAACGGCCAGTTGAAGGGGATGTTCTCCGAATCCGATTGCCTGAAGGGGGCGCTCGAAGCCAGCTACCATGGCACCGAGATTGGGCCGGTAAGCGAATACATGACTCTGGACCTACAGACCGTGACCGGGCAGACCTCCATTCTTGATGCCGCAGAAATCTTCCTTGCGGACCATCGCCGGCGGCTGCCGGTGGTGGACGAAGGCAAACTGGTCGGCCAGATCAGTCGCCGTGATTTATTGCGGGCCATGGATGATTTCAGCCGCAATTCTTCCTGATCCACCTTTTTTCATTCTTAATCTACGTTCCAGTAATTTATGGGGGAAACATGAACCAGCCTTACCAGGCACCAGGTGCCGATGTTGCTGTCGCCGGTAACGAAACCTATCAACCAAAATTTATTTCACTCTCTGGTCGTATTGGCCGGATGCGTTACTTCGTTTATGCCACCGGGCTGACCATGCTGTTCTATCTGGTGGTGGGGGTGGTGGCAGCCATTTTGGTGCCCGCCTTTGCCAGCGGTGGAGAGGGGGCTATGGGTATGGTGGCCATTGTGCTGAGCACTGTGGCCCTTGCCGCTTTCGTGGGCATGTTGATCATGACCTGGGGTTATATGGTCCGCCGGCTCAACGATATCAACCTTAGCGGATGGATGAGTCTGCTGATGCTGGTGCCGCTGGCCAACCTGATTCTTGGCCTGGTCCTGATTTTCAAGAAAGGCTCCCAGGGCGGCAATGATTACGGCGCAGCGCCAGTGGCCAATTCCGGTGGTGTGAAGGCAGCGTTTGCGGTGCTGTTGCTGTTGCTCGTGGGTTACTTCGGCGTGTTGATGCCGATCACCCTGCAGCAATATGCCCAGTACGTACAACAGGCTGAGCAGTCCCAGATGCAGTTTGAAAACTTCCAGTGATGGAAGAATAGCTTTACGGTTTTCGCGTGTTGCGTTAAGCGTGATGCAGCCGCGAAGCGGCAAAAAAAAGGCCGATCAGATGATCGGCCTTCTTTGTTTCTGCGCTACGCCTTACGGCAGCAGGTGGGAAACAGCATCACGCTCTTCCGCCAGTTCCTGCTCGGTAGCCTGCATGCGAGCACGGGAGAAGTCGTTGACTTCCAGGTCCTGAACAATGGTCCAGTCGCCGTCCTTGCAGGTGCAGGGGTAGGAGTAGATCAGGCCTTCCTGGATACCGTAGGAGCCATCGCTGTAGATGCCCATGGAAACCCAGTCGCCTTCTTCGGTGCCCAGCGCCCAGGAGCGCATGTGGTCAACAGCAGCGTTCGCCGCGGAAGCGGCTGAAGAAGCACCGCGGGCCTTGATGATGGCGGCGCCACGCTGCTGTACTTCCGGAATGTAGGTGCCTTCGTACCAGTCCTGCTCAACCTGATCTACCGCTACCTTGCCGTCCACTTCGCAGTGGTGCAGGTCAGGGTACTGGGTGGAGGAGTGGTTACCCCAGATGGTCATCTTCTTGATGTCGTTGACGGTTTTGCCCAGTTTGGTGGCCAGTTGCGCCATGCCACGGTTGTGGTCAAGACGGGTCATGGCAGTAAACTGACGCGGGTTGATGTCCGGCGCATTGCGCTGGGCGATCAGGGCGTTGGTGTTGGCCGGGTTGCCGACAACCAGAACCTTGATGTCCTTGCTGGCATTGTCGTTGATGGCCTTGCCCTGGGCAGAGAAGATTGCTGCGTTGGCTTCGAGCAGGTCTTTACGCTCCATGCCCGGACCACGCGGACGTGCACCAACCAGCAGTGCGTAATCGGCGTCCTTGAAGGCCACGTTGGCGTCGTCGGTACCAGAGATGCCGGCAACCAGCGGGAATGCGCAGTCTTCCAGCTCCATGATAACGCCCTTCAGGGCTTCCAGAGCGGGGGTGATTTCGAGCAGCTGCAGGATAACGGGCTGGTCTTTACCGAGCATATCGCCGGAAGCGATACGGAACAGCAGGGAATAGCTGATTTGGCCAGCGGCGCCGGTGACGGCTACGCGTACGGGTGCTTTCATGAACAATCTCCTAGCTTTAATTCGGGAGAGGTGGCAGAACGATGAACCTCTGAACCATGCTGTGCATGGGTCAGAGGTCCGAACGGCGCGCATTATAAAGGAGCCGGCGACTAATCGCACGAACTCCTAAGGAGGAATATGAATACCTGGGATGTAATGGTAGTGGGGGCGGGCCAGGCAGGCTGTGCCGCTGCCTGGGATCTGGCCGCTGCTGGACTGCGTGTGCTGGTGCTGTCCCGGGCGGCGGGTGCGGGGAAACCCTGTGCCGGCGGCGTGACCATGAAGACGCTCAACCGTTACCGGTTTTCCATCGCGCCGGTGGCCCGTGAAACCATCGATACGTTGCACATCAGCCGTTACCCGCGGCAGCCAGGGGCCTTGAAAGCGCCCGATCCGTTTTGCGTGATGACAGAACGCAGCGAACTGGATGCCTACTGTTTGTCCCAGGCGCAAGAGCAGGGGGCTGAATTCAGACTTACCCGGGGTATCGAGCGTGTTCGTCAGGACCACACCGGGGTTTCGGTGACTACCCGTGAGGGGGAGAGCTACCAGGCCGATTACCTGATCGCGGCTGATGGCGCCAACAGTCGGGTTCGCCATCTTCTCGGTGAACGGGCCTGGCAAGGAGCCATGGCCATCGAGGGCCATATCAAGCGAGAGGATCTGACCCATTATCCCGGCATGACCCTGGATTTTCAGGCCATAAAGGGTGGCTACGGCTGGCTGTTTCCCAAGGGAGACCATGTGAATGTGGGGCTCTACATCTGGAAGCATGGTCTCGCAGCCACAGACCGCAAGGCACTGGATCAATACTGTCTGCAGAAACTGGGCGTGAAACCGCACAAGGTCTCCGGTTTCCCCCTGGGCACCTGGTTACCCGGGGTGCGTCTTATGCAGGCACGTATTCTGTTTGCTGGCGACGCGGCGGGTTGCACGGAGGCTTTGCTGGGAGAGGGGATCTACGGTGCGGTGTTGAGCGGTCAGCTTGCGGCCGAGGCAATTCTGTCCGGTTCGCCACAGGATTACCCGGGCTTGCTGGAAGAGTGGCGTGATGAGCTGGCAAGGGTGCGTCAGCTATCAGCGCTGTTCTATGGCTTGCTACCCCTCTCGGTGCCGATACTGAAAGGCTCGCTTGGGGAGACTCTGGTGGAGGGCTTTTCCCGTGGTTACACTCTGGGGCAGTGCAAGCGTCGTTGGCGCGGTGCTGCCAGTCTGGCCTGAGCGAGGGAGGCTTCCAGCACCTCTGTTACCCCACCCAGACTCAGGCTGTGGGCGTCATACCGGGGGTGGGGCGTCGCGCCCCTGTTCCCGATAATTGATGGGCGTAATCCCGAACCAGCGCTTGAAGGCACGGTTGAACGCACTTTGCTCGGAATAACCCAGATCCAGGGCAATCTGGTTCACTGAACGCTGGCTGTGTAGTAGCCAGTCACAGGCAAGGCGACGGCGCTCTTCCTCGAGCAAACTGGAAAAGTCCGTGTTCTCTGCCCGAAGCTGACGGCGTAATGTCCAGGGTTTAACGCCCAACTCATCGGCAATGGGTTCCAGTTGCGGGACCCCTTGCTGAAAGCATTTCTGTATTTCCAGGCGCACCTGATCAAGCAGGTTGTCACGGGCGTGATACTGGGTCACCGCCCGCTGCATGCGTGATCGCGCCAGCTTGTGCACATCCGGGTCCGCATCGCGCAGGGGCAGATCGAGGAGTTCGTTGCTCAGGACAATGGCGTTCTCGGGCTGCTCGAAGGTAACTGTGCAATTGAATATGCGCTCGTATTCGCCGGCATCGCCCTGGGGGGCATGGCGAAAGTGAATGGCTTCAGGATTGTAATTCTGGCCCAGAATCCAGCGCCCGAAAGTAATGGCGGCGGCGAAATTCGCATCGATACGCGTGGGGTAGGTGGGCAGGGATTCCATGTCGCTGTCCCAGATAAGCCACAGGTTGGTGTCCTGCCACTCAAAGCGCATGTTGGCATATTCAGTGGTTACCTTCATGAACGGAATCATCAGTTCAATGGCATCACGGAGGGTGGCGCTGGACATGCTGGCATAGCCCAGTTCACCCATGAAGCGTGGTCGAATGGCTTCGCCCATGTGCAAACCGAACAGGGGATCTTCGCTTTGTTTCAGGGCCAGCCGTATCAGCTGGTCTTCCACTGTCATGGTAATGCGCGATTGGGGGTTTTCCAGATCCTCATTGCTGACGCCCAGCTCGATCAGTGCGGCGCTCAGGTCGACGCCTGCGCGCAGGGCAGCATCCAGCAGGAATTCAAGCCAGAAGGGAGCGACGGTACGTTGTTGGAGAAGTGTTGAGTGACTGCGGGGCATGAGCTCGTGATTTGTTGTTATCCCGAGCAGTAGATAACGAGAGGAGAGCGCTCAAGTCAACCATTGTGTTGTGTTTATCAGCAGGAAGGCGGGGAGCAGAAGCTGCTCCCCACGCCAATCCTTGCCGAGCCGGACTTACTTCGCGTCCTTGGCCAGCTTGTTGACCTTGCGGGTCAGGGAGTTGAGCTTCTTGTTGAGTGCTTCCACGTCGCTCTGGGTCGGCAGGCCCAGCGCTTCAGCCAATTTGCCGCGAAGCTCGTCCAGGGTGGAGGTTTTGTCTGCCGCTTTTTTGGCTGTGGACTTGGTGGCCTTGGTCAGCGCTTTCTGGCGCTTCTCACCACTCTTGACCAGGGTGTCGAAAAATTCAGTGCCGGATTGTTCAACACGCTTGGCAGCGCCACGCAACGCGTTGCCTACTTTTTCAGCGGCTGCGCGGGTTTCGGTATTCAGTTGTTCGTAGCGCTCATTGAACTGTGAAATTACGGTGTTGCTCATTGAAGTATCCCTCCTTAGATTGATTGGCGTGCCACACAGTGGCGACGCAAGTGTAGGCCAGCTCACGGGGGTCAGATTTATTGTTGTCAAACAATAAAACATGAGCTGGATTCAGTTACGAATCAGTAACAAACGCTTAACCCATTTTCCTCTCAGGAGCATCCATGACCGCAGAGATTCGCCAAGGGCACTACGAAGGGCTTCACCACAAGGGTGTTATTGAATACCGGGGTATTCCCTATGCCCAGGCGCCCGTGGGAGAACGGCGTTTCAAGGCTCCGTTGCCGTTACCTGATAGCTGTGACCATTTTCGTGCCGATCAGTTTCCGCTTGCGTCTTTGCAGATGAATAACCCCATTATGGGCGTGAATGAATCCAGCCAGGACTGTCTGTACCTCAATATCTGGCGCCCGGAAGGCGAGGGTCCGTTTCCCGTCATGGTCTGGTTTCATGGCGGAGGTTACCTGTCCGGCTCTATTTCACAGGCGCTGTATAACGGCGCCGCTCTGGCGCGGAGTCAACAGGTTGTTGTGGTCAATGCGGCTTACCGTCTTGGCGCCCTGGGATTTGCTGATTTCAGCTCAGTGGCGCCGGATCTGGAGGCGGTCACCAATGCTGGTCTGCGCGATCAGGTGGCGGCACTGCGATGGGTGTCAGACAATATCGAGGCCTTTGCCGGTGACCCTGATGCAGTAACCGTGTTCGGCGAGTCTGCCGGTGGTTTCAGTGTGTGTTCCCTGCTTGCCTGTCCTGCGGCCAGCGATCTGTTCCATAGCGCCATTGTTCAGTCGGGCGCTGCCGATTTTGCGCTTTGCAGAGAAGAGGCCGCCAAGTTGGCCTCTGCCATGGTGGCGGCACTGCCCGGCGAGGGAAGTGCCCGGTCGCGTCTGCAAGATTGCAGTGACCGTGACTGGATCAGGGCGCAGAACGCCACCGTGAAAGTGTTGGTCAATAGGGGCTTGCGCAGCAGCACACCGCAGTTCGCCATGAATTTCCTGCCCGTGGTGGACGGGGAGCTGCTGCCGGAACTGCCCATCGACGCCATCGCGAAGAGGGCGGCCCGTGACAAGCGGTTACTGGCCGGGGTCTGTGCCGATGAATATACCTTTTTCCAGTATGGGGGGGTGCTGGCCGGGCAAACCACCATGGCGTCCCTGCGCGAGATTGATGAAGCAGAATTGTTACGTCGATTCGAACGGGGCTTGCCGGGGCAGGGGGAGGCCGCGAATACCTATTACCGGGAAACCGTCAGCCCGCATCCGCAACGGTGTGAGCTGGATCGACTGGCGGCGATGGAGTCTGATCGACTGTTCAGGGTGCCTACGCTTCGCCTGCTTGATGCACAAAGTGGGCAGAATGCTGCCTGCTGGGGGTTCCAGTTTACCTGGCCCAGTACCCCCTTCGGCTTGCCACTGGGCGCCTGCCATGTGGTGGATATTCCTTTCGTTTTCGGTGTGACCGATACGCCGGCGGGCGTGTATTTCACCGGTGGCGGTGATGAGGCCAGGGCGTTGTCCGAGCAGGTGATGGCCGTGTGGGGTCGGTTTGCCCACGGAGAGGATCCCGCATGGCCTCGCTGGCAAGACGCTCGTCAGGTACAGCAGTTCGGCCCCGGTGAGGCGCTCTCCCAGCTGCTTGACCCTGCAGGTGAGGCGCTCTGGGAGCGCATCATTCCGTTGCCGCCAGCCGTCGGCTGACATTCCTGTTAAGGCCGAAAAGGCGTAGAATACGCGCCCCGTCTGCTTGTGGCGGGGCGTTGTGGTTTTAATGTTCCAACCCCCAAGGTGAGTCCATGGCTGTCGCTGAGCAGATTGAGAGCAAGATCCGGGATGCTGTACCCGTGGCCCATTTATCCCTGGAAAATGAAAGTTACAAGCACAGTGTGCCGGCCAATTCAGAAACCCATTTCAAGTTGGTGCTGGTCAGTGATGCTTTTGCCGGCATGATGCCGGTGCGACGGCACCAGATGCTGTATCAGCTTCTGGCAGACGAACTGGCCGGCCCAGTGCATGCACTGGCGTTGCATACCCATACCCTGGATGAATGGAAAGCCCTGGGCGGCGAGGTGGCGCAGTCCCCGGATTGTCTGGGTGGTAGCAAGCACGACCCGGAATTTGGCCAACGCTGACGGCTACGCTGTGCCCCCCTGGCCGGTTGGTAATGTGATGATTTGTGATTTCAGATTCGGATTGGAGTTGGCAAGTGAGTAACCGTCATTCTGTGGAAACAGCAGACAGTATTGTCGTGGCAGCCCTGTACAAATTTGTCGGGCTGGACGATTACCAACAGCTCCGCGACCCCCTGCTCGCACTGATGATGAAAGAGGATGTGCGCGGCACCCTGTTGCTGGCCAGTGAGGGGATCAACGGCACGATTTCGGGCCCGCGCTCCGGTATCAACAGGGTTCTGGCGTGGCTGCGAGCAGACCCACGGCTGGCAAATCTGGAACACAAGGAATCTTTCCACGATGAACACCCCTTCCTGCGCACCAAGGTGAAGCTGAAGAAGGAGATCGTCACCATGGGCGTTGAGGGTATTGATCCCAACCGCACTGTCGGTACTTACCTGTCTCCGGAAGAATGGAATGCGGTGATCAGCGACCCGGACACCATCCTTATTGATACGCGCAATGATTATGAAGTGGAGGTGGGCACCTTCAAGGGGGCCATCAATCCCCATACGCAAACCTTTCGCGAGTTCCCGCAATACGTGAAGGACACCCTGGATCCAGCCAGACACAAGAAAGTGGCCATGTTCTGCACCGGTGGCATTCGCTGTGAAAAGTCCACGGCCTATCTCAAGGAGCAGGGTTTTGAAGAGGTCTATCACCTCAAGGGCGGGATCCTCAAGTACCTGGAAGAAACGCCGAAAGAAGCTTCATTGTGGGAGGGGGAGTGCTTCGTATTCGATGAGCGGGTCACTGTGGATCACGATCTCAATCCCGGTGAATACGATCAGTGCCATGCCTGCCGTCGCCCCATCAGCGAAGAAGACCAGCAATCCGATCAGTTTCAACTTGGCGTGTCCTGTCCCCATTGCTTTGATGAATCCAGCCCCGAACAAAAGGCCCGCTTTGCCGAGCGCCAGAAACAGATTGAATTGGCCCGTGCGAGAGGCCAGGCACACCGCGGGCAGAATCCGCGAGATGTGGAATCAGGAAAAGCCTGACACTGCCGGGTGTCTCACCTAGACTGAGCCGATCCGTTCGAGAGAGGTTCTGATGCGTCTGTTGTTGTGTCTTCTGCTGGCCAGCGTGAGCGGGGCCAGCCATGCCACCAGCATTCAGGTTGCGGTGGCAGCCAACTTTGTTCAGCCACTGCGAGCAATGGTCGCCCACTATCAGCAACGCCATCCTGAAACCGACATCGCCCTGACGGTGGCGTCCACCGGAAAACTGGCAGCGCAGATCCGGCAGGGGGCCCCCTATGATGTATTTCTGGCGGCTGATGCCCGTCGACCCCGTGAACTGGCTGAAGAGGCGTTCGGCATCGCCAGCAGTGTGAGAAGCTATGCCCGCGGGGTCCTGGTGCTGTGGTCGCCCCTTGCTGGTCAGGATCTAAGCGCGGCCTCGTTGCGCAGCGGCAAGGTTCAGCCGCTGGCACTGGCGAACCCGCGCACCGCGCCCTATGGGCTTGCTGCCCGTTATGTGCTGGATGAACTGGCACTCCCTGATTCGGTGCGCCTGGTGCAGGCTGAAAATGTTGGCCAGAGCTATCATTTTGCACACAGTGGCGCCGCCGCTGCCGCCTTTGTGGCCTACAGCCAGGTGCGCGAACAGTCTGGGGCACTGTGGCAGATTCCGGTGACGGATTATCCGGGCATCAACCAACAGGCCATTCAGCTCACTGACCATGAGCATGTTGCCCGTTTTTATCAGTTCCTGTTCAGCGAAGAGAGCAGGTCGATTATCAGACAACACGGTTATCTGGTGTCCGATGCTGAGTAATGCGGACTGGCTGGCGCTTTGGGTCAGTGTCCAACTGGCGCTGGTGACAGTGGTCATCCTGCTGCTGATCTGTACGCCGTTGGCCTGGTCCCTGGCCCGTCATCGCTGGCCGGGGCAGTCACTGGTTGAAGCATCCCTGGCACTGCCGCTGGTGCTGCCACCGTCGGTATTGGGATTCTATCTGTTGATCTTCCTTGGCCCCCATGGACCGGGCGGCTGGCTTGGCCAGCTGTCAGGGCTTCGTTCTCTGGCTTTCAGCTTTACAGGGCTGGTGATCGGTTCTGTGGTGTACTCACTGCCCTTTGTATTGCAGCCGTTGAAAAATGCCTTTGCGTCGCTGGACCAGGATCAGCTTTCCATGGCCGCTGTGTGTGGCGCCAGCCCCCGCGACCGGTTTTTCAGTCTGGTATTGCCCCAGGCCCGGCTTGGTTATCTGACGGCCGGGGTGCTCGGCTTTGCCCACACATTGGGAGAATTTGGCGTTGTGCTGATGATCGGCGGCAGTCTGCCCGGAGAAACCCGTGTGGCGTCGGTTGCACTGTATGAGCATGTTGAGGCCGGAGACTATGGCAATGCCCACCGCCTGGCGGGTGTCCTGCTAGTAGTATCCCTGTTGTTGCTGTGGTGGCTGTTTCGCTGGCAGCGGCGCCGTGCCGCAGGAGGCTGGCTGTGAGTATGGCGTTTCAGGTCACCGGCACAGCGGGCAACTTCGTTGTTCAAGCCGCAGGCCAGCTGCCCGCTACGGGTATCACTGTACTGTTCGGTCCCTCCGGTACCGGTAAAAGCACCTTGCTGAACATGCTGGCCGGGCTGACACCCTGTGAAGGGACGATCCGTTTCGACGGTCATTGCTGGCAGGAAGAGCCTGAGGGTCCCCGGGTGCCGGTGTGGCAGCGCCCGCTTGGCATGTTGCTACAACAGCCAACCCTGTTTTCCCATCTCAGCGTGCAGGGCAATCTGGATTATGTCCGCAGACGGCGGGGCGGGGCATCCGATTTGGATGCAATCATCAAGGAGACGCGTATTCAGACGCTGCTGGACCGACATGTGGACACCCTGTCCGGCGGAGAAGCACAGCGGGTTGCCCTGGCCAGGGCTCTGGCTGGTAATCCGGCCCTGTTGCTACTGGATGAGCCGCTTTCTGCGGTGGATCTTGCCCATCGGGAAAGTCTGTTGGCGATGATTCAGTCAGTGTCTCAAAACGTGCCCATTCTCTATGTGACGCACAGCCTGGACGAGCTGCTTTTACTGGCTGATCAGGTGTGGCTGATGGACCAGGGACGACTGGTGTTTCAGGGGCCTGTCAGTCAGGCGCTGTCATCATTAAATGGCCCGCTGGCCCAGCGTAGTGATGCCACTGCCTTGCTACTTGGCCAGTGCGGAGATTTTGATAGCGGAGACCATCTTCAGACTGTGCTGGTAGGGGAGACGGCGGTGTTGGTGCCCACAGCCCATCCCCGTCAATCCGGCAGTTCAGTGAGACTGCGTATAGCCGCCCGGGATGTCAGCCTGTGTCTCCAGCCACCGGGTGGAACCAGTATTCTCAATAGCCTGCCGGTTACCATTGAGGCCCTGAGCCCGTTGGGGGCGGGCCAGCATCTGGTACAGCTGTCCATGGCGTCACAGATCTTGCTGGCCCGGTTGTCTTCTCGCTCTGTGAGGGAACTGGAGCTGACGGTGGGGCAATCCCTGTTTGCACAGGTCAAAGCGGTGGCGTTGGTTTAAGTTCCAGTTATGAGCTGCGGGCTATGAGCTGTGAGATTCAAGCTACAAGTTGCAGCGCGGGTTAAGTGAGGGAGGATTGTGAAAGCGTGGAGGCCGCGCCCAGTCGATGTGCGCGGGTAGCTATGCTTGAACCCGGCAGATTATTGGACGCGTTGTAGCTTGAAGCTTGTTGCTTTCAGGCGGCGGCATTTTCTGTGTGTTTGCAGCTTTTCTCTTCACATCCCGCCTGGGTGCGCCAGTCCTCGGCCAGGCCAAAACGCAGCTCTCCCGTGGTAATGGTGCTGGTGCCGGAGAAGAAGAACATGATTAGTGTCACCAGCTGCAGACTGAGAATCACACCCGGGGACCAGAGGGCGTTCAGGCCGGTGGCCAGATCCGGTGTCAGATCGCCATGGGCCGGCATCATTAGCGTGATGGCAATGCCGTAGACGGCGGCGAACATTGCCATGGCCTGATAGGCAGAAAATACCTTGCTGCCACCACGATAATCTGCGCGCAGGGTTTCCGACCAGGCTCTCCACAGCTGGCTGCCAATCAGTGCCAGAGAAAAGGAAAGTCCAAATTCCCCATGAAAGAACAGCGCGGCGCTGACAAGCGCCAGTGCGGTGTAAACCACACAGGTGACTGCCTGAATGGGAATGACCCTGACGGCCTCCATCTCCCCGGCAAAGGCGATCTTCTTGGTCTTGCCGATAAACACATGGTGCAGGGTGGCAAACCATTGTCTGGCCCAGTGGGGAGATTGCGCCAGGGGTTTGCCATAACAGCAGCCGAAGCTGATACAGGCTAGCCTGCCGATACCTTCACCAATCACATAGGCAATGACCATGGCCGCCAGCATGGGCAATACCGGTAAGGCCAGGCCCCAGTAATGCTGGCACAGAAGGTCAGCAACCCAGAGAAACAGGGGTGCAATGAGAATGCCCACGAAGCTGGCACCGCCGACCGTAAAGCCATGACGGTTCTTTTCTACCACCGTTGCGATGATCTTGGCGGCTGGCAGGCAGATTGAAAGCACTCCGAGCGTGAGCAGGAGGGAGGTGGTCAAGGGTACCGACACGGATGCGGTAAGCAGAATAAAAGTCGCCACCCCGATGCCACCGGCAAGTCCGGTGAACAAGCCATAGAAGGTCAGATTCAGACCTCGCCAGGACCCGTCCGGGTTTTTCTTCAGAGGCAGTGACGCCACAAATTGCCAGCGTTCCTGTGGCAGGTGACGAAACAGAAACCGAAAACAGATAGCGGCAACTACCGCGCAGGCAAGCAGGAACAGATCGGCAGCCATATCGAACCTCCATGGACGATGTATGACCATGCTGCTGTCCCTCCGGTACGGGAAGGTGACAACGGGATGAAAGTGTTATGACGGCAGGATCCGCGGGAGAGTCAGTCGCGATTACGGAGGAAACTTTCTGCTGCCTGGACAATCAGTTCCGTGACGGAGCGGTCTTCCATCAAGGCCTGCATCTTCAGGCGTTTATGAAGGTCCGCAGGGATATCGGCGGTGAGACGGCGATAGCCTTCCCGGGCAGCGCCCTGTCGAGAGGCTTTGCCTGACGGTCCTGTTGCGACACTGACTTTGCTTGCAGCACGTTTACGCGGGCGTTCCTGTTCTTCAGCAGTGACAAAGTCGATCTGTTCCATGGGGCAGGGCAGTAGGCAGCAAGAAGGCGAAAAAATGTGACGCGAAGAGTACTGGAATGTTGCCAAAATAGACAGGATTGAGCGCAGATTTTATAGTGCAAATTGATGATTAAAATCGCTCGGCAATGAAGCGGGCGCAAATAATAAGTTCGGGGAAAACATGGAAAAAGTGGATGTCCTGGTAGTCGGCAGTGGCTTTGGCGGTGCAGTCATGGCCTGCCGACTGGCTGAGAAGGGAAGCAAGGTCGTGGTACTGGAACGGGGGCGACGCTGGTTGTCTTCCGAGTATCCTTCCGTGAGTCAGCAGCATTGGTTGTGGGATGAAAAAGAGCCGGAAAAGCAGAACGGCTGGATCGATTTTCGTTACTTTGGCGATATGAGTGTGGCAATGGGCGCCGGTGTTGGGGGCGGATCATTGATTTATGCCAATGTAAGCATCGAGGCCACCCCCGAGACGTTTGAGCACGGCTGGCCGGAAGCAATCAGCTACCAGGCACTCAAGCCCCATTACGATACTGCCGGTGTGATGATGAATGTGCAGCCGCTGCCGGATAACCAGTGGACCCCTCGCACACGGTTGATGAAAGAGGCAGCAGAAGCGCTGGGAGACGGTCATCGTTTCCGGATGGTTGACCAGGCTGTCACCTTTAATCCGGACTGGTCCACGGATATGGACGATGACCCCTACGATTACCGCCACAGCAAGAGTTGGGTCAATGCCCAGGGCAAGCAGCAGGGCACCTGCACCCATTGTGGCAATTGTGATCTGGGCTGTCCTGTTCAGGCCAAGAATACCCTGGATCTGAACTACCTGGCGGCGGCAGAAAGCGCCGGGGCAGAGATCCGCCCGCTGCATCATGTGCGCACTATCCGTCCGCTGGCCGGCGGGGGTTATGAGGTGCGGGCAAGGGATCTGGACGGTCATTGTTGGCGGGTTTTCCGTGCCGAAAAAGTGGTGGTTGCGGCCGGTTCAGTGGGTTCCACCGAGTTGTTGCTGCGCTGTCGTGACCAGTACCGGACGTTGCCAAAAATGAGTCGAAGGCTGGGTGAGAACTGGACCTGTAACGGGGACTTTGCCACACCGGCCAGCTACGAGGATCGGGTTATTTCTCCCACCCGTGGCCCCACCATTTCCAGCGCAATCGACTATCTGGATGGCAGCGACGGTGGCGCGCGCTATTTTGTGGAGGATGGAGGCATCCCCGATGTGCTTGGCAACTGGCTCGAGGCGATGGGCAAGAGTTCGGTCATTGCCCGGACCCGCCTGGGTAATGCCATGCTGCGGTATGGAGACAGGAGCGATCCGTTTGCCAACATCATGCCCTGGTTTGGTCAGGCCATGGATGAGCCCGGTGGTCGCTTTTATCTGGGCCGACGCTGGTATTGGCCATGGAAAAAGGACACGCTGAAACTGAATTGGGACTATCGGAAGGCGGAGAAGGCGGTACAGGGGCTGGCCGACCGACACCTGGCCCTGACCAAAGCCACCGGCGGGGACCCCACCACACCGGCCACCTGGAAACTGTTCAAGGACTTGATCACGCCGCATCCGCTTGGCGGCTGTAATATGGCCGATACTGTGGAACAGGGCGTTGTGAATTACCGGGGCGAGGTGTTCAACTATCCCAATCTGTTTGTCATTGATGGTGCCATGGTGCCCAGATCCCTGGGATTGAACCCGTCGCGAACCATCCTGGCATTGGCTGAATTCTCCGCCAGTCATATAAATTAATAACCCTGTGTGCCGGTCTTGCCGGCACTGAGTAGAAGGAATCCGTGATGAGCGAAGCCCGTTACCATGTTGTTTTTGCCGGCCAGCTGGTGAAAGGCGCTGACCCGGATACCGTCAAAGCCAATCTGGGGCGGCTGTTCAAAATGGATGCTGCACGCGTGGGGAAGCTGTTTTCCGGACAGCCAGTGGTACTGAAGAAAGATGCCGATCAGGCCACGGCCATGAAGTTCCGTGCCGCCCTGAAACAGGCTGGTGCGGAGTGTGTTCTCAAACCTCTGGGCGAGAATGCTCCATCGGCACCGGTTGCCCCGGCGCCACAAGCCCCTGAGGCACCTTCAGCTGCCCCCTCTGCTGGAAACGCTACAGCAGCAACTGCCGAGCCCACAGAGGCCGCTGGCAACACTGAAGGCGGTGATGATCTGGAAACCGTGGGCACCATTCGTACCGGTGGTACAGGCTTTTCAGGCCCTTACAGTGTGGCGGATGTGGGTGAGGATATGGATAACAGTGAGCATGCGCCACCGCCGCCCGCACCGGACGTGAGTCACCTTTCCATGGCAGGGGTAGGTGAGGATCTTGGTCAGAAGAAAAAGGAGGAGGAAGCCAAGGTGCCGGATATCAGCCACCTTTCCCTGAGTTCAGATAGTGAGTAACGCTGGATGCCTGATGCCTGACGATTAAAACCACAACAACAGGGGATCTCGTACGCTCTTGCTTTCCCGGTCCGTTATCGGGATAACCGTCTGTAGTAGTTCGCTTTGTTCCAGCATCAGGCATCTGGCGTCGAGTGTCTGGCGTGGAGACAGGGGGCTCACCAAGCGGGAAACCCCAAAGGGCGTTGTTTCCCCGCAATTCTGAGTAGCGTATTACTCTGCTTCGTCACCCTGGTCAGGGCCGTGAAACTGCAGGAAGAATTCCTCCAGCAAATCAGGAATGCTCAAGGCCATCTGTCTGACTACCTGGGTGTTCTGCCACAGTTCATCCAGGGCTTCATCATCATCAATGCCTGAAATCAGAATAAAGGGCAGCATCAGGTCCACGGTCTGCTCTTCGTCGTCCCCGTACCAGTCAGCCTCATTTTCGAAAACACCACTCATAAAGCCGGCGCACCAGCTGGCCAGGTCTTGGCCATCATCTTCCTGATAAGGGTCCAGCAGGCAGGGCAGATTGATGGGGTCACCAGACAGCAGCTGGGTGGTCAGCCGCTGACGCAGCTTCTCCATGGCCGTCGCCACGTCTTCAGGGACGTCCATTTCCAGCAGTTCGGCATAATCCACCTGTCTCACCGGACCCACCGCCAGAGCACAAAGTAGGCCGTGGATTTCGGTCCACGTGGGTGCGTCTTCCCCTTGCGATGCGAAGTGGCTGCGCACCGTGTTCTTCAGGCTGGGGTTGGTGATTTCTGACATTGGGCCCTCCTGGCGGGCAAACATATCGGCTGGTCGGCCGGCAGGGTACTGCTTCTGACCGCGTGCGTCAGCCCTTTACCACGCAATTCCTGCCATTAGACTTGGCCAGATACAGGGCTTCATCGGCACGGCGAGTAAAATCCCGGGCGGATTCGTTCTGATGATATTCAACCACACCGGCAGAGAAGGTGTTGCGCAGTGTCTCCGCGAAGGGATATTTCTGGGTGGCGAATTCTTCACGCAGGCGGTCCAGTGCTGCTACGCAGGCTTTACTGGAAACGTGGGGAAATAGCACCACGAACTCTTCGCCACCATAGCGCGCCAGAATATCGGAACGGCGCAGGCCCACGCTGGCAACCGCACTGAAACGGCGTATGACTTCGTCGCCAGCCGGGTGCCCGTAGGTATCGTTGACCTGTTTGAAGTGATCCAGGTCGATAATGGCCAGATGCAGACTGGAGCCACTCCTGGAGGCCAGGGACATTTCTTCTTCAAGACGACCGAGAAAGTATCGGCGGTTATACAGGCCTGTTAGCTCATCCCGCACGGCTATGGCAAAGAGCCGGTCATGCGCTTCGCGCAGATGCTCTCGCTGTTCCCGCACACGGCTCTGAAGATTGTGTATATAGCCGCCAACGTATACGAACGACGCCAGCACCAGCCCCAGGATGAACCAGTGCCCCAGTTGATAGGAGAAGATCACCTGTTGCGGTGCAAAGATGCCTTCACCGATCAGTAGCAGGGTAAAGCTGACCTGGATAAAAACGGCCATCCACAACAGCCGCCTGCGGTCCAGAGAAATGACCCCAAATGTCATGACCATCAGATAGATGCTAAGCATGGCACCACGCAGCTCACGGGAAAAATAGAGCACTGCGGTCACTGCCAAAATGCCGGTAATCATCTGGGCCACGGTCAGACTGGGATCGCGGAAGCGTTCACTATAACCCGTCCGCAGCAGTACATAGAAAACCACATTCACGCCAAACAGCAGACAGAAGATGCTCACATGGGGCGTCGCAGGGTCGAACGCGGTGAGCTCAACACCCATGAAGGTGCCGAACCAGAGCAGGCAGTAGGAATACAGCGCCATGAATTGTCGGCGGAGGCGGACAGCGCGGTCATGGGGTTGCTCTGGTATCAGGGTAAACACGAATGTTTTTTGCCTTGTTGATTTTTTGATAGAGGCATCAAGAGTCTATCTTAACTCCTTTATGAATTCAGTTCCTGACAGGGAGTAGTGACATCAGGTGACACAGTGTAGACATTTGATGATGATGAAGTGATGCTTCAAACAAACGTTTGATTGGTGGTCCGTCCGGTGATCCGGGGAGCGCGCCTACCGCAAGACAACTTCAGGAAGAGGGTGCCATGTCGACAGAGCTTTTTGACCTTACGCTGAATGAAGAACAACGCATTACCCGCGAGAACATGCAGCGCTTTATACGCGATTCGCTAATGCCACAGGCCAGAGAGGCTGATGACGCAGCCCGGTTGGAGCCCACGCTGGTCAATGCCATTCATGACTTCGGGCTGTCATTGATGCCTGTGCCAGAAGCGCTGGGTGGGGTGGGGTTGCCACGTTCCCCGCTCTCCAATGCATTGGCCTGTGAAGACCTGGGCAGTGGAGACCTGTCCCATGCGCTGGCGGCACTCCAGCCCATGGCCGTGGTCAATGCGCTGATGGATTTTGGCAATGAAGACCAGCAAGAGCAGTGGTTGCCCGGGCTGGCCGGTGAGCAATGGCAGGGGGCGGCCATCGCCCTGGTTGAGCCTCGGGCAACCTTTGAGCCGGGGCAGCTGGAAACGACCGCGAGTACCAAGGGGGACACCGTGGAAATTACCGGTGTGAAGAGTCTGGTGCCCGCCGGTCAATCTGCCCAATGTTTCCTTGTGATTGCCGGAACCGGGGAAGGGCCGGGTGCGTTCATGGTGCCTGCCGATACAGCGGGTGTGACCGTCAGTCCCGAGCCGACTATGGGCTTGCGCAGTGCAGGGCTTTGCACGCTGACTCTGGAAAACGTAATGGTACCTGCCTCCAGCCGTTTGCCCGGATTTGATCTGGGTCGATTACTTGGGTTGTCCTGGATCGGGCAATGCGCTCTGGCAGTGGGCTGCTGCCAGGCGGTGCTCGACTACGCCATCCCCTATGTGAAGGAGAGGAAGGCCTTCGGGGAACCCATTGCATGGCGGCAATCGGTGGCGTTCATGGTGGCAGATATCGCCATCGAGATTGAAGGGATGCGGCTGATGATGCTGCGCGCCGCCAGTCGCGCAGAACAAGGGCTTCCATTCTATCAGGAAGCCTATCTGGCCCATCTGCAGTGCATGGAAAAGGCCATGATCATCGGAACCAATGGTATCCAGCTGTTTGGTGGCGCGGGTTTTGTCCGCGATTACCCGCTGGAAATGTGGTACCGCAATCTGCGCAGCCTGGCTGTGCTCAACGGCAGCCTGATGGTGTAAGGAGAGGACTCGTATCATGATTAATCTGGAACTTCCGCAAAAACTGACCCAGGTCCAACAGATGGCACAACAGCTGGCCAGCGGCGTATTTCGTCCCATTTCCCGTAAATACGATGCCATTGAGCATTGTGATACTCCGGAAGAACTGAAACCGGTGGCACAGATGATGGCCTCCATGGGCCGCGGACCGAAAGACAAGGCCGGTGCCTCTGATGAGATACGCAACGGGGCAAACATGATGGGCATCATGGGCGTGGAAGCCATGTGTTGGGGCGATGTTGGCCTGATGCTCTCCATTCCCGGCAGTGGCCTGGGCAATGCGGCTGTGACAGCCGTTGGGACAGCTGAGCAGAAAGAAAAGTACGGCAAATTGTATTGCGCAATGGCAATCACCGAACCTGGCGCCGGCTCTGACTCTGCCGCCATTAGCACCACTGCACGTCTGGAAGGTGATGAGTGGGTGCTCAACGGGGAAAAAATCTACTGTACCGGCGGGCAACGTTGCGACGCCGTGGTGGTCTGGGCAACGCTGGACAAAAAACTGGGCAAGGCGGCAATCAAATCCTTCATTGTGCCTCGCGACAATCCGGGCATGGCGCTGGTACGTGTTGAGGACAAAATGGGGCTGCGGGTGTCGGATACCGCTGCGCTTTCCCTGAATGAGTGCCGCATTCCCAAGGATCATATCCTTGGCTCCCCGGACATTGCCGACAGCGAGGAGGCCCGCAAGAAAGCCTTTGGCGGGGTGATGCAGACTTTTGACAACACGCGCCCGCAGGTGGCGGCCATGGCGCTGGGTGTGGCTCGTGCTGCGCTGGAAATAACCCGGGAAATATATGAAAAAGAAGGGGTTAAGGCTGATTTCTCGAAACAGCCTTATAACTCCACCGCCCGGGAGTTGGAGCTCTATCGGCTGGAGGCCGAGCTGGAAGCGGCCCGTCTGATGACCCTGAAAGCGGCCTGGATGGCGGACAATGGCCAGCCCAATTCCAAAGAGGCATCCATGTGCAAGGCCAAGGCCGGACGCATGGGCAATGATGTCACACTCAAGTGTGTGGCCCTGTGCGGTGAGCTGGGCTATTCCGAGCGTACCTTGCTGGAAAAACTGGCCCGGGATTCCAAGATCATCGATATCTTCGAAGGGACACAGCAGATCCAGCAACTGATCATTGCGCGGCATCTGCTGGGGCTGTCGTCGCGGGAGCTCAAGTAACAAGCCCCCAAGGCTGTTTTAACCACAGAGGGCACAGAGTTCACGGAGAAGACCCGGGTGAAAGAGCCGTAGGAGCTTGCCAGCAAGCGATCATCGCCAGCAGGCTGGCTCCTACGGGAGCCAGTCTGCATTTCCTCAGTGAACCCTGTGTTCTCTGTGGAAAAACCGCCTTTGAACTTGGATTCGCGTGATCGGCTGCTAACCCTTTGATTCCCCCTGGATTCCCATTACTCTCTGCGATATTCGCAATCAGGGAGAGAGCAGCATGTCCAAGAGCCTGGCTGGCAACGTGGTCTGGATTACCGGTGCATCGTCCGGGATTGGTGAAGCTGTGGCGAAATCCTTTGCCCGGCGTGGGGCGCTGCTGGTGTTGTCCGCCCGACGTGAAGCGGAGCTGGAACGGGTCCGTGACGGGCTGGTGAATGCCACAGAGCACCTTATTCTGCCACTGGACCTGGTGGACAGTGAGGCCATGCCGGCAGCGGTGCAAGCCGTGCGGGAACGTTTCGGGCGGCTGGATCTGATGATCCATAATGGCGGTATCTCCCAGCGCTCTCTGGTGGCAGATACCGCTCTGGCAGTGGACCGGCGTATCATGGAAGTGAACTTCTTTGGCACTGTGGCTTTGACCAAGGCAGTGCTGCCCTGGATGAGAGAGCAGGGCGGAGGTCGTTTTGTGGTGATTACTTCCCTGGTGGGGGAGCTGCCGACGCCGCTGCGTAGCGTGTACAGCGCCAGCAAGCATGCTCTGCACGGTTTCTTCGAATCCCTGCGTGCAGAGGAGTTTGATAGCGGTATCCGTGTGACCCTGGTGATGCCCGGCTTTGTCCGAACCCAGGTCTCCGTGAATGCGCTCACAGCGGATGGCTCTGCTCAAGGCACCATGGATGACGCCCAGCAGAGTGCCATGCCGGCAGAGGAATGCGCTGAACGGTTGCTCAAGGCCGTGCAGCGGGGGCGTGATCAGGTTATCATCGCCGGCCGCGAAAAGGCTGGCATCTATCTAAAACGCTGGTCTCCCGCTCTGTACCGCCGACTGATCCGCAACATGAAGGTCACCTGATGTCTGACAGCGTCGAAGCCAAGAAAAAGACCCGTCTCAACAAGTTGCAGAAGAAATTGCGACGTGAAGTGGGGCGTGCCATTGCCGATTTCAACATGATCAGCGAGGGCGACAAGGTCATGGTGTGCCTGTCCGGTGGCAAGGATTCCTACACCATGCTGGAAATCCTTCGCAATCTGCAGCATTCGGCACCGGTGAACTTCGAGCTGGTTGCGGTGAACCTGGATCAGAAACAGCCCGGTTTCCCTGAGCATGTCCTGCCTGAGTATCTGGAAAGGGAAGGGGTGGCGTACCACATCCTTGAGAAAGATACCTATTCCATCGTCAAGGAGAAGGTGCCTGAGGGCAAGACCACCTGTGGCCTGTGTTCCCGCCTGCGGCGTGGCAGCCTGTATGGGTTTGCCGAGGAAATCGGTGCTACCAAGATAGCCCTGGGGCATCACCGCGATGACATCGTCGAAACCCTGTTCCTGAACATGTTCTATGGTGGCAAGATGAAAGCCATGCCACCAAAGCTGCGCAGCGATGACAACCGCAATATCGTTATTCGTCCACTGGCCTACTGCCGGGAAAAGGACATTATCGAATTCTCCGGGTTCAAGGATTTCCCCATTATTCCCTGCAACCTGTGTGGCTCCCAGGAGAACCTGCAGCGCCAGGTGATCAAGGACATGCTTCAGAAATGGGACCGTGAACAGCCGGGACGGATCGAGAATATCTTTGCGGCCGTGCAGAACATCGCGCCGTCCCAATTGGCTGATACCCGCCTGTTTGACTTCGAAAATCTGGAAGACGGCCAGCAACGTGGTGGGGAGCAGGCACACCGCCTGGATGTGGTCAACCTCTTTGGTTGATCAAAGACCACACAGTCACGCTAATTTTTGTCACTAAACATGATTCGTGGCCGCGTTTCGGCTAGAATACCCACCGTTTTTTTGCGAGCGACTGATCTCGGTCGTCTCGCCGCAGTCGTACTTCCCGGGCTTGATGTGATGGCTTGACCCGCTTTCTGATTGTGGGTCGCACGGCGGTTATAACCGCTCTCACGGACAGTGCCGATATACTGAAGACTTCTCTGGACCAGAAGGGTAGGAGCACCATGACCGATCGTATTCAGAAGGGTAGCCTCGAAATCGCTACCGAACTCCATGATCTGGTAGTCAACGAGATTGCGCCGGGTACCGGCGTGGACCCGGAGCACTTCTGGGCCGAGCTGGAAGCCATCCTCAAGGACCTGGCACCCAAGAACAAGGCACTGCTGGAAAAGCGTGAAGCAATCCAGGCGCAGCTGGACGAGTGGTACAAAGCGCGCAAGGGCCAGTCCATCGACATGGCTGAATACAAGCAGTTCCTGACCGAGATCGGTTACCTGCTGCCGGAAGGCGAAGACTTCAAAGTCACCACAGACAACGTGGACGAGGAAATCGGTCGCATTGCTGGTCCGCAGCTGGTAGTGCCGGTGAAGAATGCCCGTTTTGCCCTGAATGCGGCCAACGCCCGCTGGGGTAGCTTGTACGATGCCCTGTACGGCACCGACGTGATTTCCGACGAAGGCGGCGCCGAGAAAGGCGGTGCCTACAACCCGAAACGTGGCGCCAAGGTAATTGCCTGGGCTCGCGATTTCCTGGACAACTACTTCCCGCTGGCCAGCGGTTCCCACAAGGACAGCACCGGTTATGCCATCGTTGACGGCAAGTTGGAAGTGTCCCTGGGCGAAGAGAAGACCGGCCTCAAAGACGAATCCCAGCTGAAAGGCTACCTGGGCGATGCTGCGGCTCCCAGCGGTGTTCTGGTCAAGCACAACAACCTGCATGCTGAAATCCAGTTCGATGCCAGCCACCCAATCGGTGCCGACGACGCGGCCAACATGAAAGATGTGCTGCTGGAATCCGCCATTACCACCATCCAGGATTGTGAAGATTCCGTGGCTGCCGTGGATGCGGAAGACAAGGTAGAGGTTTACCGCAACTGGGCTGGCCTGATGAAGGGCGACCTGCAGGAAAGCTTCGAGAAGGGTGGCAAGACCATGACCCGTGCCATGAACGGTGACCGTGAGTACACCGCGCTGGACGGCTCCACCCTGACCCTGCACGGCCGCTCCCTGCTGCTGGTGCGTAACGTGGGTCACCTGATGACCAACCCGGCCATCCTCATGAACGGTGAGGAAACCCCGGAAGGCATCATGGACGGCATGGTCACCGTACTGGCGGCCATGCACGATCTGAAGAAGATCAACAAGCTCAGCAACAGCCGTACCGGCTCCGTGTACATTGTGAAGCCGAAGATGCATGGTCCGGAAGAAGTGGCCTTTGCCGTTGAGCTGTTCGGTCGCGTCGAGAAGGCCCTGGGCCTGGCAGACAAGACCCTTAAAATCGGCATCATGGATGAAGAGCGTCGCACCACCGTGAACCTGAAGGAGTGTATCCGTCAGGCCAGCGACCGGGTGATCTTCATCAACACCGGTTTCCTTGACCGTACCGGTGATGAGATGCACACCTCCATGGAAGCCGGTCCGTTCGCACGCAAGGGCGATATGAAAGGCATGGCCTGGATCAAGGCCTACGAAGACTGGAACGTGGATATTGGTCTGGAATGCGGCCTGCCGGGCCACGCCCAGATTGGTAAGGGCATGTGGGCCATGCCGGACGAAATGGCAGCCATGATGGCTAACAAGGCCGGTCACCCCAACGCGGGCGCCAACTGCGCCTGGGTACCGTCTCCGACCGCTGCCACCCTGCACGTGACCCACTACCACGAAGTGGATGTGGCCGCAGTACAGGCCAAGCTGGCCAGCCGTGAGCGAGCCTCACTGGACGATATCCTGACCCTGCCGCTTCTGGACCGTGAGCTGAGCGCTGACGAAATCCAGCAGGAGTTGGATAACAATGCCCAGGGTATCCTGGGTTACATGGTGCGCTGGATTGATCAGGGCGTGGGCTGTTCCAAGGTGCCGGACATCAACGATGTGGGCCTGATGGAAGACCGTGCCACCCTGCGTATTTCCAGCCAGCACGTGACCAACTGGCTGCACCACGGCATCACCAACAAAGACCAGGTGATGGAAACCCTGAAGCGCATGGCCGAAGTGGTAGATCGCCAGAACGCCAACGATCCGCTGTACACGCCCATGGCCAAGGACTTCGACGGCTCTGTTGCCTTCCAGGCTGCGGTTGAGCTGGTCTTTGAAGGCTGCTCCCAGCCGAGCGGCTACACCGAGCCGGTTCTGCACCGTCGTCGCCGAGAGCTGAAGAAGGCAATTAATAATTAATAGTTAATAATTAATAGCGGCGCGCTCGCGAGTCGCTAATTGCCCGAAAGCAAAGAGGCCGCGCCCAATTGTTGGGCGCGGCCTCTTGCGTTTGTAAAAACATGAAAGCTGCTCGCGTAGCTATTCATTATTCATTATTAACTATTCATTAACTTCCACCATCACCTCTATCGGCAACGTAACCGTCTGCCGTGCGCTCTGATAGCGGCCTATGCCTTGTTGTGTGGTCTGGTTGACGGTGTTGATCGTGCCCATCTGCTGCCACTGGCCGGGTTGCAGGCGCAGGGTGGAGGCGCTGTGTTGGGTGTCGGCAATTCCAGGGCCGCCGGGCTGGTCGTGGCGTTGCTGGATCTGCAGTGTCACGGTGCCGTCCATGTTGACCTGCGGGGTAACCTGAATACCCCGTTCCAGTGCGTGCAGATAAGTGCCGTTATCGCCACCGCTGAGTGCCAGCAGGGTGCCCTGGTTGATCCCTGCGGAATAGCCGCTCAGGGTTCTGACCTGATAATCGCTGTGTCGCTTGGCGTATCGTTGTTGCTGCTGTACCTGCACAGCGGCGTTGGTGCCGGAAAATGTCTTGCGGGACAGTTCTATATCCGCACCGAAACGTTGTTCATGGCTGCCACCCGCACGACGCAGAAAGACTGTCACGGCCTTGGGTTTACTGTTCAGTTCACCCAGTACCGACTGTAATTCCTGGAAGTTGCTGCTGGTGGTGCGGATGATGAGCTTGCCCTGATAGGCATTAACGGTACCGCCATCCGGGAGGAGAGGGCCAATTACCGGTACCAGGGCAGCAGCATCCGGTCGTGAGATGACATGCAGGCTCATGTCCTGTGCAGTGACAGAAAGGGAAAGCCCCAGTAACAAGATCGCGAGTATCCGTCTCATGGCGCTCCTTGCTGAAATCGGTGACTCGGGCGGTATCATTATTTCATCACTCTAACCTGCATCTGGTTGATCTGACAGGCATAATGGCCGCCTGGTTCAATCAGAGAGATTCCGTGCCCATGTTTGCCAACAGTCGAGCGGTCCAGTCCAACCAGGACGGTGTGCATCCTGATCTGGAAAAGGTGGTCCGCCGCCACCTGGATAGCGCCTGGCAGGCGCCCCTGGCTGACTTCGACCGTGCCGCATTTGCCCGGGCACAGGAATGGCGCAATCGGCAAGGTGAAACACGGCCCCTGATGCTGGACAGCGGCTGCGGTACAGGGCGCTCCTCGGTGCATCTGGCCAAGGCTAATCCGAAGGCTCTTGTGATCGGGGTGGATCAGTCAGAGGACCGGCTAGCCAGAGCGCAGCGTCGCTTCGCTCCTTTGCCGGAGAACCTTTTGCTATTACGTAGCGATTGTGCCGGGCTGTGGCGATTGATGGTAGAAGCCGGCTGGCAGCTGGCCCGTCATCAGATTCTCTATCCCAATCCCTGGCCCAAAAGCGCTCATCTTAAACGCCGCTGGCATGGCCATCCGGTGTGGCCCTCGGTGCTGGCCCTGGGTGGTGAACTGGAGCTGCGGAGCAACTGGCCTGTCTATCTGCAGGAAGTCCAGTCAGCCCTGCTGCTGAGCGGCCATTGCGCACAGATTGACCCATTGCCGGAAGGTCACGAGCCGGTGACAGACTTCGAGGAGAAGTATCAGGCCAGTGGGCAGGTGAATTGGCAACTGTTGGCGAGGCTGAGTGAGTCGTTAATAGTTAATAATGAATAGTTAATAGCGAAGCGGGATGGTGGAGCGGGTGCTGCCCGGCGGGTGGCCGCATTTTTTTTTCAGGGGAGATCCCTGACATTAAAGTCATTCAATGATTCCGGGAATGATTGGCTATTTGCAAGGAGCGGCGTTTGCTATGCCCTTCGGGGGCGGCCGCGACCCGCACGGCGCTTGTGTTTTTCGCACCGCGACTGGCGTTTCGACAAAACAGGAAGCCCTTTCCTTTGTGGGAGCTTGCCTGCAATTGGTGGGCGTCGCCGACCGTATTATCGTCTGCAGGCAGACTCCCACAGAACTAATCTCAAATTCCTCTGTGGGAGCGGTGGTTCCACCGCGAGGGTCTTGAGCTGAGCTTTTTGGGTCGCGGTCGGACGACCGCTCCTGCGACATACTCCCTCACACGGCTGTGGGAGCTTGCTTGCAAGCGAATCCCCCCGCCTCCTTCGCGTGCAGGCTCTCTCTCATTGCTATTGAGGGGGACGACAGTGCTTTATTGGTAACGTACAAGCAGCGCCTGAAGTGCTTGCCGAACGAAATGGGCTGGATTTGTCTGCCGAAACTCGCCCCCGAAACGCGCTTTGCGCGATTTAAGATACAGTCTGCGCTCCCGGATCAGATGTCTTCTCGCAGCGCGACGCTGTCTAAAGCCTCAACTCCCTGAGCTCGGGGCTCCCCGATGACCGTTCCCAGAGTGTCTGGAAATCCCGTGCCAGGCGTGGCGCGTGGGGCAGGCGATGGGCGCAGAGGTGAACTCTCGCCGGGCGTGGCCAGCCCTGTGCGTCAAGCAGGCCTGTCCCATCGCCAATGGCATGACAGGCCTGTGCATCACGGTCGTCAGGCTGGGTCTGGCGAAGGTGAATGCGCGAGGGCAGGCGCCGGGCCAGGTGGATCAGCCGATGGCCGTCGCGGACGGCGGCCTCCTGATCATCATAGAGGATCCGGATATCGACACGCTCACTGCTGATGGCGAGGGCCTTGATAGCATCACAGACCTGGCTGTGCGCAGTGAGTTCATCGAGCACCGGGACACGTATCCAGAGAGTGCGGCGACAAGCAGAAACCAGTAAGGCCAGCGCTTGGCTGGCCTCACTGGGCGACAGGCTGTGAAGCGTGTCATTTTTGCCGATTTCCAGCTCGATGGGCATGCCAGTCAGAGCAGGGGTTTGAACATCTGACGGTGGGGGATGTTGGCGTCCATGAAGATGCCCCCGGTTACGGAGAAACCGGCAGCTTCATAAAAGCTGGTGGCATGGGTCTGGGCATGCAGAAAGATTTCTTCCATGCCTTTGGCTCTGGCGGCTTCCTCGGCGGCCACCAGCAGGGAACTGCCAACACCGTTGTTGCGGTGTTCAGAGAGCACACACAGGCGACTGATCTGGCCAGTGGGTAGCAGGCGAATACAGCCAGCCGGTTGCTGATCGGCGTCCAGGGCCAGGAAATGGATGGCGTTATTGTCTTCGCCGTCCCATTCCAGCTCTTCCGGAACACGCTGTTCCTCGATGAATACCTTCTGACGCAGCGAGCGCAGTGCTGCTTCATGCTCGCCCCAGCGGGTTTCGATGATGCTGATAGCCATGGGGGTCTCGTTATAGCGGGGCGAAATAGCCCTGTTCAATCCATTCATGTAGCAATTCCTGGGCGGCCTCTGTCATGACCGCTTCCAGCTCGTTATGGGTGTAGCGACGTTGGCTGGCGAGAAGATGCACCAGAGGACGTTGTTTGTCTGTGAGCGAGTGCGCTTCTCCGTTAAGCCAGACCCGTTTTCCCTGCATCAGCAGGCGAGTGCTGCCATGACGAACCAGCTTGATCTGCGCATCGCGGGAGCGAATATGGTGGTCATCCACCGCAAATTCAAGCCCATCCTGCCGAGGGGTGGAGAGCCAGCGATAAACCGCATTTTCAATGGCCTCGGGGCGTAACAGATCCAGGGCGCCACGTACCAGCTGTTGACGATCGGCATCGGCAAGAACGGCGGGATTGTCGGTGGCCACCCGGTCAGGATCGCTGAACAGTTCGCTGTCCGCTTCTGCCAGGCACTCCCCCGCAATTTCCGCCATCAACATCTGATAATCCGGGGCCCTGAATCCCACTGACCAGGTGAGGCAGTCACTGTCTTCAGCCACCCCGTGATGTGCCACCCCGGGTGGCAGGTAAAGTACGTCCCCGGGACGGGCCACGAATTCTTCCCGCACGGACATGTCAGCCAGCAACTTCAAGTCCGGGTGGGGCTGACGAGGGCTGCTGTCATCACAGACATCGCCAATCTGCCAGCGGCGGGTCCCCGCGGCCTGGATCAGGAAGACGTCATAACGGTCAAAATGGGGCCCGACGCTGCCGCCTTTGGCCGCGTAGCTCATCATGATGTCTTCAAGCCGCCAGTTAGGCAGGAAGCTGAAGCTGTCCAGCAGCAGGGAGGTATCGGTGAGGAAGTGATCCACCGATTGCACCAGCAGGGTCCAGTTCTCTTCCCCCAACCGGTCAAACACGGATTCTTCCAGTGGCCCTTGCTGCAGCTGCCAGGGGCCATTGCCGGCACCTTGAATGATGCGTGCTTCAACCCCTTCTTCCAGCGCCAGTCCCGCCAGGGTGTCAGCGTCCGGGTTGTCCAGGCCTGTGGCGGCCCCCGGCATAAACAGCGGGGTCTTCTGCCAGTGTTTGCACAGAAAGTCGTCGGCAGGCAGGGGAAGCTGGAATCGGGGGAGGGAGGCGGTCATGGGCATTCCGGGGAATAACAGGAGCAGCCCGGCTGCTCCTGTCTGGGTCCAGTTAGATGCTGCGGGCCTGGGACGCGGCGGAGCCCACATAGCTGGCAGGAGTCATGGCCAGCAACAGTTCCTTGGCGTCATCGGGGATCGCCAGGTCGTTGATGAAGGCCGTCAGGGTTTCCTGGTTGATACCGTCTTTGCCGCGGGTCAGCGCCTTGAGTTTTTCGTAGGGCTTCTCGATGCCATAGCGACGCATCACCGTCTGAATGGGCTCGGCCAGCACTTCCCAGGCGGCATCCAGATCGGCATCCAGACGGGCCGGATTCACTTCCAGCTTGCCAATGCCTTTCAGGCTGGCTTCGAAGGCGATCAGGCTGTGTGCAAGCCCCACGCCCACGTTGCGCAGCACAGTGGAATCGGTCAGGTCGCGCTGCCAGCGGGAGATGGGCAGCTTGGCGGCCAGATGATCCATGATGGCATTGGCCAGGCCCAGGTTGCCTTCGGAGTTCTCGAAGTCGATGGGATTGACCTTGTGGGGCATGGTAGAAGAGCCTACTTCGCCTTCCACCGTTTTCTGTTTGAAGTACCCCAGCGAGATATAACCCCACACATCACGGTCAAAGTCCAGCAAGACGGTGTTGAAACGCATCAGGGCATGGAAGTATTCGGCTACGCAGTCATGGGGCTCGATCTGGGTAGTGAACGGGTTGAAGGTCAGCCCCAGGCTCTCCACGAAGCGACGGGCAAACGTTTCCCAGTCCACTTCCGGGTAGGCGGACAGGTGGGCGTTGTAGTTACCCACAGCACCATTGATTTTGCCCAGCAGTTCCACGGCGGCGAACTGGTCACGCTGACGCTGCAGGCGCGCTGCCACATTGGCCATTTCCTTGCCCACGGTGGTGGGAGAGGCGGACTGGCCGTGGGTACGTGACAACATGGGCTGATCGGCAAGGCTGTGCGCCTGACGGCGGATAGCACTGATTACTTGATCCATGGTTGGCAGCAGTACCTCGCGGGCTTCCTTCAGCATCAGGGAGTAGGAGAGGTTGTTGATGTCCTCGCTGGTGCAGGCAAAATGAACGAATTCACTCATGCCGGCCAGTTCCTCGTGCTCAGCCATCTGTTCCTTGATGAAGTATTCCACCGCCTTCACGTCATGATTGGTGGTGGCTTCGATCTCCTTGATGCGCTCCGCATGGCCGGTTTCAAAATCACGGGTGATACCGCGCAGGTGCCAGGCGGCCTGGCCGCTCATGAGCGGAACTTCGGGAATATTCTTGTCGTGGGCGAGTTGCTCCAGCCAGCTCACTTCCACATGCACGCGGAAGCGGATCAGACCGTATTCACTGGTGGTATTACGCAGGGCATCGACCTTGCCGGCATAGCGGCCGTCGACCGGTGAAATGGCGGTAAGTGTGTTCAGGCTGGACATGAGTCAGGCTCCGCAAATCATCCAATTAGGGTTTTAAAGCGGCGCAATGATACAGCAAAAAGGGCGCGGTTGCGTGTTTGATTATGGCGGGACATGGAGCGCTTTGTGCTTGTCCGGGAAAGCCGCTGTAGGAGCTCCCTTCCAGGGGCGAACCGTGCGCAGCACGGAATCGACAGAAGGGCGATCACGGCGTTTGCCGGCTTGATGTTGCGTATTTGAGAAGTAGGGTGGGCGGCAATCCTTGCCCTGGCCAAGGCCCGGGTTCGCACCTGGACAGGTGTTATTCGCTGCGATCACCCTTCGGGCCGTACTTCGTACGTTACTCCGCTTCGCTGCGTTTCTACAACGGCTTTGTAGAGATGCGCATGCGAATAAAGTACTTTAATAAATATCTTTAACTAGTTGATATTAATAGATTCAAGCGTGGCGAGAATTTGCTTTCGCTTGAACAGCAGGTGCCACCGCTTGCCTCCCAGCTGCTGCCAGAGGAAGGCTGCACGGACCCCGGAAAGAAACAGGGTGCGGATACGGGCAGCCTTATCCTCATCCTGCAGGTGTGAAGGGTCTCCCTTGACCTGGATGCGGAAACGGAAGGTGCCCAGGGTGTCCACATAGATGCTGGCAAGGCGGTGACAGAAGGCGTCATCCGCCATATCGCTGAAATGGGCCTGCTGGCCGTTCAGGGCCATCAACCGGTGGCGAAGGATATTGGTGGTATCGGTATTCCTGGCAAGTTTGGCCGCCAGGTGCAGCAGTGCCAGGCCATAATTCAACGGACGCAGGGCCGCGCCGCCGCTATTACGGTTCAGGCTCAACTTGAGTAGCGCAACGCCTTCACGAAACAGTTCGGGACGTGGGTAGATGCTGTCAAAATTGTCAGCATCCAGTGCCATGACCCCCTCTATCAGGGGGCGCAGGGCGCGGGGGTCGCAGTCGCCACGCAGGGCGATATCGTCAGCCAGCTGCGCAGCCTGAAACACGGCTGCAAGCGCCAGTACCTGCTGCTGTTCTGGCGTAAATCGTTCGCTCATAGGCTCTCCTGGCTCGCTCATGCAGTGTGCTGAATGGGGGCGCCGCCCAAGCAGACCGGACCATCATAGAACACCACCGATTGCCCGGGGGTCACGGCTCGCTGGGGTTGATCAAATACCACGTGGACACGTCCCTGCCCGGCATCGCTGACCGTACAGGCCTGATCCGGCTGGCGATAGCGGGTCTTGGCGGTCAGTCTGGTGGGCAGTTGTGGGGGCTGCAACGCTACCCATTGCATGGCCGCGCTGGTCAGCTCACGGCTGTAGAGCATGGGGTGCTCGGTACCCTGAACAGCCACCAGTACATTGCGATCCAGGTCCTTGCCGGCCACATACCAGGGGGCGTCACTGGCGTCAGCCCGGCCGCCGATACCGAGGCCCTGGCGTTGGCCAAGGGTGTAGTACATGAGCCCATCGTGATCGCCGATCACGTTGCCATGATCATCTTCGATCCTGCCGGGCTGCGCCGGCAGATACTGCTCGAGGAAATCCTTGAAACGACGCTCACCGATGAAGCAGATCCCGGTTGAGTCCTTCTTCTTGTGATTGGCAAAGCCTTTCTCTTCGGCAATGCGCCGCACGGCGGGCTTTTCCAGGTCCCCCAGTGGAAACAGGGTCTGGTCGAACTTGCGGTAATCCACCGCATGCAGGAAGTAGGTCTGGTCCTTGTTGGTGTCCACGGCACGGAGCAGACGGGCAGGGCCGTTGTGATCCACCTGGGCGTAATGGCCGGTGGCAATATAATCGGCTCCGAGGGTGACCGCATGATCAAGAAAGGCCTGAAACTTGATTTCCTTGTTGCAGAGGATATCGGGATTGGGTGTACGCCCGGCCCGGTATTCCTCAAGGAAATGTTCGAAAACCCGGTCCCAGTACTCGGCAGCGAAATTGGCGGTATGCAGCTCGATGCCCAGTACACCGGCGACTTGCATGGCGTCCAGCAGGTCTTCACGGGCCGTACAGTATTCAGTGCCGTCGTCCTCATTCCAGTTCTTCATGAACAGGCCTTCCACCTGGTAACCCGCATCAATCAGGCGGGCGGCGGCCACGGAAGAGTCCACACCGCCGGACATGCCGACGATGACTCGGGTATCTTGAGGGGCTTTCGTCATCTTGCTGCCTTTGACCATCAGCCGCGCTGTAGCGGCCAGGGATGCTGATAAATGGTGTCCAGTGGCAGGCGACGGCCGGACAGATAATCGTCCAGACAGCGCTCCACCAGGGCGCTGCGGTGGTGCTCGCGTTGCGCGCGCAGTTCCTCCGGGGTCAGCCAGAGAGCTTCCAGAATGCCGGTATCCAACTTCTGGCGGGGATCATGGCTCACCGGGCGGGCCACGAAACACGTACGATAATAGACCCCGCCACCTTTCTGCGGCTGGAAGATATACCAGCCCAGCAAATCTGTGATCTCAACCTGCCAGGCGGTCTCTTCCAGTGTTTCACGATAGGCGGCCTGCACCAGGGTTTCACCGAATTCAGCATGACCGGCTGGCTGGTTGAGTACTTCCTTGCCTTTGCTCATTTCGCGAACGAAGAGGAAGCGACCGTCTTGTTCCACCACGCAGGCCACAGTAATGTGCGGCTCGAAGCTGTTCATAGCGATTCTGCCAATACGGGTGCCGGATAATGCTCAATCAGGCACGATGCTGTATGGAAAGGCGGGAATGGTAGCGCAGCCAGCGCTTCGACAACAGGCCGGGAGTAACCATGTCAGAGCAACCCTTTACCCATCTCGATGCCCATGGGCAGGCGCAGATGGTGGATGTGACAGAAAAGGCGGTGACACAGCGAACTGCAGTGGCGCAGGCCCACGTGAGAATGCAGCCCGAGACCCTGGCCATGATCCTGGATCAGCGCCATCCCAAGGGCGACGTGCTTGCGACAGCTCGTATCGCCGGTATTCAGGCCGCGAAAAAGACCTGGGACCTGATTCCACTTTGTCACCCGTTGTTGCTGACCAAGGTCAATGTGCATATCGAAGCGGAAGGTGAGGACTGCCTCAGGATCGAGACACTTTGCCGCCTAAGCGGCACCACCGGGGTTGAGATGGAGGCGCTCACGGCTGCATCCGTGGCTGCCCTGACACTTTATGACATGTGCAAGGCTGTGGACCGCGGCATGGTAATTGAAAGTGTGTGTCTGCTCGAAAAGGCGGGAGGGCGCAGTGGTCACTTCCGCAGGGATCAATCCGGTAAAGGGTAACAGAATGATTCAGGTGCGATTGTTTGCCGCGTTGCGGGAACGGGCAGGGCAAGAGCTGCTGGAACTGGCGCTTCCCGATGGGGTGAGCACCGTGGCGCAACTTGTCGTCTGGCTGGAGAACAGCGATGAAACCCTGGCCAGGGCCTTTGCCGCAACGCCATGCCGCATGGTGGCAGTGAATGAGGTTCTGGCCAGCGATGAGTCAGATATCGAGGACGGCGATGTGATTGCCCTGTTCCCGCCGGTGACAGGCGGATGAAGCGGCATATCCATATCCAGGAGGCTGCGCTGGACAGTGCCGCGCCCCTTGCCTGGCTCCATGATCAGGGGCTGAGCGGCGCTATTGTGCAGTTTTCCGGCCATGTGCGGGATGAGGACGGCCGGGTAGAAGCGTTGCACCTGGAGCATTACCCCGGCATGACGGAGCGTCTGCTGGGCACCATTGTTGATCACAGTTTGTCAAAATGGCCCCTCAATGGTGCCTGGGTGGTGCACAGGGTTGGCACCATGACGCGCGGGGACGAAATCGTTCAGGTGGCGGTGAGCGCAGAACATCGCCAGGCGGCCTTCGAGGCGTGCAGCTACATCATGGATATCCTGAAGACCCGTGCCCCGTTCTGGAAAAAAGAGCTTATCGGCGGCCATTGGCACTGGGTCGAGGCCCGCGAGCGCGACGCCCTTGCGGCTTCTTCCTGGCTGGCCGACGGGCCGGAGCATGAACCTCGGTAGCCCGCCACTGGCCTGGCTCAAGCCCATCCAGCGTCCAGTCACCGATCTGCCAGCGCACCAGCCGCAGGGTAGGGCAGCCAATGGCGGCGGTCATGCGCCTTACCTGTCGGTTTCGACCTTCGTCTATGGTGAGTCTCAGCCAGCTATCCGCTACCGTTTTGCGTGAGCGTACCGGCGGGTTACGTGGCCACAGATTGGGCGCGGCGATGTGCTCAACCTGGGCAGGCCGCGTGGGCCCGTCCTTGAGCGTAATCCCCTGGCGTAATTTTTGCAGCTCCGGGGCCCCGGGTTTACCTTCAACCTGAACCAGATAGGTCTTGGGTAAATGAAACCGGGGGCTGCTGATTCTGGCCTGGAGGCTACCGTCATCGGTCAGCAACAACAGGCCTTCAGAATCCCAGTCCAGACGGCCTGCCGGGTAAACACCGGGGACTGGTATGAATTCACTCAGGGTCCGACGTCCCTGGTCGTCCTGAAACTGGGATAAAACCTGAAAGGGTTTGTTTAACAAGATCAATTTCGCCATGGGAAATGACAATCCTGATAGGGCTTATTGATAATTTGAGTCGTGTTGCTGGCCGGCCACGCTAACAAGGCTATACGGTCAGTGCTATACTCGCCAGCGCATGCGGAATACGATTTTTAAAGGATTCGTCCTTTTTAGACCCGCTGATCTGACGGTCAAAAGCCGGCTCGTGTCAGGCGGGAAGCTCTGCCAATACAATTGGGACCTGTAATTCTATGACCACGCCTAAAATTATTTATACGATGACAGACGAGGCGCCAGCCCTCGCGACCTACTCCTTTTTGCCTATTATTGAGAAATTTACTTCGATCGCCGGGATCGAAGTTGAAAGCAGCGACATCTCACTGGCTGCACGTATTCTGGCCTCCTTCCCTGACTATCTTTCCGACGACCAGAAGGTCAGCGACAACCTCGCCGAGCTGGGCGAACTGACCCAGAACCCCGAAGCGAATATCATCAAGCTTCCCAATATCAGTGCCTCCATTCCGCAGCTCCGAGCGGCCATCGCCGAGTTGAATGAACACGGTTACAAGGTTCCTGAATACCCGGATGAGCCCAGCAACGAGAAGGAAGAAGACATCCAGGCTCGCTATGCCAAGGTGCTTGGTTCCGCAGTGAATCCGGTGCTGCGTGAAGGTAACTCGGACCGTCGCGCGCCCCAGGCAGTAAAGAATTATGCCCGCAAGAACCCGCATAGCATGGGCTACTGGAGCCCGGCATCACGGACCCATGTGGCCCACATGCGGGGAGGCGACTTCTTCTCCCACGAGACCTCCACCACCATCGAAAAGGGCTGCAAGGTCCGTATCGAGTTTGTCGACAAGAACGGCAAGGTATCTCTCAAGAAGCCCGAATTGCCGCTGCTTGATGGCGAAGTCATCGATGCCATGTACATGAGCAAGAAGGCCCTGTGCCAGTTTTTTGACGAACAGATCGAAGACGCCAAGAACACGGGCATTCTGTTCTCATTGCACGTCAAAGCCACCATGATGAAGGTCTCCCACCCCATTGTGTTTGGTCACGCAGTTCGCTGTTTCTACAAGGAGCTGTTTGAAAAACATGGCGATGTTCTGGAAGAGATTGGCGCCAATCCCAACAATGGCCTGAGCAACATCTACCAGAAAATCGAGGAATTGCCGATCTCCCAGCGTCTGGAGATTGAATCCACCATCCGTGCCTGCTATCTGCACCGCCCGGAACTGGCCATGGTCGACTCTGACCGCGGCATCTCCAATCTGCATGTGCCGTCCGATGTGATCGTGGATGCGTCAATGCCAGCCATGATCCGTCAGGGTGGCAAGATGTATGGTGCCGACGGCAAGCTCAAGGACACCAAGGCGGTGATTCCGGAAAGCACTTACGCCACCATCTACCAGGAAGTGATCAACTTCTGCAAAACCCATGGTGCCTTTGACCCGGTTACCTGCGGTTCGGTCCCCAATGTGGGGCTGATGGCCCAGAAAGCTGAAGAATACGGCTCCCATGACAAGACCTTCGAAATGAAGGACGCGGGCACCATGCGGGTGGTCCGTGAGGATGGTGAGGTTCTACTCAGCCATGAGGTGGAAGAAGGCGATATCTGGCGCATGTGTCAGGCCAAGGATCTGCCTATCCGTGACTGGGTGAAGCTGGCCGTAGTCCGTGCCCGGCAGAGCAATACCCCGGCCATTTTCTGGTTGGACAAGGAACGCGCCCATGACGCGCAACTGATCCTCAAGGTCAAGAAATACCTCAAAGAGCATGACACCGAAGGCCTGGATATCCGCATCATGTCCCCGGTACAGGCCATTCGCTACACCATGGAGCGGATGATTCGAGGCAAGGATACGATTTCCGTTACCGGTAATGTGTTGCGTGATTATCTCACCGACCTGTTCCCGATCCTGGAGCTGGGCACCAGTGCCAAGATGCTGTCCATTGTGCCGCTGATGGCCGGTGGTGGCCTGTATGAAACCGGTGCCGGTGGATCTGCCCCCAAGCATGTGCAGCAATTCCTGGAGGAGAACCACCTGCGCTGGGATTCACTGGGTGAATTCCTTGCGCTGGCCGTATCCATTGAGGAGCTGGGCGAGAAATATGGAAATGAGACCGCCCGGGTGATTGCCGCCGCACTGGACAAGGCCAATGAGCGCTATCTGGAAGAGAACAAGGCGCCGTCACGAAAGGTGGGTGAACCGGATAACCGGGTAAGCCATTTCTACGTGGCCATGTACTGGGCCCAGGCATTGGCCGCCCAGGACGAGAATGCCGAACTGAAAGAGAAGTTCGCGCCTATTGCCTCGGCGTTGACGGAAAACGAGGAGAAGATTGTCGCTGAAATGATTGCCGTGCAGGGTTCGCCCACTGATATCGGCGGGTACTATAACCCGGACTTCAGCAAGGCCTCTGCCGCCATGCGCCCCAGTGCCACCTTCAACAAGATCATGGACAAGGTCTGAGTTGAGCGGTGAAACAGAAAAGCCGGCGCATGCCGGCTTTTTTGTGTCTGTCGATCTGCAGGGCCGGACAACGGTGAGTGCGCTGCCTGTTAGCGAGGCTGGCAGGGCAGAGAGGCAGAGAGGATCGAACTATCGCAGTCGATGCTTTTCCCGTCGAAACGGTGCGCTTGGGTAAAAGAGACAGGGGGGCATCAGACGTGCCGCAGGAGGCCGGATCGGAGACCCGGCTCCTTTAGCGGAGTTCAGAGGAGAGAAAACAGCCGTGACGATGAAGGTCAGTCGGTGCTGCTTTCCTCGTTGGTGGCTTCGTTGCTGGCCTCGCCATTGGCCCGCAGGTTAACGGCGTGGAACCCCTTGTTGGCGGGCTGGACTTCATACTCCACCGGCTGGCCTGCCTTGAGGCTTTTATAACCGTCCATCTGGATGTAGGAGTAATGAACGAACAGGTCCTCACCCCCTTCATCAGGCCTGACAAAACCGTACCCTTTGGCGTTGTTAAACCACTTTACTCTTCCCGTTGCCATGGTCCTTCCCTCTGCCTATCCAATGGCTTGAAAAGCCTGAAGGCTTTCCGTTTCTTTTTATTCAACGGTATCCGCTGCGTTACACTGTAGGCACCGGTATCGATACCGGTCACTATTGTGCAACTTTTAAACATGCGTCGCAGGGTGTCAACCCCGTGACAAATCCATGGGAATGGGGGGCTTGAAAAAAGGATGACCGCCCATCATTTCATCATTGCCTGTTGACGCCAGCAGGGTTACAACGGTTTAAACGACTTATGAATTGGCAATATCAGTGGCAACCGGAAATGAATGAGCTGAAAGGCGGGCCTGTGTACGGCCCCTCGGATTCACCCTCAGAACCGGACCGCCATGGAGACCTGGCCGTCGAAGAGGCCAAACCCAAGCTCAAGCCGCCGTCCATGTACAAGGTGTGGATGCTGAACGATGACTACACCCCGATGGATTTCGTGGTGGAGGTGCTTGAGGACTTCTTCAATATGGGGCGCGAGCAGGCCACCCGAGTCATGCTGGCGGTGCATACGGAAGGAAAGGCAGTGTGCGGGATTTACCCCCAGGACATCGCCGAAACCAAGGCCACTCAGGTGGTCGAATATGCCCGGGAAAATCAGCATCCGCTGATGTGTCAGGTGGATCAAGCCTGATCGGGTACTGGCAGTGAGGTAGCCTTATGCTCAGTAAAGAACTGGAAATCACGCTGAACGAAGCGTTCCGTCATGCACGCAGCCACCGTCATGAGTTCATGACCGTGGAACATCTGCTGCTGGCATTACTGGAAAACGAGGCAGCCGTAGAAGTGCTGCGCGCCTGTGGCGCGGATCTGGAAGACCTGCGGGATTCACTGAGCCAGTTTATCGAAGATTCTACGCCACTGTTGCCGGAGAGCGATCCTGACCGTGACACCCAGCCCACGCTGGGTTTCCAGCGAGTGCTGCAGCGCGCGGTATTCAGTGTCCAGTCTTCTGGCAAGAAAGAGGTGACCGGTGCCAATGTGCTGGTGGCCATTTTCAATGAACAGGAAAGTCAGGCGGTGTACTTCCTGAACTGTCAGGACATCCACCGCCTTGACGTGGTCAACTTCATTGCCCACGGCATTTCCCAGCTGCAGGACTCCACTCCGCCGCCGGAAATGGAGCAGGAAGCAGAAGGCGGCGAGACGGCCAGCCAGGCCTCAGCACTGGAAAACTACGCCTCTAACCTGAATGAGCTGGCCCGGGAAGATCGTATCGATCCGCTGGTCGGGCGCGCGTTCGAGATCGAACGGGCTGCCCAGATTCTCTGCCGCCGGCGCAAGAACAACCCCTTGCTGGTCGGGGAGCCCGGCGTGGGCAAGACAGCCATTGCCGAAGGTCTCGCTCGCATGATCGTGGAAGAGAAGGTGCCCGAGCCCTTGCTGGATGCCACGGTCTATTCGCTGGATCTGGGCGCCTTACTGGCGGGGACCAAGTACCGTGGCGACTTCGAGAAACGTCTGAAAACCCTGCTGGCTGACCTGAAGAAAGAGCCCAACGCGATTCTCTTCATCGATGAAATTCACACCATCATTGGTGCCGGGGCTGCGTCAGGCGGTGTCATGGATGCCTCTAACCTGCTCAAGCCGTTGTTGGCCAATGGCGAACTGAAATGCATGGGATCCACGACCTTCCAGGAATACCGGGGAGTATTCGAGAAGGACCGGGCTTTGTCCCGCCGCTTCCAGAAAATCGATGTGGTGGAGCCCTCAGTAGAAGACACCGTGGGTATTCTCAAGGGGCTCAAATCCCGCTTTGAGAAGCACCATGATGTGGAGTACAGCAACGCGGCCCTGAAAGCGGCGGCTGAGCTGAGCGCCCGTTATATCAACGATCGCTACCTGCCGGACAAGGCTATCGATGTGATTGACGAGGTGGGGGCCTGGCAACGGCTACGCCCTGAAGAGCAGCGCAAGCACACCATCGATGAGGGTGACGTGGAAGACATGGTCGCCAAGATCGCCCGGATTCCACCCAAGCAGGTCTCGTCTTCTGACAAGGAGCTGCTGCGGAATCTGGAGCGGGACCTGAAGATGACCGTTTTCGGCCAGGATGACGCCATCGACACCATTTCTGCTGCCATCAAATTGTCCCGGGCGGGTCTCAAGGGCGAAAACAAGCCGATCGGTAGCTTCATGTTTGCCGGCCCCACCGGGGTGGGCAAGACCGAAGTCAGCCGGCAGCTGGCCCGCGCCCTGGGTGTGGAGCTGGTGCGTTTCGATATGTCTGAATACATGGAGCGGCACACCGTTAGCCGATTGATCGGCGCACCTCCCGGGTATGTGGGTTACGACCAGGGCGGTCTGCTGACCGAGGCGATCACCAAGACGCCACATTGTGTACTGCTGCTGGATGAGATCGAGAAGGCTCATCCGGAGGTGTTCAACATCTTGCTGCAGGTGATGGATAACGCCACTCTCACGGATAACAATGGTCGCAAGGCGGATTTCCGCAACGTGATCCTGATCATGACCACCAATGCGGGTGCCGAGGTACTGAACAAACGTTCCATTGGCTTCACCGAACAGGACAACAGCACCGACGGCATGGAGATGCTCAAGAAGGTGTTCACTCCCGAGTTCCGCAATCGTCTGGATGGCATTGTCCAGTTCGCGCCGCTCAATACCGAGGTGATCCTGGGTGTGGTGGACAAGTTCCTGGTGGAGCTGCAGGCCCAGCTGGACGAAAAGGGTGTGGTCCTGCACGTGGACGATTCAGCCCGCCGCTGGCTGGCCGAGAAAGGCTACGACAAGGACATGGGCGCACGCCCGATGGCTCGCCTGATCCAGGAGCAGCTGAAGAAACCGCTGGCCGAAAAGCTGTTGTTTGGCGAACTGGCCGAGCAGGGTGGACAGGTGGATGTGGCCGAGAAAGACGGCAAACTCGACCTGACCATCAAATCCGCGGAGGCGGAGCCGGCGTGATTCAGTGAACAGTTAACAGTGAATAGTTAACAGCGATAAACCCTAAACAAAAATACCCCCGGCTCACAGAGGCGGGGGTATTTTTTTGCCTTTCTGCATGCAGCGTGGTGCGTGTTGCGTGCAGCGGCCTTTCTTATTTCATGCGGAAAGTGATTCGACCCTTGGTCAGGTCGTAGGGGGACATTTCCACCTTTACACGGTCACCGGTGAGGATGCGGATATAGAATTTGCGCATCTTTCCGGAGATGTGGGCCGTGATCACGTGACCGTTATCCAGCTTCACACGAAACATCGTGTTGGGCAGGGTTTCAACAATCACACCTTCAAGTTCAATCTGTTCTTCTTTCGCCATCCAACAAATACCTTGGGTTACCGGCTATGAGCGAGGGCGCAATTATGCCTACAAAGCGGGCCGGCTGCAAAACCTGTTGAACTTTGGTGGGACAAGGGGCTATTTGTCCCGCTCGGGGAGGTCCTTCCAGGCGCCGCTGCGCAATATTTCCAGGGGCTGGTACTGGTTTTTGTAGCTCATTTTCTGGCACTGATCGATCCAGTAACCCAGATACAGGTAGGGCAGGTTGAGGCGCTGGCATTGCTCAATCTGCCATAGCAGGGCCATAACGCCCAGGCTACGTTCATGACGATTGGGGTCGAAGAAGGTATAGACCGCGGAGAGGCCATCCTCCAGCTGGTCGGTGACGGCTACGGCCCGCAACTTGCCCTGTTCCCGAAAACAGTAGAAGTGGGTATCTGCCCAGTCACAGGTCAGGAAGTTGGTAAACTGCTCCTCGGAGGGCGGATACATGTCACCATCACCATGGCGCTGATTGATGTAATCGGCATACAGGCTGTACAGCTCACGGGTGAAGCGTGCCGGTTCACGGCTGACCACCAGATCCTGGTTGATTTTGCGGATACGGCGGTGCCGCCGTCGCGGCTGGAAATCGCTGACCCGCACCCTGGCCGGGATGCAGGCAGAGCAGTCTTCACAATGCGGGCGGTACAGGTAGTCGCCGCTACGACGAAACCCCAGCAGGCTCAGTTCGCTGTAGAGCGCCGGTGACATTGTGGCCTGGGGGTCCACAAACAGGGTTGAAGCCTGCCGGTCTTCCAGATAACTGCAGGCATGGGCCGGGGTCCGGAAAAAACGCAGGGTGGAAAGATCTGTCATGGCTTCAGTTTAGCCAACCCGTCGGGCACTGAAAATCCTTCCCTGATGACCGGTCAGGTAGGTTTTTTGTAATCCAGCAGTTCTGAGCCGTGCCAGTGGGTCTGGGGCCAGATGGACGGCTCCGGGGCAGCGGGGATCCAGTGCGCCAGATGCTGACGAAAGGTGTCCCGGTCAATCATGCTGGCACCCATGCGGGTCAGGTGGTCGTTTTCTACCTGGGCATCCAGCAGGGCGATGTCCAGGGTCGAGGCCAGCTGCTTCAGGGCTACCAGGGCCATTTTTGAGCCATTGAGCCGGGGGGACACCATGGACTCCCCAAAGAAGACCCGGCCAAGCTGGATACCATAGATCCCGCCAGCTATCTGGCCTTCTTGCCAGATTTCAAGGCTATGCGCATAGCCCATCTGATGAAGTCGCAGATAAGCACTGATCATTTCTGAACTGATCCAGGTACCGCCACCGTCACGGCGTGGCCCTGCACACAGGGTCATCACCGATGAAAACGCCTGATTCAGCGTTACGGTGAATTCTGTCTTGTTGATGTGCCGTTTCAGACTGCGGCTGACATGGATCTGGTCGGGATAGAAGACACAACGGGGGGCGGGGGACCACCACAGGATGGGCTGATAATCCGCATCATACCAGGGGAAGATGCCGGCAGAATAAGCCCGGATCAGCGTGCCTGGGCTCAGGTCCGCCCCGGCGGCCAACAGGCCGTCCGGGTCGGTGAGGGCGTCACGGGTATCGGGAAAGGGAGCTCCCGGTTCAAGCCATGGCACCATGGTCTACACCTGCAGTAGCTGATCAGCCTTTCAGGTTGTCGAGATAGCGTTCGGCGTCCAGCGCGGCCATACACCCGGAACCGGCAGAGGTCACAGCCTGACGGTAGATGTGATCAGCCACATCACCGGCAGCGAAGACACCCTCAATGCTTGTCTGGGTGGCGTTGCCTTCGGTACCGCTGTTGATCTTGATATAGCCATCTTTCATGTTCAGCTGGCCTGCGAAGATATCGGTATTGGGCTTGTGGCCAATCGCAATGAACACACCCTGCAACTCGACATCCTTGCTCCCTTCTCCTTTGGTGGATGTAATGCGCATGCCGGTCACGCCGCTATCATCACCCAGTACTTCTTCCAGGGTGTGATCCCACTCTACCGAGATATTGTCCTTGGCGAGGAGCTTGTCCTGCAGGATCTTCTCTGCACGGAGGCTGTCGCGGCGGTGCACCAGGGTGACGTGTTCGGCGATGTGTGAGAGGTACAGAGCCTCTTCTACAGCGGTGTTACCGCCACCAATCACTGCCACGCGCTGGCCCTTGTAGAAGAAACCGTCACAGGTGGCACAGGCAGACACGCCCTTGCCCATGAAGGCTTCCTCAGACTCCAGACCCAGGTACATAGCAGAGGCACCCGTGGCGATGATCAGGGCATCGCAGGTATAGGTGCCGGAATCGCCCTTGAGGGTGAAGGGGCGGTTGTTGAGATCCACCTCGTTGATGTGGTCGTACACCATCTCGGTGTCAAAACGCTCAGCATGTTGCTGCATACGGACCATCAGATCCGGCCCCTGCAGGCCTTCCACGTCCCCCGGCCAGTTATCCACTTCGGTGGTGGTGGTGAGCTGGCCACCGGGCTGGATACCAGTGATGACCACGGGTTTGAGGTTGGCACGTGCTGCGTAAACGGCGGCGGTATAACCCGCTGGGCCGGAACCAAGGATAATCAGTCGGTGGTGCTGCACGTCGCTCATCAGGGACTCCAGAGTCAAGAAAGTGGTTGGCAGTGAAAACGTTCCACGGCTTAGATAGGGGCGAAAAACGCCTTTTCAAGGCGAGAGAAACTACAGTAAAAGCCGGCCTCCGTGAAGCCTGTCAGTGCCATAGCCTGTGCTTATCTCCATGCCATGGCAGGCAGTGTCAGGCCGCTATGGTGGTCCATAATCTGTGATATTCTTCCTGCGCTGTCCCAAAGGGGTCTTCCGACGCTGGCCGGCACCGTGCTGTTTGACTACAATCGCAATAATTTCAATTTGTTATCGTCACTTTTTGATAAAGTGTCTTGAACATCATTATAGGGGCAAGGCGTGAGCAAAACCGTAGCCGGGCAAGGAGAGTCCGGGTTTACCCGTCATCTCAAGCGCGGATTGGTAGAAGGCATGGTCATTACCCTGATCGCTTTCTCTGCATATCTGTTGCTGGCTCTGGTTACCTTTGACAGTAAGGATCCGGGTTGGACCTTCGTTGGCAACGTGAACGCCGTGCAGAATGCGGCCGGGCGCGCCGGTGCTTTCAGCGCTGACTTGCTGCTGAGCCTGTTCGGTTTCATGGCGTACCTGTTTCCGGTGCTCGTTGGCTTCTGGGCCGGCAAGGTGCTCAAGGAGCGGCATGCCGGACTGCCCAACAGCTGGCCCCTTTTCAGCCTGCGGCTGGTGGGCTTCATCCTGACCATGCTGGCAGGAACCGCGCTTTCCTATATGCATTTCACGGTTGGCGCGCATCTGCCTGAGGGGGCGGGTGGTATTCTTGGCCATGGCATGGGGCAGGCCGCACTGGACGGCTTCAACCCGCTGGGCGGTACCTTGATCATGGTGGCCCTGTTTCTGATCGGGGTGACCATTTTTACCGATCTTTCCTGGATTGCGCTGGCAGAGGGGCTGGGTGGCCTGGTCCTGGCTGCCGTCGAGAAGGTGCCGGCCTGGTGGCGGGCCAGGAAGGAAAAGCGTGAGGCGCAGAAACAGAAGAAAGAAGCGCATGAGAAGCGCGCCAAGGTCATCAGTGAAGCAAAGAAGAAAGCGGAAACCCGCAAACCGGTGAAAATCGCCGAGCCCGCCAAGCCCGTTGAAAAAAGCGTACGGGTGCAGAAGGAAAAGCAGCAGAAACTGTTCACCACGGAAGTTACCGGCGAGCTGCCACCCATCGGGTTGCTGGATCAGGTCGAAGAATCCAAGGGCGGTTATTCGGAAGAGGCCCTGGAAGGCATGTCCCGACTTCTGGAGATCAAGCTCAAGGACTTCAATATCGAGGCAGAAGTGGTGGCGGTCCAGCCCGGTCCGGTGATCACCCGTTTCGAGATCCAGCCGGCGCCCGGCATCAAGGTTTCCAAGATCACCAACCTGGCCAAGGATCTTGCCCGTTCATTGGCGGTGATCAGTGTGCGTGTGGTGGAAGTGATTCCCGGCAAGACCACAGTGGGCATCGAAATTCCCAACGAACAGCGTGAAATGATTCGCTTTACCGAAGTGGTCGGCACGCAGATGTTCGACCAGTCCCCGTCACCGCTGACCATGGCGCTGGGCAAGGATATTTCCGGTAATCCCGTGATGGCGGATCTGGCCAAGATGCCCCACCTGCTGGTTGCCGGTACTACCGGTTCCGGTAAGTCCGTGGGCGTGAACGCCATGCTGCTGTCCATGTTGTTCAAATCCAACCCGGAAGATGTGCGCCTGATCCTCATCGATCCCAAGATGCTGGAACTGGCCGTCTATGACGGCATCCCCCACCTGCTGACCCCGGTGGTTACCGACATGAAGGAAGCGGCGGGTGCATTACGCTGGGGGGTAGGGGAGATGGAGCGTCGCTACCGCCTGATGGCCGCCATGGGGGTGCGTAACATCTCTGGCTACAACCGCAAGGTAGACGATGCCAAAAAGAAGGGCGAGCCATTGAAGGACCCTCTCTGGAAACCGGAAGACCCCATGAATCTGGAGGAAGAGGCGCCCCTGGCCGAGCATCTTCCCTATATCGTTATCGTGATTGATGAATTTGCCGACATGATGATGATCGTCGGCAAGAAGGTGGAAGAGCTGATTGCCCGGATTGCCCAGAAAGCAAGGGCTGCCGGGATTCACCTGATTCTGGCAACCCAGCGTCCTTCTGTGGATGTGATCACCGGCCTGATCAAGGCTAATGTGCCGTCGCGTATCGGCTTCCAGGTATCGTCCAAGATTGATTCCCGTACGGTGCTGGATCAGGGCGGCGCAGAACAGCTGCTGGGCCATGGCGACATGCTTTATTTGCCGGGCGGCACCAGTGTTCCGGAACGAGTCCACGGCGCCTTTGTCTCAGATGAAGAGGTGCACCGGGTTTGTGACGATTGGCGCAAGCGCGGCGAGCCGAATTATCTTGAAGAGATTCTCGATGGTGGAGCCGACCTCAGTGCTCCGATGCCAGGCATGGAAAGTGCTGGCGGCGGGGACGACGAAAACGATCCGCTCTACGATGAAGCGGTGGCCTATGTGACGCAATCCCGTCGCGCCTCCATTTCATCGGTACAGCGAAAACTGAAAATCGGCTACAACCGTGCCGCCAGAATGGTGGAAGCCATGGAGATGGCGGGTGTAGTGACCGAAGCGGGGAATAACGGCCAGCGTGAGGTGATTGCGCCTCCGCCGGTGGAATAAGCCCCGTAACAAGGAGTATCGATGCGTAAGTTGTTGATGGCTGCATTATTGGCCCCCTCCATGGTGTGGGCGGGGGCCACGGACGAACTACTGTCTCGTCTGCAGAAACTGGAATCGCTAAAGGGTGACTTCGAGCAGATGGTGCTCGACAAGGGTGGCACCCACATGCAACAGGCAGAGGGCACTTTTCAGGTGGCCCGTGGCAACCGTTTCTATTGGTCCACCACCAGCCCGTTTGCCCAGTTGGCTGTGTCTGATGGTGTCACGGTTTGGGTCTACGATGAGGATTTGGAACAGGTCGTCATTCGCCCTCTGAGCCAGGATCTGGGTGAAACGCCGGCGCTGTTGTTCAGTGGCAAGCCGTCCGATGTGGCTGCCGCCTTTACCATTGTGGAACAGGACCGCAATGGGGCGGAGGTGACCTATCGCCTGACCCCGCGGGGCGACGATCCGCTGTTCGACCAACTGGATGTGAGTTTCCAGGGAGATCTGCCCCTGTCCATGCGACTGCAGGATGCCCTGGGCCAGAAAACCATTATCGATTTTCGTGACTTGACCCTCAACAAGGGGATTGATGCTGCGCTGTTCCGGTTTGAACCGCCGGAAGGGACAGACATTATCCAGCAGTAATGAACGATCTGTTTGCCGCCGACAATGCCCAGCAAGCGCAGCCTCTGGCTGCGCGCCTGCGTCCTGCCAGTCTGGATGACTATGTCGGGCAGCAGCACCTTGTCGGCCCGGGCAAACCCTTGCGACAGGCTCTGGAGCGCGGCCAACTGCACTCCATGATTCTCTGGGGCCCACCGGGCACCGGCAAGACTACCCTGGCGCTGATTCTTGCCCAGGCGGTGGATGCCGCCTTTGTTACTCTCTCTGCCGTACTGTCCGGGGTAAAGGATATTCGCTCGGAAGTGGAGCAGGCGCAGATCCGACTTGCCCAGGGCCGCCGCACCGTCCTGTTCGTTGACGAAGTCCACCGTTTCAACAAGTCCCAGCAGGATGCTTTTCTGCCCCATGTTGAAGACGGCACCATCACCTTTATTGGCGCTACCACCGAGAATCCGTCCTTTGAACTTAACAACGCCCTGTTGTCACGGGCGCGGGTCTACCGGTTGCGTTCGCTGGCCGCGGAGGATCTCTCGGGGCTGCTTGCCCGGGCTCTCAAGGAGCCGCGCCTGAATGGCATGACGGTTCAGGAGGACGCAGCAGAGCTGTTACTGAATTACGCCGATGGGGATGCCCGCCGATTGCTGAACATGCTGGAAGTGGCGGCGGATCTGGCAGAAGGGGATTCCCCGGAAATCGATGCGGAGCTGATGCGCGAGGTACTGCGTGATGCGGTGCGGCGCTTCGACAAGGGCGGAGACCTGTTCTACGACCAGATCAGTGCCTTGCACAAATCCGTCAGAGGTTCGGACCCGGATGCGGCGTTGTACTGGTTCGCCCGCATGCTTGATGGCGGTTGCGATCCTCTTTACCTGGCGCGGCGGGTAGTGCGCATGGCCAGCGAGGATATTGGTAATGCCGACCCGCGAGCCTTGACGCTGTGCCTGCAAGCCTGGGATGTACAGGAGCGGCTGGGTAGTCCGGAAGGAGAGCTGGCCATCGCCCAGGCGATTGCCTATCTGGCCGTGGCACCCAAGAGCAATGCGGTCTACATGGCCTATAATCGAGCTCGTGCGCTGGTGAGGGAAAAACCCACCAATGAGGTGCCGCTTCATCTGCGTAATGCGCCTACCCAGCTAATGAAAGACGAAGGGTACGGGGCCGAGTATCATTACGCTCACGATTTCCCCGATGCATTCGTGGATGGTGAGAATTATTTTCCCGCCAGCCTGCGCGAGACCCGGCTCTACGAGCCCGTAAAGCGGGGGTTGGAGATCAAGGTGGCCGACAAGCTGGCGCGTTTGCGCCAGCGTAACGCCGACAGTGACTGGCACCGCTATCCATCGGCAGGGGGAGAGAGCGATGACTGAAGCAAGTCTGCTTCCCTGGCTTGCCGTGGCGGGCGGTGGAGCGCTGGGAGCCTGTCTGCGTTTTGGCACCACCTTGTGGCTGGGGGTGCCGACCATGCCGTCCTGGCCCTGGGCGACCTTCTCGGTGAATCTGCTGGGCAGTTTCCTGTTTGGGCTGCTCACGGTAGCGCTGGCGACCATGACCCAGAGCGAAACCTTGCGCCTTGCCATCATGACCGGCATGCTCGGCGCGCTGACCACCTTCTCTACCTTCTCCTTCGAGCTGGTGAGGATGGTAGAAGTCAAAGCACTGGGGCTGGCCGCGGGCTATGCGATAACGTCAGTGCTGGCCTGTCTGACTCTTGCGGGAGCCGGGCTGATGCTGGGACGGCTGATTTTTGAATAGTTAGAGAGAGTTGAAAGTTTAAAGTTAAAAGTTGAAACGCGATCTGGGATGGTTGTGTGCTTTACCGCCTCCGCCCGCGCGAAAATGTTATTTCGCGGGCAGGGCAATTCAAAACGGGAATCCTCCCCCGCGCTTTTGAACTTTAAACTTTAAACTTTCAACTCGCCTTTTTGATTTTGGAGTAAGTAAGACATGCTGGATATTCGTGCCCTGCGTCAGGATGGCGAGGCGATTAAGGCGGCATTGGCCAAACGTGGTTACGAACTGGACCTGGAGGCCTTTGCGGCGCTGGATGCCAAGCGCAAGCAGGCAGATGTCCGCTCCCAGGATCTGCAGGCTGAGCGCAAGAAGGCGTCCAAGCAGATTGGCCAGTTGATCCAGTCCGGCATGAATGTGGATGAGGCCAAGGCCCAGGTGGCGGAAACCCTGAAGACCCTTGATGCCGAGCTGGATCAGGAAGTCGCCAATGCCAAGGCTATCCATGATGAGATCACCGAATTTCTCATGGGGGTCCCTAACGTTCCCCAGGACGCGGTACCGGAAGGTGCTGACGAAGAGGATAACGTGGAAGTCAGCACCTGGGGCGAGCCCAAGACCTTCGACTTCGAACCCAGTGATCATGTGGATGTGGGTGAAGGGCTGGCCAGTGGTGCTCTGGATTTCGAGAACGCCGCCAAGCTGTCTGGCGCCCGTTTCGCAGTCATGAGCGGTGGTGTGGCTCGTCTTCATCGAGCGCTGGTGGATTTCATGCTTGATATCCATAGCAGCGAGCATGGCTATGAAGAGGTTTATGTTCCTTATCTGGTCGGACCGGAAGCCTTGCGTGGCACCGGTCAGCTTCCCAAGTTCGCGGAAGATCTGTTCAAGATGGAAGGTGAGCGCGAGCTCTACCTGATTCCCACTGCCGAAGTGCCGGTCACCAACCTGGTGGCCAACGAGATCCTGGAGGCAGAAAGCCTGCCCCGTCGCTTCACCTGCCACACCCCCTGTTTCCGTTCCGAAGCGGGTAGCCATGGCAAGGACACCCGCGGCCTGATCCGTCAGCACCAGTTCGAAAAGGTAGAGCTGGTTCAGATGGTGCGTCCGCAAGACTCCGATGAAGCGCTGGAGCAGCTCACCGGCCACGCTGAGGCCATTCTCCAGAAGCTGGTACTGCCTTACCGCAAGGTCATCCTGTGCGGCGGCGACCTGGGCTTCTCTTCCACCAAAACCTATGATCTGGAAGTGTGGTTGCCCAGCCAGAAGAAATACCGCGAAATCTCCTCCTGCTCCAATTTCCGGGACTATCAGGCGCGCCGTATGCAGGCTCGCTGGCGTAACCCGGAAACCGGCAAACCGGAATTGGTACATACCTTGAATGGGTCTGGTCTTGCAGTAGGGCGTACACTGGTAGCCATTCTTGAGAATTACCAGAATGCGGATGGCTCTGTCACAGTGCCGGAAGCATTGCGTCCTTATATGAGAGGTCTGGACACCCTGAAGTAGGCCCTTTTCTGCGCAACAGTCCAACTGCCGGCGTTCCGGCAGGAAGCTAAGCCTTTTGGCACTGCTGCTGTTCGCGTCAGGCTTGGGGCATCAGGCATCCAGCGATCACCCGGGGAGCAGTCATGGAATTCCTACCCATCAGTTGGCGACTGCAGGGCAAACAGGCTCTGTTAGTCGGCGGCGGTGAAGTGGCCTTGCGCAAAGGTCGTCTTTTGCACCGATCAGGTGCGTTATTGCGTGTTGTTGCTCCTGATGTGTGCGCCGAGCTGCGCCACATTGTGGCAGAAGGGACAGGGCAGCTTGTTGAGCGCAGCTTTGAAGCGGCGGATCTGGCAGGGGCAGCCATGGTGGTCTGTGCTACCGATGATTCAGCCCTCAACGCACGGATCGCCGAACTGGCCACACAGCAAAATATTCCTGTGAATGTGGTGGATAACCCCGCGCTGGGCGATTTTATCTTTCCCGCGATTGTGGATCGTTCGCCCGTTCTGATCAGTATCAGCTCCTCTGGCGCCTCACCGGTGCTGGCGCGAAAGCTGCGTAGCCAGATTGAATCCAGCTTGCCGGCCCGCTGGGGTCGCCTGGCTGATCTGATGGCCAAATTCCGTCAACCGCTCAAGCAGAAACTGGATAACGTGGGGGCCCGGCGCCTGTTCTGGGAGCAGACTCTGGACAGCCCTGTTGTGGAAAAGGTGTTGGCAGGCAAGGACAGTGAAGCAGAGTCCATGCTTGCAGAGGCTATTGCCAGCGCCGACAGTGAGCAGCTCAGTCAGGGTGAGGTGTATTTGGTGGGAGCCGGGCCCGGTGATCCGGATCTGCTCACCTTCCGAGCCTTGCGCTTGTTGCAGAAGGCGGATGTGGTGCTTTACGACCGTCTGGTAGGGAAGGGGATCGTGGATCTGGCCCGCCGTGATGCGGAACTGGTCTATGTGGGCAAGGCCCGCGACAAGCACGCCTTGCCCCAGGACAACATCAACGAGCTGTTGGTCCACTACGCAAAACAGGGCAAGAAAGTTTGCCGACTGAAAGGCGGAGACCCGTTTATTTTTGGACGTGGCGGGGAAGAGATCGACCTGATTGTCCAGCAAGGCATCAATTTCCAGGTGGTTCCCGGCATTACCGCGGCAAGCGGCTGTGCTGCCTACGGCGGTATTCCGCTGACGCACCGTGATCACGCCCAGTCTGTGCGCTTTGTTACCGGCCACCGTAAGGATGGCACGGTGACACTGGACTGGGAGCATCTGGTCAGTGAAACCGAGACGGTGGTGTTTTACATGGGGCTGGTGGGGCTACGGCAGATCTGCCAGCAGCTCATGGCCCATGGTCGCAAGGGGGATACCCCCATCGCACTGGTATCTCGGGGCACCACGAACCTTCAGGAAGTCATCACCGGCACACTGGACAGCCTGCCTGACGAAATCGAAGGGCGCGAGATCCATGCGCCGACCCTGATCATCGTTGGCAGCGTTGTCAGTTTGCATCCCAAGTTTGAATGGTTCAGATAGAGCAATTAACAGTTAATAATTAATAGTTAATAGCTAAAATCAAAAACGGGTAGTCACCGTAGTGGGGAAATGCCGAAGGCATCGCCACTGCTGCCCTGGATTTTTAGGCCCGTCTTTGGGGCAGGCCTACCTTCCCCTGTGGGGGCTTGCTTGCAAGCGAATTCGGCCCTTGCGAACAGGTCTTCGCCTGCAAGCTGACGCCAGCCCAGTAAGAAACTACACAAGTTGGGTGCGGCATCGGAAAATTGGCTTGTCGCCAATTCATGTCTTCATATCACAAAAGGCCGTGCCGGAATGTCAGCCCGCAGAGCCCAGTCAAGCAGATACAAACTGTAGGACATCAGTGAAGGCATCTCCGCTTTTTTGTGGCTCATCGCGCAATTGTGGGAAGTTGCTTCTACGGCATGGGTCGTGCTGCGAGCCATTCCCTTAAATCCGCGATGAACCTTTTTTGTGGGGCAGGGAGAACAGAGCAGGAAGACGCCGACGATAGTCTGGTCGCGGCCTTTTGCTTGCAGGGCGTGATGACGCATTCCGCGCCGTTATTAATTATTCATTATTAACTGTTCATTGCTCTCTACAGGCGCGCCGTATCCCGGTCCTGCCACAACGCTTTCGCCTGTTCCCGCGCTTCTTCCAGTGAAGCCGCCTTGTCCAGGCCCCAGAGTGCGACCGCTACGGTCTGGATGACGGCGTTTTCCCCATACTCATCCTGCTGTTCGCCTCGCCAAACGTGCTTGAGGGTGTCCGCATCAGGGGTGCCCGGCGGGGTGGCGCGGGGCATGAGATTATCCACTACCGCGCCTTCGAGGGGCTCGCCGTGACGAATCCCCATGATGCTGGTGCGGGCGTCAGGGCGAACCTCCAGCTCGCCCCCTTCGCCCTTGAACAGCAACAAATCCTGATCGCCACACAGTTCAGCGGCCCCCTGGTGCAGGGCGATGTAGGCCGGGTGGAACACGCTCTGCATGGATAGTGGCGCGCGGGCAGGATTGAGGCTGCGTGCCAGCGTATTGATCGGGGATCGCAGCCCCAGGTAATAACGGAGTGTGAGCAAGTCAGAAAGCGGGGCGCAGAACTGGTCGATGGGCAGGTAAGCCAGGCCCTGCTGTTCCAGGTGCTCTGCGGCTTCGCTGACACCGGTGGCCACCTTGAGACCAAGTTCGGCCAGCAGCGTATCCGTATAAACACGATGCGGGGTGTGTGCCGGACCGCCATGCAGCAAGGTGCGGATACCCATTCCTGCAAGAAGCACGGTTGCCAGCAGATACCAGGGATGATGTTTCTTCTTTCCGGCGTAACTTGGCCAGTCCAGATGCACCTTGGGAAAGTCTTTCAGGGCGTCATCACACTGCTTTCGGCATGCGTCCAGGAAGCCGGCCAACTCCTCCGGGGTTTCTTCCTTGACCCGCAAAAGCATAAGAAAGGCGCCAAGCTGTACCTCTTCCACCTTGCCATCCAGAATCAGCTGCATGGCATTTCGGGCTTCTTCCCGGGTCAGGCTGCGACGGGCTCGTTTTCCGCGTCCCAGTGTGCGCACGTATTCAGCAAAAACATGTTCGGTCATGGGTAAGATCTCTACCGGTCTTCCGGGTTGCGTGTTACGTAGCTAATACCAGCTGGTAGAGGGGCCATGTGTAGCCACCAGATCCAGAAGTGTTGAATGATCAATTGTCTCGAGATGGCTGGTTGGCACCTGAATGTGCGGGTGCTCCAGCAGGTAGGCTTGGCCATCCAGCGGCAGTGTGGATGCAAGCAGCAGGCCAGCATCCGTGAACACACAGATGTCTTCAGGCTGGTAAAGTGTGAAGAAATTATCGATGCCGTCCTGGTCGCCGGGCTTGAGTCCGATCAGATGAAGCATTTCAGAACACCAGTACCTGTTGGCTTTCGTGGCGCAGGCTTCGCAAGGCGTCCGCACTCAGGATTTCCAGCTGCAAATGCTCCTGAGCCATGCCTTCTTGGCTGCCCGCTACGCAACGAACACCGAAATCCGCCAGCTGTGAAAGGCTGTCGTTGACTGGTAAAGCGGACAGGACGCTCAGGCAGCCATCGGTAAGCCACAGGGTAGTGGGGAGGCCGAAAGCCGCTCCGGTCATGAGCATATCCAGCATTTCCTGGAACCGGTCACTGAGCGGGGCGTTGGCCGTGGCGATGAAGAATTGACTAGCCAAACTGTAGCACCCGTTCCGCATTGATCATGGCATCTGCCCATTGGCCAAGCCCGACCAGGCTGAATCCTTTAGCCAGAGTACTGCCGTGCTCGCCATCCATGATGCCGCGGCGTTGAGCTGCGCCCACGCAAACCTCTGCCGCAATACCGTTCTGCTGGACCCACTGCTGCCATTGCTGGGCGGTAGTGGCATTCTCGGCATCACCGCGCCAGGCATGACGATTGGCTAGCTGGACAGCGTCAGAATACAAGAAGAGGCGGTAGAGCTGATGGTCGGGGTGAGTATGGAGTGCCTTGACGGTGTTAAGTGCAGTCATTGCGGCGGGGGAATCCGCCGCCGCATTGACCAGAACCGCAAACTGCATTTAGTCGTTGCCGTTCAGTGCAGTGAGCAGGTTAAGCAGGGACAGGAACAGGTTGTAAAGAGACACAAACAGGGTCACGGTGGCGAGGATATAGTTGGTTTCACCGCCGTGAATGATGGCGCTGGTCTGCCACATGATCAACAGGGAGGACAGCATCACAAAGGCAGCGGAAACCGCCAGGTTGAGTGCCGGAATTTCCAGAAAGATATTGGCCAGGCTGGCAACGAACGCCACAAGGATGCCAATCATGATGAAATTGGTCATGAAGCTGAAGTCCTTGCGGGTCACCAGGGCGATGGCAGACATGGCCACAAAGATGAACGCAGTCCCGCCAAGTGCGGTGGTCACAATCTCCATGCCGCCGGGGACTTGGGCGTACATGTTAATGATTGGGCCTGTGGTGAAGCCCAGCCAACCTGTCAGGCCGAATACAGCCAGAATGCCCCAGGCGCTGTTACGCAGCATGTTGGTCGCCACCAGCAGGCCGATGTACACACCCAGGGTCAGGAAGACGTTGATGAAGCCGATGTTGTTGGCCATGGCAAACCAGGACGCACCGGTGGCCACGATCAGGGACAGCCCCAGCAGCATGTAGGTGTTCTTCAGTACCTGGGCTGCGCGCTCCCCGGTCACGGCCATACCGTGCTGCTGGGGGCTGGAATAGGGGTTGGTCTGGTTGTTCATAGTCTCGATCATCCTTTTGAATGGTACCTGTGATGATAAGGGCGCCCGCGCCAAAATCAAGGGAAACCGGTACAGCTAAGCCCCTGTTTTTCTAGGGGTAATGCTTTTGTTTGGTGGAACACCAAAATTAATGCTTTGTGACCCGAATCTCGGGACTGGAAACGGATATTTAATACTATATTCGTAGTCTTGAGGGGGCTAAATCACAATGACAACATTATCCATCGCTCCACGTGAGGAGCAGATAGAGCTGCAGGGGGTCTCCGGGACGCTGGACCCGGCACAATTTGTGGCCATTCCTGAAGAGGGCGACCGCAAGGTCGAATTCGTCTTTGCCCCTGGGCGTGGCGGGGCCTGCAGCCTGACCCTGTTTAATCATCGCTATGTGGAATACCGGCGGTCCGGCCGCAGGGGGCGCTGTGCAGTGTTTAATTTGGCCTTTGTTGATCCCCAGCCAGTCCATGACGTGAACCGGGCAGCCGTGCAGTGGTGTCTATGCATATTGGGGGTGATTGCAGTAGTTGCCGGAGCGGCCTACGGGATGTGGCCGGCTGCCGTTGCTGGAGCGGGGTTGGCAGTGGTATTCGCTGTGATAGCGCGTGGCCAACAGCACAATCGCTGGACCTATTACAGTCGTCACGGACGCATTGCCCTGTTCGAGCTGAATCAGACCCGGTCAGATGAAGACCGGTTGCAGAAGCTCATCGGCATTCTGGCCAGGCGTAGTCAACTGGCCTGGGGAAGCCTCCCTCCTGGGAAGGAAAGGCTGGCCGTCGAAGTGGCAGAGCATCGCCGCCTGATGGACAGTGCGACCATCAGCCAGGCACGTTATGAGCGCGCCAAGCGCAGAATATTCGGCCGCTACAAAGGTTGAACGGGGCCCGGTGATCAAGATTCCAGCAGTTATTGAACATCGGTACGTCGGGTCGTTGACTGGCCAACGTGCTCATGTATTATTGCTGGCCTGTCAGGAGGGGTGGCAGAGTGGCCGAATGCACCGGTCTTGAAAACCGGCGACGGGAGACCGTCCGTGGGTTCAAATCCCACCCCCTCCGCCATACAAAAAGCCCGCGCTCATTGAGCGCGGGTTTTTTTTGGCCGCTCTGCGGCCGCAGCATGCATCCCGCATCACGCATCACGCTAAAAGATGAAAGGCGTTGTTCACCACAGAGAGCACAGAGTTCACTGAGAAACCCCGCTTTCCTCGGTGCACTCTGTGCTCTCTGTGGTGAAACTGTTTTTGATCCTGCTTTAGCTTATGGCTGGGACAGCATTTTCGAGAATAGCCTGATCGCCGCCATCCCCTGAACATCATCTTCCTGCAAAGGGATCCTCAGGGTGTGAAAGCTGCTGAACAGGGTGTTGATTTCGTCAAGATGACGTTGTTGGGTTTTCAGTCGGGCGGCGAAGAAGGCGCCGTCTACGTGGTCGGGGAGTACCCGGTTGAGAATGATGCCCGAAACCGGAATGCCGGACTCCGTAAGGCTGTCCACGGCGCGGCGGGTTTCCAGTATGGGCAGTTTTTCCGGGGTCATCACAAACAGGAATCCGGTCTTGTCCGCATCGGATAACTGACGCCGGGCGCGATGGAACAGGCGCTGGCGCGCCAGCAGCGTATCGGCAATCTGCTGGCTTCTCGGATCCAGATCCTGGTTGGCATGTGTCGCTGGGTCTTGCAGGGGGCTGTCCAGATCCTTGCCGGGGCTGAGATGGTCCAGCACTTTGCCCAGTTGCTGTGCCTTGTGATTGTGCTTGAGCAGCCCGCTGGTCCAGGCGGCCATGACTTCCGGCAGGCTCAGTAGCCGCAGGGTATGGCCCGTGGGGGCAGTGTCGAAGATGACCAGGTCGTATTCCCGGGTTTCCTGATCAATTATCTGTGACAGCCGTTCCAGCAGGGCAGCTTCCTGGGCACCGGGTGACTGCCGGCTGAGCCTGAGCTGCTTCTCCAGTTCACGAAACTGGTCCGGACCGGCAAACCGCCGCATTTGGCTGCTTACCTTGTCCAGATAACGTTCCACTTCCTCATCAGGATCCAGCTCCATGGCATAGAGATTGGATTCCATGCAGCGCACCCGGTTACCAATGGAGCAACCGAAGGCATCACCAAGGCTGTGGGCGGGATCCGTTGAAACAAGCAGCACCTTACGGTCCATCTGCGCAGCGCGGCAGGCAATGGCGGCAGAAGTGGTGGTCTTGCCCACGCCGCCCTTGCCGCCCACCATCAACAGACGGTGGTTCTGTATCAGAGCATCGATATCAAGGGTGAGGGCGTTCATCGGCAGTATGGCCTGTTAACAGCAGCGGAAATGGTCAAGTGGCGAGCGTTCCATGCACATGCGGGTATGCCACTCATGGAACCGGTCCATGAGCAGCGGCTGTAATTCCAGCGTGCTCCATGCCGCCGGGTTGGGGATACCCATCATTTCCGAAAACACCAACAGCATGAACAGGTCTTCCTCGTCTCGCCGGGCACGGGCAATGGCCGCACGATAGGGCGCATTGTAGTACTGGGTGCCCAGCTCATTGAGCCGGCGCAACGCGCCCAGGATACGCCCGGCCATCAACCTTGCTCCGCTGGTTCCTGGCTGAAGGCTTTCCTGAGGGCAGCAGCACACTCCAGGGTAACCAGAAGGGCCGCTACCAGCACCACCAGATCCAGCCCCAGCAGGAACCAGTCCTGCTTGTCATAGAAGCTCTTGAGCTGAATCAGCAGCGCCAGCAGGGTCATTACAAGCAGGAAAACCAGTGGGCCCAGTGTATAAATGGCAGGGCGGCCACGGCGTACCAGCATGATGGTTATGACCAGCAGGGTAAGCCCGGCCAGCAGTTGGTTGGTGGTGCCAAATAATGGCCAGATCAGCAGGCCGCCGCTGCCATCGGCGCCGCCGGCACCGAAAGCCAGCAAAAGACAGGTGGCCACAGAAAGCAAGGTGGCGGGGAGCGGTCGGGTCAGCCATTTCTGCTGATAGATCTCGCCCCATTCCTGGAAAATATAGCGCTGCAGGCGCAGCCCGGTGTCCATGGTGGTCCCGGCGAACAGGGCAGCCATCACCGTGAGCAGGGTGGCTGCAACGCCTGCATCCATGCCCATACCGCCGGCAAGGATGGCCGCACCGCCATCCACAAAAGCGGTCAGGCTGCCCTGACCGAAAGCGGTGTAGACCGCCTGCCAGTCCGCCAGAGTGGCGAAACCGGCGGTGGCTGCAATGATGGCCGCCAGCGCCAGTGACCCTTCGCCCACCGCGCCGAAATAACCCACAAAGCGGGCATCGGTTTCCTGGTTAAGCTGTTTGGAGCTGGTGCCGGACGCGACCAGGCCATGAAAGCCGGAAATGGCACCGCAGGCGATGGTCACGAAGAGCAGAGGGAGCAGTGAGGGCGTGCCAGCCGGCACATCCACATTGATCATGGGGGCGACCACGGTGGGGTTGCCAATCAGCACGGCGCCATAAAGCAGAATCAGGCCCACGAACAGCTGCAGGCCGTTGATGTAGTCGCGGGGTTGAAGCAGTACCCAGACGGGCAGCAGGGAGGCAATGGCCGCGTAGGCGAATAACAGCAAAATCCAACTGGCACTGGCAGACAGCCCCATCACCTGATCAGGCAGTGCCACAGGTACCTGCGGACCGATGTAAATCAGGGAATAGAGGGCAAGCACCCCCACGACAGAAACCACACCCAGCCCGATGATTCGCCGATAGATAAGCTGACCGATTATCAGCGCCACAGCGATGGCTCCCCACACCGGCACTACAGCACCCGGGTTATTGATCAGCAAGTTCGCAATGACCACCCCGAACACGGCATTGACCATGAGCAAGACCAGGAATATCACGATCATGAAGATGGTGCGTGCGCGATGCCCCACGACTTCGCCAGTCAGGGCACCCACCGATTTTGCCCGGTTGCGGACGCTGGCCCAGAGGGCGCCACTGTCATGAACGCCGGCAAAAAAGATGGTGCCGAGCACGACCCAAACGAACGCCGGCAGCCAGCCCCAGATGACCGCGATGGCGGGTCCCACAATCGGAGCGGCCCCTGCTACGGAGGTAAAATGGTGCCCCCAGAGCACATACCGGTTTGTTGGCACAAAGTCCACGCCATCTTCATATTCGTGGGCTGGAGTTCGGAAATTTGGGTCAAGGCGGAAGATGCGATCGGCGATGAACCGGGAGTAGAATAGGTATCCGGCGGCCATGCCACCCAGCCCCAGCAGGAGCAAAACGATTGCGCTCATGGATGTTGCCCTTGGGTCGTTTCCTGTTTGGCTTTACGCTAAAGGATTAGTGTCTCACGCTTGAATCGCTGGTCAACGCGACCTAAGGCTAATATACAGTTTGCCGTGGTGATGACGATCAATGTTTACCGAAAATGTGCTATGAAACATTAAGGGTAATGCGTATGGTTGCCGCTTCTTTATGCATGGCGGGTAAAGGATCTACCCGGAGGTAAAAGAATGATCAAAGTACTGGTGGTGGATGACCATGATCTGGTCAGAACCGGCATCGCAAGGATGCTGGATGAAGTCGATGGCATCAGGGTGGTCGGCAAGGCCTGTTCCGGAGAAGAGGCGATACAGCTGACCCGGGACATGTCCCCGGATGTGGTCTTGATGGACATTAAAATGCCTGGCATTGGTGGATTGGAAGCCACCCGTAAATTGCTGCGAGTCGATGATGCACTGCGAGTGATCGCCGTGACCATGTGTGAGGAAGAGCCGTTCCCGTCCCGCCTGATGAAAGCCGGCGCTGCAGGCTACATGACCAAGGGCGCAGGCCTGGAAGAGATGGTCCGCGCCATCAAGATTGTGACCACTGGCCAGCGATACATCAGCCCCGAAATTGCCCAGGCCATGGCGCTCAAACCCTATGTGGGGGAAGAGGCCAATCAGCTGGACATGCTCTCCGAGAGGGAGTTGCAGATCATGATGATGATCGTCAACTGCCATAAGGTTCAGGATGTGGCTGACAAGTTGTGTCTTTCACCCAAAACCGTGAACACCTATCGATACCGGATCTTCGACAAGCTGGGGGTTTCCAGTGATGTGGAGATGGCTCTGCTGGCCGTTAGGCATGGCATGCTGGATGCGGTTGATCAACCGCTGCCGGGCTAGGCATGAGCGCCGGGTAAGGACGGTCTCTTTCGGCGCTGCTATAATGGGCGTAACACTGGAGACACCGAATTGCCTGAGTTTGACCACAAGCACTTTTTGGACCATTGCGCCCGTAAACCCGGCGTCTATCGCATGCTCAATGCGGACGGTGATGTGCTCTATGTGGGCAAGGCACGCAATCTTCAGGCCCGTCTGAGCAGTTACTTCCAGAAAAACGTTTCTAGCGTGAAGACCCGCGCCATGGTCGCCCGCATCGCAAACGTCCAGACCACGGTAACCAGCAGTGAGGCTGAGGCCTTGTTGCTGGAGCAATCCCTGATCAAGTCGCTTCGCCCGCCCTACAATATCCTGCTGCGCGACGACAAGAGCTACCCTTATATCCGTATCACCACCAGGGACACCTTCCCGCGTATTACCTTTCACCGGGGCACCCGCCGCAAGGGCAGTCATTACTTCGGGCCCTATCCTGGCGGCGGAGCCGTGCGCGAAGCTATTTCTCTGGTGGAGAAGGTCTTCCAGGTGCGCAATTGTAGCGACAGTTACTTTCGTAACCGGACCCGTCCCTGTCTTCAGCATCAAATCCAGCGCTGCACTGCACCCTGTGTGGGGCTGGTGTCAGAACAGGATTATGCCCAGCAAGTGAAGCTGGCCATGGATTTTCTCGATGGCAGAAGCCGGGATGTGGTTGAGCATCTCAGTGGCAAAATGGAGGAGGCGTCCCGCAATCTGGAATTTGAGGAAGCGGCCATACTGCGCGACAAACTGGCGGCTATCCAGTCGGTACAACAGAAACAATATGCCGAGACCGGACAGGGCGACTTGGATGTGGTCGCGGTAGAAGGGCGCCATGGTCTGGCAGTGGTAGATGTGTTGATGATTCGGGGAGGCCGGATTCTCGGTCACCGTACTTTCCGGCCCGATACTCGTGGTGAGGAAGATCCAGGCGAGATTCTCGAGGCCTTTGTGGGGCAATACTATCTCGGCGACCGTGAGGATCCGGTAGACCCGCCTGAAATTCTTCTCAGTCACGAGATCGGGGGCAGTGAGCCCTTGCAGCAGGCCCTGACGGAGAAGTGGAAGAAGAAGGTGAGAGTGGCCTGGCGGGTACGTGGAAACCGCGCCGCCTGGGTCACCATGGCGCAAACCAACGCCAGCCAGTCTCTGGCCACTGAGCTGGCGGCACGTGAACATATGGAAAAGCGCTTTGTGGCGCTGGAATCCATGCTGGAAAGCGACACCCCAGTCCGCTGGATCGAATGTTTCGATATCAGTCACACCCAGGGTGAGAAAGCCGTGGCGTCGTGCGTGGTATTCGACCAACAGGGGGCCCGCAAGCCGGATTACCGGCATTTCAACGTGACGCCAGCCAAAGCGGGTGATGACTATGCCGCCCTGGAAGAAGCCATACGCCGGCGCTATCAACGGGTATTGAACGAGGAGGGCAGGCTCCCGGATCTTCTGTTGATTGACGGTGGCAAAGGGCAGTTGCAAAGAGGCTGGGAGGTGATGGGAGAGCTTGGCCTGCAGGGGCGAATGCAAGTGATGGGTATCGGCAAGGGGCCCAGCCGGCGCCCGGGCTTCGAAGTGCTGTATCTTCCGGATGGCCGCGAGATTACCCCGGGACCGGCGCATTCAGCTTTGCATCTGTTGCAGCAGGTACGTGATGAGGCGCATCGCTTTGCGCTTACAGGACACCGTGCACGGCGAGGCAAGGCCCGCAAGACTTCCTCACTGGACGAGATTCCGGGTATTGGTCCAAAGCGGCGCAAGGCACTGTTGACCCACTTCGGTGGCCTCAAGCAACTCAAGAACGCCTCAGCAGCTGAACTGGCACGCGTTCCGGGCATCAATGCACAGATGGCAGAAACGCTCTACGACTGGTTTCATGAATAGTGCAGGGGCTGTACTTCCCGGGTTTCAGAGCGCCATTCTCTTCAATTTGTCAGGCTCCGGGCAAATTCGCCCATGAGTCCGGGCCTCATTTTCGCTATACTGGCCGCTTAACCAATGAGCGGTAGGCGTTATGCAGAAGAATCACCCGGTACTCAATTTGCCCAACATTCTTACCCTGATCCGGGTAGTGGCAATCCCTGTACTGGTGCTGGTTTTTTATCTGCCATTCAAGTGGAGTGACATGGTGGCTGCCGGTTTGTTTCTCGCCGCAGGTATCACCGATTGGCTCGACGGCTACCTGGCGCGCAAGCTGAATCAGACCAGTCCTTTTGGGGCCTTTCTCGACCCCGTTGCTGACAAACTGATTGTCGGTGTGGCATTGGTGGTATTGGTCCAGGTGCATGCCACCGCCTGGCTTGCTGTCCCTGCCATGGTGATCGTGTCCCGGGAAATCACGGTATCCGCCCTGCGGGAATGGATGGCGGAGCTGGGGCAGCGGGCAAAAGTGGCGGTGAGCCAGCTGGGCAAGATCAAGACGGTCACCCAGATGACCGCCATCACCTTGCTGCTGGCGCAGAAGCCCGAGTTTGATGCCCTGGGTGATATCATGATGACGCCATGGCTCTGGCTCAGTTATGGATTGCTTTACCTGGCGACGGCGCTCACGTTGTGGTCAATGATGTCGTATCTGCGTGCAGCGGCCCCCCAATTGCTCAAAAGTCAGTCAAAGTCCTGAAATATCAGAAAAAATGCTTTGCTGCGGGTTGACACCCAGAGGGTGATGAGTAGAATTCTTTCCCGCAACGAAGCACACTGACCACATAGTGGTGGTAACGCTTCTGGCAACAATGCGGGAATAGCTCAGTTGGTAGAGCACGACCTTGCCAAGGTCGGGGTCGCGAGTTCGAATCTCGTTTCCCGCTCCAGATTCAAAAAAAACCTCGGTTCAACCGAGGTTTTTTCTTGTAAGCAGTTTAAAGGCGCGGTGGCAGAGTGGTTATGCAGCGGACTGCAACTCCGTGTACGCCGGTTCGATTCCGACCCGCGCCTCCAATTACCGACCCGCACGGTCACCGCCCGGGTGGCGAAATTGGTAGACGCAACGGACTTAAAATCCGTTGACCTTTGGTCGTGCGGGTTCAAGTCCCGCCCCGGGCACCATCAGTTTCCCCCCCTTTCATCGCTCCCTTGTCATCAAAGATCAGTAAAATCAACAGGATGGTAAATCCTGTTAAGGCTGTTTATTGCCGTTCTGTGCGCCTTTCTGTTAGCCTCACACTTTAGTCTTAGTCCGTTTCAGCGGACATCAGAACAACAAGGCCGGCAAGGCTAGAGGGACATCAGAATGAACTGGTTTCAGAACCTCTCTGTCAGGTTGAAGATCCTGTCAGTGGCGGGGCTCGGTATTGCGCTTTTCGTGGTCTATGCAGCCTACAGCTACTACATCGCTGAAACGAATATTGATCACCTTGAACGCATCGAAGACCAGGACTTGCCTGTCCTGGAGCTGGTCAATGCCAATAATGTGGACTTTATCGCCATTGGAGAGTCGTTCATTGCGGCCATTACCCAGGCAGACCCCGACTTGCTCCAGGAGGCCCTTGACCGCGCCGACAAGTTCAGTGACCGACTGGAAGACATCCGTCGCACTGACCCGCAATTGTCCGCCGCAGTGGGTGAGCTAAAACAGAATTTTGAAGATTACATCGACGCGGCCAACAGTCTTGCCCGTGGGCTGATCAACGAAACCGCTGCCGATGAAGACCTGTATCAGCGCATTACCCATGTGCGGGAGCTGCAGAACAGCTATGAACAGGCCCAGAAGTCATTCGAGAATCAGCGCTACGAAGCCTTCCGGGAGACCCTCAACACGAGTCGCAGTGACAACCAGGGCACGCAAAAGATTGGTTTGTTCCTGGGATTGGTCGCGTTTTCAGCGCTTGCGCTAATTGCGCTACGTGTGACGCGAGCCATCACCCTGCCGCTGGAAGGGGCGGTCACCGCCGCAGACAACATTGCTGACGGCAAATGGGACACCCCCATCGAGTCCTCCGCCCGTGACGAAACCGGCAAGTTGCTGTTTGCCATTCGCAAGATGCGCGATGCGCTGGTGAAACGCCATCAGGAGGATCGCCGCCAGGAAACGGTCAAGAATCACCTGGCCGAACTCAACAGCCGCATGCGTGGCGACATGAACTACGAACAGCTGGGCAACAACATGCTCAGCTTCCTTGTGCCGGTACTGGACGCCCAGGTTGGGGCCTTCTACAGCTTCAATCCGGACACCCAGCGTCTTGCCCTGAGTAGCTCCTACGCCATGCAGCGTCGCAAACATCTGGGCAACGACTTTGGCCTGGGGGAATCTCTGGTCGGCCAGTGTGCGCTGGAGCGCAAGACCATTCTTCTTGAGCAAGTGCCTGAAGGCTATATCAGCATCAGCTCCGGTACAGGGGCCGGCGAGGCGCGCAATGTGGTGGTCATGCCAATCATCCACGAGGACGAACTAAAAGGAGTGCTGGAGATCGGCGCTTTCCGGCAGTTTGGCGATGAGGACCTGGCGTTCCTTGATCAGTGTTCTGAAGTGATTGCCATCTCCGTGAGTAGCGCCCTCAGCCGTATGCGTCTTGCCGAAATGCTTGAGCAGACCCGTGAACAGGCGCTGGAGCTCGAAAAGCAGAAAGAGGAAATGGCCCAGGTCAATAACGACCTGGAAGAACAAGCCATGGAGCTCTCGGCATCTGAATCCCGACTTCAGCAACAACAGGAAGAGCTCAAGGCAATCAATGAAGAGCTCGAGTCCCAGACACAGGCGCTGCGGGCCTCAGAGGAAAGCCTGCAGGCGCAGCAGGAAGAGCTGCGGGTTACCAATGAAGAATTGGAGGCACAGGCCCGCTTGCTCACCGAGCAGAAATCCGAGATGGCCCAGAAAAACGACGAGCTGGAGCTTCTCCATCATGAACTGGAGGACAAGATCCGCGAGCTGGAGCTGTCCTCCAAATACAAGTCAGAGTTCCTCTCTACCATGAGTCACGAGCTGCGGACGCCGCTCAATTCCATTCTTATCCTTTCCAATGCGCTGGGGCAGAACAAGAAGGGCAATCTGGAAGACAAGCAGGTCGAGCATGCTCAGGTGATTCATTCAGCCGGTTCGGATCTGCTCAGCCTGATCAACGATATCCTCGACATTTCCAAGATCGAGGAAGGCAAGATGGATGTGGTTATCGACGATTTGTCGCCGATGGAGCTGGGCGATCATTTCCGTCGACATTTCGCCCATGTGGCAGAAAACCGTGGGCTGGACTTCCACGTCAATGTGGGCGAAGACGTCCCTGCGCATTTCTACACCGACCGTCAGCGCCTGGAGCAGATCATCAAGAATCTGCTTTCCAATGCCCTGAAGTTTACCGACCAGGGCTCGGTCACCCTCAGCATCGTGCGGCCTGAGAGTAGCGATCCATTGCCTCGCCATCTCACCGCCGACAAGACGGTAAAATTGGCGGTTACCGATACAGGTGCCGGGATCCCCGCTGAAAAGCAGAAGCTGATCTTCGAAGCCTTCCAGCAGGCAGACGGCACTACCAGCCGCAAGTACGGCGGGACCGGCCTGGGACTGACCATTTCCCGGGAGCTTGCCCGTCTGCTCGGGGGCGAGATCGGCCTGCACAGTGATGGCGAAGGGCAGGGGGCCACGTTCTTCCTGTACCTGCCTGAAGGTAGCCCGGATGCCGTTGAAGTCGTCGAGCAGGATGGCAACGATGATGGTGACATCGGCATCAACGCCGAGGCACATACTGCCGCCATGGTGCCCGAGCAGGCCGGCGATGACGACTTCGTGGTCCGCGAAAAGACTGTGCTGATCGTGGAAGACGATGAAGAGTTTGGCGGCGTGCTAATGGAGCTGGCCGCGGACTACGGGCTTGAGGGGCATATCTGTCACGATGGCGAAGCAGGGCTGGAATACGCCAGCCATTACCGCCCCAGTGCCATCATCCTTGATATCGGCCTGCCCGGAATCGATGGCTGGGAAGTGATGGAAAAACTCAAGGCGGACCCGCGCACCAAGGATATTCCGGTTCACTTCCTGTCTGGCCGGGATGAGCGCAAGAAAGCGCTGGATCTCGGCGCTCTTGATCTGCTTACCAAACCGGTCAATCAACAGGATATCCTGGCGGCGTTTGCCAAGATTGAGGGGGCTATCGAGACCAATGTTCGACGTTTGCTGGTGGTGGAAGACAGTGAAATCCAGCACGAGAGCATCCGTGAGCTATTCGACCAGAAAGGCGTGGAAATCACCGCCGCCACCAGTGGCCAGGAAGCCCTGGAGGCACTGCGTGGCACGGTCTTCGATTGCATGATTCTTGATCTGACCCTGCCGGATATGAGTGGTTTCGAACTGCTTGAAGTGATCAACACCAGTGATGATTACGACAGCGTTCCAGTGGTGATCTACACGGGCAAGGATCTGACTCGGGACGAGGAAGCGAAACTGCGCAAGTACGCGGACCGCATCATTCTCAAGACCGAGCGCTCCCACGAGCGACTGTTGAACGAAGCTTCCCTGTTTCTGCACTGGCTGGAATCCACCCTGCCGGGCACTCGCACTGCGGCCCCCAAGGATGCGTCCATCGAGCACCGGGATGACATTTTCGAAGGCAAGCAGCTACTGCTGGTGGACGATGACATGCGCAACATTTATGCCTTGTCCGCACAACTGGAAGAACTGGGCTTCGAAATCACCATTGCCAATAACGGCAAGGAAGCGCTTTCCGCGCTGGATGAGAACCCGGCCATGGACATTGTCCTCATGGATATCATGATGCCCGAGATGGATGGTTATGAAGCCATGGGCTTAATACGCGAGCAAAGCCGGTTCAAGAAACTCCCCATGCTTGCCCTGACCGCCAAGGCCATGAAGGATGACAGAGCCAAGTGCATAGAAGCAGGCGCCAATGATTACTGCTCCAAACCCATTGATATGGCAAAGCTGACATCGCTGCTGCGCGTCTGGCTGCACAAATAAGAACCCGGAGAAGGTGAATGGCGGAGTCATTTCCGATTGATGATGATGAGATCGATGTGGAAGACATCGAGATCCGCTTGCTGTTGGAAGCGATTTTCCAGATGTACGGCTATGATTTCCGCTCCTACAGCAAGGCCTCCATCCGGCGAAGGATCATGCACCGCCTGGGCATGTCCAACTTTGCCAGCATCATGGAGATGACAGACAAGGTCCTCAGAGATCGCCGCTTTTTTGTGACCCTGCTCAACGACCTGACGGTGAACGTGACCGAGATGTACCGGGACCCGGAGTTCTACCGTGCGTTCCGTGAAGATGTGGTTCCCGTCCTCAAGACCTATCCATTCATCAAGATTTGGCATGCCGGGTGCTCCACCGGAGAAGAAATCTACTCCATGGCCATTCTTCTGGAAGAGGAGGGGTTGTACGATCGTGCAATGATTTATGCGACGGACATTGACAAGAATGTTCTCGCTGCAGCCAAGAAAGGCATTTACTCCATCGAAGCAGTGAAGCAATACGGCGACAATTACCGGCGGGCAGGCGGGAGGCACTCCCTATCTGACTATTTTACGGCCCGTTATGACAGCGTCATCATGGACCAGCGGCTCAAACGCAATATAGTGTTTGCGGATCATGATCTGGCCACGGACCAGGTATTTGGCGAGATGCACGTGATTCTCTGTCGCAATGTACTGATCTATTTTGACCGGGCACTGCAGGAACGCGTGATACGGCTATTTGTCGACAGTCTGGATATGGGGGGGTACCTCTGTCTTGGTACCAAGGAAAGTTTGAAGTTTACTGGCCAGGAAGAGGCCTTTGACATGATTAACCCGTCGCTGAGAATCTTCAGAAAGCGACAGATTCGACACTCCTGACGATTGATTAGAGAATTTTGATGATTGAGCAGAAGCTGCTGTTAGTCGACGATCAACCCGCGAATCTGGTTTCCCTTGAGGCGGTACTGGAAGGGGAGGGGCGTACCCTGATCAAGGCTCATTCTGGCCAGGAAGCACTGAAGGTGCTGCTCAAGGAAGACATTGCACTGGTATTGCTGGATGTGCAGATGCCGGGCATGGATGGCTTTGAAGTGGCTGAGCTGATGCGTCAGCGAAAAGATACCCAGACCATACCGATTATTTTTGTTACCGCCATCAGCAAGGAAAAGAAATACGTCTTCAAGGGTTATCAGGCGGGGGCGGTGGATTATCTTTTCAAACCCCTGGATCCGCTGATCCTGAAAAGCAAGGTGGATTTCTTCCTCGGGCTGGATCGTCAACGTCGCGAATTGCAGGAAAAGCTCAAGCAGGCACAAGCACACCGCGCTGCCTATGAAGCCGGTAAAGCAGGCCGTGACGGAGGTGAAGGCAGTAATTCGTGAGGGAAAACATGGGGCCAGTGAAGGCTGTTGTCATGGGAGCATCCTGGGGAGGGCTGAATGCCTATACCCAGATACTGGCGGCACTGCCAGCAGACTTCCCGGCGGCAGTGCTACTGGTCCAGCACCAACATGCCAGTTCAGAGAACCGGCTGCCCTGGTTGCTTGGCAGGTATTGCTCTCTCCCGGTGATCGCACCGGATGACAAGGAGCCCATTCTTGGCGGCCATGTCTATGTGGCTCCGCCGGGCTACCATATGCTGGTAGATCAGGGCGAAACAGTGGCATTCTCTGTCGCTCGGCCTGTACATTATTCACGGCCGTCGGTAGATGAACTTTTTTATTCTGCTGGCGTGGTTTATGGCGACCGTCTGGCCGCCGTGATTCTCACAGGGGCCAATGAAGATGGTGCCGCAGGAATGGAATATATCCATCGGCGCGGAGGCTTTACCATCGCTCAGTCTCCGGTCAGTTCAGAAGCACCCACGATGCCCGAAGCGGCAATAAAAACAGGTGCAATTTCAAAGGTCCTCGATCTGGAACAGATCGGTCCTTATTTGGCGGAAAGGTTGCAGGGTAGTTAATGCAATGAAGCAGAATATTCTGGTTGTGGATGACCATAGGGAAAACCTGATAGCGCTAGAAGCAATTCTGGAAGGGGATAGCCGTAATCTGGTCATGGCCCAGTCCGGTAATGAAGCCCTGAATCTTGCGCTCAAGCATGATTTTGCTCTGGCACTGCTGGATGTGCAGATGCCGGACATGGATGGTTTTGAAGTCGCAGAGCTGATGCGACAGAACAAGAAGACCCGCAATATCCCCATCATCTTCGTCACCGCTATTTCCAAGGAACAGAAATACGTGTTCCGGGGCTATGAGTGCGGGGCAGTGGATTACCTGTTCAAGCCCATTGACCAGAAAATCCTCGAAGCCAAGGTCAACGTTTTTCTTGAACTGGATATGCAACGCCGAAAGTTGCAGAAGGCTGTCGTCCAGATGAAGCGCCTCAAGGACGAAAACGAACGTCTTCTGCATGCTCTCGGCGAGGCCCTGGTGGGCGCCAATGCCCGGGGGCAGATTACTTTCTGTAACGAAGCGGCTTGCGCCTTGATCAATCGTGACCGTGACAGCCTGGTGGGCCAGGATATCTCTGCCTTGTTGTTCAATGATGATGCGGGCAAGCAACGCTGGCAGTGGAAGGACAATCCTCTGCGTCTTGCCTGCGAAAAAGGGGAAGGGTGGAAGAACGAACACTCCCTCTATGCAGATGATGGCAACGGTCTGGTCTCCCTAGCATTGCGTGCCAATGCTATCAACGATGACAACGGCGACTTTACCGGCGTCATTGTGGTGGTTCGGCAGGCTGAGGATGAGAACGACGTTCGGGACAGTCGCAAAGACCATCGCCGCCACCCACGCAAGAAATTGTTCCGGGAAATGGTGGTGTTCGATCGCAGCACCGGTGGTAATGTGGGCCGCCTGATGAATTTGAGCCCGGATGGTTTCAAGCTGTTTGCCCGTCGAGATATCAAACCCGGTGAACAGCTCCATCTGGGCATGGTGCTCCCTGACCAGATTGCCGGCGTTAACACAATCAGCTTTGATGCGAAGTCCGTCTGGTGTGAGAATCTGGACGCCCCCGGGGAATTTCAGGCCGGATTCCAGTTTGTGGACCTGAACCCGGTGACCCGGCAAGTGATTGAGAACCTGATGGACAAGTATTGAACATGACGGATCACGCGCAACACAATGAAGAACAAGCCCTGGCGCCGTATTTGTTGCCCTACGGCTTTGCCCGTCGCTTTGGCGTACTGCTGCGTGAACGTGAAGGCAGCCGGGAGCTTTGCTACCGGGATGATTTGCCGGTATCCGCCCTGAGTGAGGTGCAGCGGAAGATTGGCACCTTGCCAAAACTGGTAGCCATGGACGATGCCGGGTTTACCGCCGCCATGGCACTGGCCTATGAGCAGCAGCGGGGGGCCGCCGCTGAAGCCGCCGATGATCTTGAAGGCCTGGATCTGGCCAGCCTGGCCGATTCTCTGCCGGAAACCTCAGACTTGTTGGAGCAAGAGGATGATGCGCCCATCATTCGTCTGATTAACGCGCTGCTCCAGGAAGCTATTCGTGAGGATGCCTCTGATATCCACATTGAAACCTTCGAGCGCAAACTGGTAGTGCGTCTGCGCGTGGATGGGGTTCTCAGGGAGGTTCTTGCACCGAAACGGGAGCTGGCCCCCTTGCTGGTATCCCGAATCAAGGTAATGGCCCGCCTGGATATTGCCGAAAAACGGATTCCCCAGGATGGCCGTATTTCCCTGCGTATTGGCGGGCGGGATGTGGACGTGCGGGTTTCCACCATGCCGTCCAGTAACGGTGAGCGGGTAGTGCTGCGTCTGCTGGACAAGCAGGCAGGGCGCCTGGACCTTGCCCACCTGGGTATGGAAGAGCAGAACGACAAATTGATGCGTGAGCTGATCAGCAAGCCCCACGGCATCATTCTGGTCACCGGGCCTACTGGTTCGGGGAAGACCACCACACTGTATGCGTCGCTGACCGAGCTCAACGACAGTTCCCGCAATATTCTCACGGTGGAAGACCCCATCGAATACCAGCTGGAGGGTATTGGCCAGACCCAGGTAAACAGCAAGGTGGACATGACCTTTGCCCGAGGTCTGCGTGCCATCTTGCGCCAGGATCCTGATGTGGTAATGGTGGGTGAGATCCGCGATCTGGAAACCGCGGAAATTGCGGTTCAGGCCTCTCTGACCGGGCACCTGGTTCTGTCCACCCTGCATACCAACACCGCCGTTGGGGCGGTGACCCGTCTTCAGGATATGGGGATTGAGCCTTTCCTGCTGTCCAGCTCCTTGCTTGGGGCCCTGGCACAGCGTCTGGTGCGGGTTCTGTGTGATGATTGCAAAACGCCTTATCAAGCCTCTGCCAGTGAATTACGCATGATGGGCCTGCCTGAAGACCAGTCTCATACCCTGTATCACCCCAATGGTTGCGAACATTGTAATAACCAGGGGTACCGGGGCCGTACCGGTATCTACGAGCTGGTGTTGATTGATGAAACCATGCGGCAGCTGATTCACGATCAGGCAGGGGAACTGGCGCTTACCCGTCATGCCCGCAGCCTGACCGGCAGCATTCGTGAAGATGGCTGGCGCAAGGTACTGGCAGGTCACACCAGTGTGGAAGAAGTGCTGCGCGTAACCCGCGAAGACTGACGGGACAACTCCTTATGCCAGCTTTTGAGTATCGCTCCCTCGACCACAAGGGCAAGATCCGCAAGGGAACCCTGGAGGCTGACAGTGCCCGGCTGGTGCGCCAGCAGCTCCGCGACAAGGGCTGGGTGCCCATCGAGGTGAATGAAACCCGGGATACCGATACGGAAGGCGGTATCCGGCTGTTTTCTGCTTCAGGCAAGCTGAAGGGCGCTGAACAGGCCCTGGTGACCCGTCAGCTTGCCACACTGCTCAAATCCGGCTTGCCGGTGGAGCAGGCGCTTTCTGCGGTAGCCAAGCAGGCGGCCAACGACCGCATCGAACGGATCATGCTTGCCGTTCGCGCCAAGGTCCGTGAGGGCTACAGTCTGGCGAAAAGCTTCGAATCCTTTCCCCGAGCCTTCCCGGAGATGTACCGGGCGACGGTCTCTGCCGGCGAACAGAGCGGACACCTGGAGCAGGTTCTGGAGCAATTGGCGGATTATCTCGAGACCCGCCACGATACCGGCCGCTCGGTGGCCCAGGCGATGATATACCCGGTGTTCATCATGGTGTTTGCCTCGGTTGTGATCGGGCTGATGATGACCTTCGTGGTGCCCAAACTGGTGGAGGTCTTTGAAGGTGGCAGTCAGGAATTGCCACTGTTGACCCGAATCGTCATGGTGCTCAGTGATTTCACCCGGGACTGGGGCTGGTTGGTGGTACTGGTGGTTATTCTGGCGATTATTGCCTTTGGCCGTGCCATGCAGGTTCCGATGTTCCGCATGAGGGTGCACCGCCGCCTGGCTGCAATGCCCCTGGTGGGCACCATGTTGCGCGCTTCCGACAGTGCGCGGTTGGCCAGTACACTGGGCATTCTTGGCCGTTCAGGGGTCCCCTTGGTGGATGCCCTGTTTATTGCGGCACAGGTGGTAGGCAACCTGGCCATTCGCGATGCGGTGAAGCATGCTGCGGTGAAAGTTCGCGAAGGCGGCAATCTCAGTCGTGCCCTGGATGCCAGCGGCTATTTTCCCCCCATGCTGGTACAGATGATTGCCAGTGGCGAGGCCAGTGGCGAACTTGATCACATGCTGACTCGGGCGGCGGACTATCAGGAACGGGAACTCACCAGCACGGTCAATACCATGGTGGGCCTGCTTGGCCCGATCATGCTGCTGGTGATGGCGGGAATCGTGGTTTTAATCGTGCTTTCGGTGATGATGCCGATCATGCAAATGAACAACATGTTAGGTGGATAACAATGAAGACCCTGAAACATCGCAAGGCTATGACAGGTTTTACCCTGCTGGAAATCATGGTGGTGGTTGCCATTATTGGCCTGCTGGCCGCGGTGATCGTTCCCAATGTGATCGGCCAGGGCGAAGCGGCCAAGGTGGACCTCACCAAGGCCAACATGGGCAAAATTGTTCAACAGCTGGACCTGTACAAGTTCAATAACGGCAGCTACCCGACCACCGAAGAGGGGCTCAATGGGCTGGTTGAGCGTCCCGCCTCCGCCACCAAGTGGCCTGATGGTGGCTATTTGCCGAAGGTTCCCCAGGACCCGTGGAACAATGACTACATCTATCTGAGCCCGGGTGTGGATGGCCCCTTCGATCTCCTTTCCCTGGGCGCAGATGGTGCTGAAGGCGGTGAGGGCAGCGACGCCGACATCAACTGGCGTGACGTCCAGTAATCATGCCTTTCCGGCTCCGTCAGGCAGGCTTCACACTGCTGGAAATTCTGGTGGTGGTAATGCTGATCGGCCTGCTCACTGCGGTGATTGCCAGTCAGGGTAACTGGACGCTCAGTGAGGACGGGCTGGACGAGGAGGCCGCACGGCTTTATGACACCCTGGAGCTGCTCAACGAGCGAAGTCTGTTTTCGGGTCAACTATTGGCCTTGCGGCTGAAAAGCAATGGCTGGGTCCCTCTGGCCTATGATCGCAATGAGCGTGACTTTCTTCCCATTGACGATGCTTCCCTCAAATCCCGCGCATTGGCAGCCAATCTGTCACTGGAATGGCAGGTGGATTCGCTGGAGGGTGATCAGGTTTCCCTGTCCGATGTGGCCGAGAATCTGGTCAAGAAAGACGTGATGGCTGCACCAGAAGGGCTCAGTGATCAAGCCGATGAGGACGGAAGTGAAACCCGCAGCGAGGATGAACGAGACGACCCCTTGCCCCAGGTATTCTTCTTTCCCAGTGGCGAAGTCACCCCCGTGACCCTGTCCATGCTCTCCAATGATGATCTGGATCGCTTTCAGCGTTGGCAGATCAGTGCCCTGGGGCAGGTGTCTGACCCGGACAACGCTGACCAGGAAGACAACGAGGGCAGTGTCTTCGAGGAGGCGCGGTGAACGGGCTGCAACGTAACCGCGGCTTCACTCTTCTGGAGGTGCTGGTCGCTGTATCCGTGCTGGCTCTGGTGATGGTGACCCTGGGCCAGACCCTGGGCGCCAGTGCACGCGCCTATACCAATATCCACGATACCCATCTTGGCTTCCTGGTGGCCTCAGACAAGCTGGTGGAGATGCAGGTCTACCAGCAATGGCCTCCCACCGGGCAGTCTGATACCGAGGTGACCCGTAATGGGCGCGATTGGTGGGTGGAAACCATTGTGTCCGAAGGGCCTTACGGGGATACCCGTCGTGTGGATATCAACGTGGGGCCATTGCGGGGGGACGTCAAGGAAGGGCTTACCTATCACCTGGCCAGTCTGATCGGGAAACCGGCCTCATGAGTGTATTCCGCCGGGTTCACGGTTTTACGCTGCTGGAAATGCTGGTGACCATCGCCATTTTCGCCTTTATCTATGTGTGGGCGTCGTCTTTTCTCAGCAGTGCACTCAGTGGTCGGGAGCAGCTCACCGAACGCGCCGACAAGATGGAGCGCAGCCAGCGGGCCATGACGTTCCTGACCCTGGACTTCGAGCAATTGGTCAGCCGTCCGGTGCGGGATCCTTACGGTGACCCGCAGCCTGCCATTGTCGGGCGGGACAACTACGTGGAATTTACCCGCCTGGGTTGGTCCAACCCCTTTGGCTTGCGCAAACGCAGTGAGATGCAGCGGGTTATCTATACCCTGGAAAACGGAGACCTTTACCGTCGTTACTGGCCGGTCCTCGATACCACCGTGGCCACCCGCTATCAGCAGGATGTGCTGTTGGAAAATGTGGCCCGCTTCACTGTGCGCTATCTGGATCTTACTCCGCAGGGGGACTGGCAATGGCTTGAGTTATGGCCTGACGCTGCCCTCGCTGCTCAGCCTGTCTGGTCGCAACGCCTGCCCAAGAGCATCGAGATAGAGATCGAACTGGACAACGGCGACATCATTCATCGTTTCTATCGCACGGTGGTGAACCCGTGGGCATAAGGAGAATCCGTGGCAAGCAAGGGGGAATGGCGTTGATTATCGTGCTGATGCTGTTTGCCATCCTTTCTGTTCTGATGACAGAGATCCAGTTCAGACAGAACCGCTTCCTCAAGCGGGCAGACAACCTGCTGCAATGGGACAAGCGCCACCAATACGCCATGGCGGCGGAGGTAGTCGCCCAGCAAGGTCTCATTGATGACCTACAAGATGACATTAAAAACAACGCACAACTTGATGATTGTGTTGAAGAACAGTGGGCGGTTCAGTTGCCACCTACGCCCTATGAAGACGCCTTTCTGAGCGCCAGTGTTCAGGACCTTCAGGGGCGATACAACCTCAACTGGCTAATCTCGCCAGAGGCCGAAGGCTTTGTTCGCCAACCTGACAGAATCAGGGAGCTGGAACAGCTACTGACGGAGATATTACCGGATCAGAGCAATCCGGGGCGTCTCGCCTATGAAATGGCCGATTGGCTGGACAGCAACAACATTGTCGATGATGCACAGGGGGCTGAAGACCCCGAGTACCGCGACCGACGCACCCCGAACATGCCGGCGGCCCACGAAAGTGAGCTGCGCGCACTGCTGGGGTTTCAGGCCACTGACATGCCGGAAGACCCCATGAGCTGGGGACTGCTGACGGCATTGCCGCCGGGCACCACCCTAAATGTCAATACCGCGCCGCAACAGGTGCTCAATGCTGTGGTAGGCTCATTGGCTGGGCAGGAAGGGGTACAGGCGATTATGGATACTCGCAAAGAAGAGCCCATTTCCGATATCGGAACGCTGCTGGCCATGCCAGCCTTTTCCGAACTTGAAGAAGAGGATCAGGATCTTCTTCGCAGCCGCCTTGGGGTGGGCAGTGAGTATTTCCAGGTGATGGTGGATGTGGAAGTGGATGGCCAGCTCAGCCGTCTGGTAACCCGTTTATTCCGTGGGGGAGGCGAGGGCGAGTCCACTGCCGTGATCAGTCGCCAGGTCAGCCCGTTGCTGACACCCCTCGAGCCAGCCTGTAATCCTTTCTACAAGGTGGAATAACGGCTATTGTGGCCAACAATAACGAATGAAGGATCGGATTCAGTGTCTCAAGCTCCATTGATCTATCTCTACGACATTGATGCGCTGCCCCTGACCGCATCCAGTCAGGTGCTATACCAGGCGGATGCAGGGGAATCAGTGGCTTCCCTGAGCCTTCAGGAAGCCTGTGCGGCTGCGAGTGAATCAGGCTCTCTGCGAGTGGTGTTGTGTGCCGCCATGGTGCGCCTTACGCAGGTGTCACTGAGTCGCAAGCAGGCCCGTCATCTGGATCGGGTGATGCCCTATCTGCTGGAAGAGCATCTGCTGGACGCCCCGGAAACACTGTTTTTTTCGACCCGCAAGGGCGACGGTGAGGAGTATCTTGTTACCGCACTGGACCAGGGCCTGCTAGCCTCTCTCCGCCATATCGCCACCGAGGCAGGGGCCCACCTGCAGTCGGTTGAAGTCGATATCGAATGTCTTGCCAGCAACCTTCCTGTTGTTATCAATCTCCCCGATGATCGGTGTCTGGTTGCCAGCGGGCGTGACGCCTATCTGGTGGTGGATCATAGCGAGCGGGATGCTCTCGCTCCCCTGTTCGGGGTGTCGCTGCTGGATGCCATGGAGATTGATGCCGACAACAGCCTGTTTGAACTGCTGCGTCAGCACCCCGGCCAACAGTTGCTCACCGGTGCCCATGCTCCCCGCAAGAAACAGGGTGAGCCGGGGCTGCTGGCTGAATGGCGTCCACTGCTGATACTGGCAGCATCTGTGCTGGTGCTGGCCGTAATCGGGCTGCGTGTTCAGGAGTGGCGGTATAATCAGGCGGCCCAGGCCGCTCTGGCCGATGCCAAAGGGCAATACGAGCAACTTTTCCCGGGCGACAAGGCTACGTCGGCACTGATTCGCCAGTTTCAGGGGCGTCTGGCACGGTTGTCTTCCGGTGGCGGAGGCAGCGGCGGGGCCTTTTTCCCCATGTTGGTGCCGGTGGCTGAGGTGCTGAAGAAAAGCGAAGTGGAGCCCAAGCGGCTGCAATATGACCAGCGACAGAACAGTCTGCTGCTGGATGTGGGGGCCAAGGATTACGCACAGCTTGAAGCCTTACAGAACGCCTTGCGAAAACAAGGGGCCAAGGCGTCCATCGCCAATTACCGCAATGCCGCTCAGGGCGTGAATGCCAGAATCAAAGTGGAGCAGCCAGGATGAGTCGTGCCAGCTATCAAAAACAGATTCAGCAGCGGCTGGCACCGGTGGTGGAGTGGTATCAGACCAGAGAACCCCGTGAGCAGAAGGTTCTTCAGTTACTGGCCGCCGTCTTTGTTGCGGTACTGATTTACTGGCTGGTGTGGGCGCCATCGGTCAATGCCCGCAATCAGGCGGTACAGCGCTATGTGTCGAACATGCAGACCCTTGAGTGGATTTCCACCAACGCAGCGGCGGTGAAGGCGGCGTCACGGGGTAAAACGAGCTCCTTGCCGCGCAACTGGGTGGGGGAAGTGAGCCGGAGCGCCAATGCTTTCGGCCTGACGCTGAAGAACTTTACACCGGACGGCAATACCTCGGTGCGGATTCAAATGGAAGAACAGCCAGCAGGGCAAAGTATTCTCTGGCTACAATCCCTTCAGGAAAAAGGGGTGCAAATCACCAATCTGGAAATGACACCCGGTGATAAATCAGGGACAGCCACCGTTCGTGCTACCTTGCAACAATAATGACAACAAACAACATCCTGTCTTTTTTAACACTGTTGCTGTTGAGCGCCGGCAGCACTGCGCAATGCCTGTTTGATCCCCTTGATCAAGGCAAAGTCATGCAATTGTCGGCCTCCCAGCTCGATGCTGCCAGGGGGCTGCCCCTGGCAGACCTGTCGCTGATGCGGGTGGAGCAGGGGATGCTGGTACCGGTGGCCTACCAGTTCGACGAGATGTCTGATCACGAGATGGTCTGGTTCGAAGAATCAGGCTTTGATCGTCTTGGCGAGCCCAACGTGCTGGACGGCGAGGATCGGCTGCTGGCCATGCTCACCGATGCCGGCCCGAAAAAACCGGCAACACTCACACCTGCAGAAGGCAAAGTCCTCGCCGAACTGGAAGTGGCCAATGAGTGCCACTTCTATCTGGTGAAGGGCAACCGCCAGCGCAGCAAGAATTATTATGTGTCCCATGACACCGCTACTGGGCAAACCCGCACGGCCCTATACCAACTGGATGTGGATCCAGACAACGAGCTCAACTGGCGATACCTGGGCTATCGCACCTACCAGGGTAACGGTTCCATCATCGATACCCTGAAGATGCGCATGAGCGCAGGAGTGCTGTCCAGATTCACCCGCATGACCCTGGACAATCATAACCTTCGTCCCCAGATGGTGGGCCACCGGGTCGGTCCTATCCGGTCAGTCATGCATCTTCGTACCCGGGTGGTTCTGGCGGGAATTCCGGTCATGACCATTCAGGTTCAGGCCATGCGCTATGCCGCCCACTACGAAGCTCATACCTATGCCAAGGTACCCGAGCTTTACCGCGCCACGCTGAAGGAACCGGAAGTCTCCGTTACTGTGGACGGCAACAACCAGCAAGGCGCCACTGTCTACACCCATAATTTCGCCACTGACCCTGTAACCGTCAACGGTGTGCCGGATGATGCATCTTTCGCCGGACAGCCCATCAGCATGGCCGAGAACTGGATACTGTTTGACAGCAACAAGGACTTTACTCTGCTCACTGAGCTCACGGTCCCCCCGGCATTGATGTCGGTGCCGCTACAGCTGATATATGAGGATGATCGTGAGCGGGTAGTGGAACCGGAACAGTTCCAAGGCCAGTTGCCGAATCTTGGCTATATGCTCAAGGGGTGGCCGGAGCAACGAGAGTTGCGTTTTACCGTAAGCCTGTACTTCGATAGTGGTATGCGCGGCTTCCCGGCAGACCGCTACGCCGATGAGAGGGCCCGGGACGTGAAAATCCAGGTCCACCCCTACAGACTGCGCCCTGAGAATACCTGACGAGCTCAGCGTGTCCTGAACCTTCAGCTGTGACGGGGGATTCCCTTTCCAGGACGAAAGCGCCGCAGATGTCAGCTTGAGGGCGCTTCCCTTCGGATCTTCCTGGCAGCCTTTCACTGGTTGTTTCGCATTCGTTAAAGAGCGGGGCGAGGTACACGCTTCACAAATGAGTGACTGCCTACCTTGTGAGCCTGGTAAGGCCCAGGCTAAGAGACGGTCTGCGTCAGTATTATTATGAGGCTTACCGGGACTGGGCGCTGCCGTTAATTCGGCAGCGCAGCGTGGAAGGCCATCAGATCAGAACGGCCGTTCCGGGGCCAGAGCCACATCCTCTTCCCGGGCAAGCGGCAACCACACATTGCCTTTCACCGTGGCATTACGCGCCAGAAAGGCAGAATTGAGCGGGAACTGGGCCGTGTAGCCATAAACCACCACACCCACCCGGTCGCCCGGCTTCAGGGGCTGACTGACAGCGGCCAATTCCTGGCGATGGATCCCTTTTTCAGTGATCGGCGTCAGCTGCTCGCTGGCAACCCGCACACGGCGGCGGTTGGCATGTTGCACGCCAATACCCACAAACATGGGCATGCTGTCGCCACTGCTTGAGCCGGCGATACGCAGGTCAATGCGGGGCTTGCCCAACAAGAGCTCATCGTCCCCACGGGCGATGTAAAGCGGAATAAACTTGGGGCGTCCAAATCCACCATCCGGCTCCAGATCCCGCAGATCAGCACCGGGCCACATGGCTCGTAGCATGTCCGTCCCCGCATCCACAGGCACCATCAACCATTCAAAGGCACCTGCCAGCGGCACCGTGACTTTCTCGCGAGGTACGGCGAACTGGTTAGCCGGTGGCAGTTCGTCATTGATGGCCAGACCGCGGTCTTCAGTGATATTCACACAATAGGGCGGCACCGTGGCTTCGGCCCCGCGCAGTTTCTCGTCCCACCAGCCGAGCACGGTGTCCACTGTCGTTTCCTTGTATTCGCCACAATGGACCATGTCATCGGTATGGAAAAACGGCAGCCCCCCACGCATTTTCTGTACCGGCCAGGGCATGGCGTGGCCGCTTTGCAGGCCGATCACCCGGGCATCCCGGCCCGCATTGCGCCAGCATTCATAGTTTTTCTCTGCTTCCTGAAAAGGGAAAATGGTGTCTGAAAAGCCCTGGATGAAGAGGGCGTCGGCATGGGGTGCCAATCCCTTGTCACAGAAACTGGCCGGGCTGCGCTCATACATCAGGGTAGACATATCCGAACTGATGGTGCCGTCGAATGCGCTGTTCCAGGGGGAGGCAAACATTTCGCCCACATCAAACCCGCTGGTAATGCCCCCGGCACTCAGCAGGACCGCGCCCCAGGCCGTCCGGAATTCACCATTGGGTGCAAGGCTGTTCAAGTCGTGCCAGCTGGCCAGCGGAACAATGGCTTTAAGCCTCGGCTCATTGAACGACGCAATACTCTGCAAGCCGCCGCCATAGGACTCACCAATCATGCCGATGGCCGGGCTGCCATCCTCCAGCCGCGAGATCCCGGGGAGGTGTGACAGAGACCAGTCGATCACATTACTGAGATCGGCCACCTCGAACTCCGGATCCATCATGTGAACTTTGCCCTGGGATTGGCCCCAGCCGCGCTGATCGTAGAATACGACCCAATAGCCGGCCTTCCAGGCAGCAATCGCGGCTTCACCGGTGAGCATGGCCTGACCGTAAATGGAAAGGGGCCGTTTTGCGCGGAAGCCGCCAAACCCGTGAGTAGCAATAATCAGCGGCGCGCTCTGTCCGGCTTGCAACTCGGGCTGATAGACCGTGGCAGCCAGTTTCTTGCCATCCCGGGTGAGAATGCGCACCTGAAAATAGTCTGCCTCCTGCGCAGCCGTGGTGAGCCGGGCGTCGGTGACCGGCAGCTGGGTGGTCGAACAACCGGTGAGTGCCAGGGAGGCAGACAGGATCAGTAGAGACAGAAGATGCAATACCGGATTGAACGATAAGGACGAAGACGGAGTATGTCGATTGACACAAATGATGCCACAGTTATTGGAGAGCGTTCGCATGACGCAACATCCTCTTTTATTATTCTGTTCGTATTCGAGGGGGTGAAATGACAAACACGGCAATCAAGCGCCAGCGTCCGGCCACTTTAGTGTGGTTTGCATATGCTGTCATCTCCGTATTGCTCGCTGTACTGACCAGTTGGGCCTTGTACAGCAAGGCTGATTATGGCTATCCGTTCTGGTACCAGCAGCTCGCCATTGGCGAGCATATACAGCAATACGGCCCACAGAATCGCTTTAAATCCGGACTTGAGCTATTGCCTCCCGAACAGCACTGGCAGGCGTTTGAGCAAATACGCGATGCGGTTCATGACCATGGCCAGGGCCTGGACACCATTCTTTACCAGCCACCGGGTTCCAGCCCCCGTAAACTGCTGCATGCTGCGGAGGTGCAACATCTTCAGGATGTGGCCGACCTGATTAACCGGGGCAGGGTGCTTTTCTGGGTTCTGCTGGCGCTCTGGCTTCCCGCTGCTTATGCGACCTGTCTGCTGGGCCGGCCTTCCGTGCGGCATCGCCTGCTGGTGTCTGTCATCGCCACGGGCGCTGTGTTAGCGTGGCTTGGCATTGCAGGTCCCACCGAGGTGTTTTACCAGTTTCATTTGTGGTTATTCCCGGCAGATCACCAATGGTTTTTCTATTGGCAGGACTCCCTGATGAGCACCCTGATGAAAGCGCCGATGCTGTTTGGGGGCATCGCTGTGGTCATTGCCGCGGGGGCACTGGCACTGCTGCCGGCCTTTTACTTCCTGGGCCTGTATACAGCGACGACACTACAACGATATAAGAAACATTCATGAGCATAGAAGTACTGACGGCAGACGAGCAGGGCACCGAGAACCTGCAACGCTGGGCCGCGATGGGGCTGCCTGTGCCTCCCAGCTGGCGCCTGCACCGTGATGATGTGCTGGAACTGGACACCGAAGAGCTTGTTCAGAAATTGCGCGCGTTGCCTCGCATGTTTGGTGAAGACCGCTACTGGGTTCTTCAACAGGGCCCAATGAACCCGGCCTCCTGCCGTGAAAGCTTGCTGAATCTGGATTCTGATAACGCCTTGGCGGCAGCCTTGCAGACCATATTTCGCCGCGAGCAGGCCCCCAATCAACTGATCATTCAGGCGTTGCCCCGGCAGTGTGCCGCGGGAGTGCTGTTTACCCGACATCCGTTACGGCAAGATCTTCCGCATTTGGTGGTGGAAGGGGTGGCCGATGGCAACAGCGAACGCCAACGGATTATCTTTGATGACCAGGGACGCCTGGTTCATGCCAGTCATGCCAGTCACTCATTGGCCGACTCCGTGGGGCATGACCAGATTCTCGCCCTTCATCAACTCCTGAAGACAAATTTTGACCGCCCCCAGGCGGGTGAATGGGTGTATGACGGCGACCAATTGTGGCTGCTGCAAACACTCCCCGTGGGTTCCTTGCCTGCACCCAGGGAAGCCTGGACCCGGCGTGCCGGCACGGGCCTGTTTGTGCAGGCAGAAAGCCCGCTGTGGTACACCCTGGCCGCGCGTTGGTTCAAATCGTCGTTCTGGGAGCCGCTGGTTGCCAGGCATGGCTGGGACAAGCTGAACAAGGTGGAGCCCTACCGGCGCCAGCACAGCCACATCTATACCAACTGTGCCTACTTCATGGCCCTGCAGGACAGTCACCCGGGCACGTTCCGTCGAGTGCCGCCCGCCTGGCAACGGCTGCAGCCCGCTGAACATGTGCCTCCCTACAGCAAGCTGCAGCACGCACGGGATGCCATGGCGCTGTCTCGCATTGCCCAGGAAATCCGTGGCTGGAAAACACCACAGGCTACTCAGGAAGGCCTCTGGCACAGCTTCATGCACCTGGACGGGCTGGGCGAGCGCCTTAGCAAGATCGAAGGGCGGTTGTCCTATCTGGTGGTGCCGGACGAGCTAAACTGCGAGCAGGCACCACTACCACTTCAGGCCCTTACCACCGGCACTGAGCTTGACTTGATTCTGGACCTGGCCGCCGGCAGCACCACACTTGCAGAGCAGTCTCCGCTGCGCCCCGGCAGCGATCCGGTCCATGCCGGCCTCACCGAAAAGCCAGCCCAGGCGGGCAGTCTGCGTGCCGCGCCACGTCAGCGTCGTGAGCTGGCCGGCAACAGGGAGGTGAGCGCGCCGGTGGCGCTGCTTCGCCAGGCGCGGGCGTTGCGCATAGCTCTGGGCAACCGGTTCAGGGTTCTGCTACGCGATATGGGCGCGCTGGTCGTCAATGATGGGCTATTGCAGCATCCTGACGATATCTATTTCCTGTATTTCGATGAGCTCTGGCAGCTGTGGATGGGCCTGCGTTTGCCAGCCAGCGCCAGCCACGATGTGATTGCTGATCGTAAGCTGCGTTATCTGGATGACAGCCTGCAAGGGGCCCCGGACTGGAAGATGGACCAGATCGGCTATGGCTTTGGTGGGGGGCAGCGTGTCAGCCCGTTGTTACGCGGTCAGTCGCTGGTCAGTGGCAACGCGGAAGGCCCCATACGGCGGGTCTGCAGCGCCTGGACCCTGAACCGGATCACTCCCGGGGACATTGTGATAGTAGACCAGGTGGACCCGTCCTGGTTGCCCTGGCTGCTGCAGGCGGGCGGCATCGTGATCAGTGAGCAGGATCCTTCCAACGGCGCTGCCAGCCTGGCGGTGGAGTTCGGTATTCCCGCCATCTGGGCGGCCAGCGATGTGATGCACGGCGTGCAGGACGATCGCCAGGCCGTACTGGACGCAGGGCAGGGCACGCTGGAAGTTCTCCCTGTTGTTGAAGATGAAGACGGGGACGCAGGCTCCTAGGCCGGAGCTGTTACAATGATGGGCGAAAAGCTGATCTGGATCAGTGTGTCGTTTGCTGGCTGGGCGAGAATGCATCATGGACGAGAAACCCCCACGCACCAAGGCTAACGGGCTGCCGGAAGATACCCGCCCGTTTGTCGCTCCCTGTCGGCCCATTTCCAGCACGGCCCCCCTGCGCTGGTTGCAAAAGGGGTGGCATGATTTCCGCGCGGCCCCTCGTGTGAGCCTGATCTATGGCGTGATCATGGTCGTCCTGAGCTATCTCATCACCGCCGCCGCTTGGGCATTTGGCAATATGGGGCTCTATCTGTCGCTGATATCCGGTTTTGTCTTCCTGGGGCCCATTCTTGCCCTGAATCTCTATGGCATCAGTATTCAATTGCAGCAGGGCAAAACCCCGTCATTGCGGGTCAGCCTCAATCAGGTAAAGGCCTGTATCGGGGATGCACTGACATTCACGGTGATCATGGTGGTGGTGTTTCTGGTCTGGGCCCGTGCCGCCAACCTGATCTACATCTTTTACCCGGTGAATGAGTGGCGAATGGAGGATATGTTGCTGTTCTTTGGAGTGGGCAGCAGTGTGGGAGCCTTGTTCTGTGCCATTGTCTTTACTGCCAGTGCCTTCTCGCTGCCCATGATCATGGACCGCGAAACTGACATGGTTACTGGCGTCATCACCAGTGCCAATGCGGTGTTGCGAAACAAGATGGCGTTGTTTGTCTGGGCCTGCCTGATCGGCATCTCCCTGCTGATAGGCCTCCTCACTGCCTACCTGGGGCTGGTGATATTGCTACCTGTCCTTGGCTTTGCCACCTGGCATGCCTATCGGGAATCCATCGACGCGTCGGAGTGGGATGGGCGGTTCGAGTTGCCACCGGAAGACAGTTAACAGTGAATAGTTAACAGTGCGCGTGAGCGCTCTGGTTGTTTCCTAAACGCAAGAGGCCGCGTCCATCTTCCGGGCGCGGCCTCTTGCGTTTCAGATCAATACAATGCGCTTGCGCGCACTGTTCACTGTTAACTGTTACTTGTTCACTGCTCCTCAACGTACCCCAGCAAATGCGGCACCATCCGCTCGATTTCCTTGCGAGTCATGCCTTTGCGGGCGGCGTAGTCGTCCATCTGATCCTTGGCCAGCTTGCCGGTGCCGAAGTACTTGGCCTCCGGGTGGGAGAAATACCAGCCGGACACGGCGGCGGCGGGAAGCATGGCGTAGCTTTCGGTAATCGACATACCGGCGTTTTTCTCCGGCTCCAGCAACTCCCACAACAATGCCTTCTCGGTGTGGTCGGGGCAGGCAGGATAACCAGGGGCAGGGCGGATGCCCCGGTACTTCTCGCTGATCATGTCCTGATTACTGAGCGCTTCATCGTTGGCGTAGCCCCAGTATTCCTTGCGCACCTTCTCATGCATGCGCTCGGCGAAGGCTTCAGCCAGGCGGTCGGCCAGGGCCTTCAGCATGATGGCGGAGTAATCATCGTGGTCAGCTTCGAAGCGAGCCACATGCTCATCGATGCCGATGCCAGCCGTGACGGCAAAACCGCCAAGCCAATCAGTGAGGCCGGTTTCTTTCGGGGCGATGAAGTCGCTCAGGCAGTAGTCGGGCTTGTCATTCTTGCTCCGATCCAGCTGCTGGCGCAGGTGATGGAGGGTCATGAAGGCCTCTTTGTCACCCGGGTTCCGGTATAGCTCGATGTCGTCCATGTTGGAGTTGGCCGGCCAAAAACCGATTACCCCACGGGCACTTAGCCACTTTTCTTCAACTATTTTCTCGAGCATGGCCTGGGCGTCACGGTAAAGCCGCGTGGCCTCTTTGCCCACCACCTTATCATCCAGGATGTTGGGAAATTTGCCCGCCAGCTCCCAGGAGCGGAAGAACGGCGTCCAGTCGATGCGCTGTACCAGGTCCTCAAGCGGGTAGTTATCAAAAACCTTGAGCCCTTTCACCTTCGGTTCCGGCGGCGTGTAGCCGCTCCAGTCCGGCTGGAAGCGGTGCTCGCGAGCCTGCTCGATAGAAATCAGGCTGCGGTCAACTTGCTGCTGCTGACGACGCACACGCAGGCCGTCGTAGGTGTCTTTCAGCTCGGCCACATAATCGCCCCTGGATTCTTTGGAAAGCAGTTTGGAGGCGACCCCAACCGCACGGGAGGCATCGGCCACATGCACGACGGCATGCTCATAGGCGGGGTCGATCTTTACGGCGGTGTGGATCCGGCTGGTGGTCGCACCACCGATCATCAAGGGAAGGTCCATGCCGAGGCGCTGCATCTCGCTGGCCACATGGACCATCTCATCCAGGGACGGGGTAATCAGGCCTGACAGGCCGATGATATCCACGTTTTCCTTCCTGGCGGTGTCCAGAATGGTTTCGCAGGGCACCATCACCCCCAGGTCGATAACCTCATAGCCGTTACATTGCAGCACCACGCCCACAATGTTCTTGCCGATATCGTGCACATCGCCTTTCACCGTGGCCATGAGGATTTTGCCATTGGACTCATCCTGGGTGCCCAGCTCTTCTTTCTCCTTCTCCATGAAGGGCATCAGGTAGGCGACGGCTTTCTTCATTACCCGCGCAGATTTGACCACCTGAGGCAGGAACATCTTGCCTTCACCAAAGAGGTCGCCCACCACGTTCATGCCGTCCATCAGCGGCCCTTCGATCACGTGTAGCGGACGGGCGGCATTCTGGCGGGCCAGTTCGGTATCTTCTTCAACATAATCGGCAATGCCCTTTACCAGCGCATGCTCGAGGCGCTTTTCCACCGGCCATTCCCGCCAGGCGAGATCTTCTTTCTTGCTCTTCTCTGCACCGGAGCCCCGGTATTTCTCAGCCAGCTCCAGCAATACCTCGGTGCCTTCCTCGTGCCGGTTGAGCACCACGTCTTCCACCGCATTGCGCAGCTCTTCGGGAATGTCCGAGTAGACCGCCAGCATGGAAGGATTAACGATGCCCATGTCCATGCCGTTCTTGATGGCGTAGTAGAGAAACACCGCATGAATGGCTTCACGAACCGGGTCGTTTCCCCGGAACGAGAAGCTCACGTTGGACACACCGCCGGAAATCATGGCGTGGGGCAGGGTGCGCTTGATATCCGCCACAGCCTCGATGAAATCCACGGCGTAGTTGTTGTGCTCTTCGATACCGGTGGCGATGGCAAAGATGTTGGGGTCGAAGATGATGTCTTCCGGCGGGAAGCCCACTTCTTCGGTGAGCAACTTGTATGCCCGGGTACAGATCTCCACCTTGCGCTCACGGGTCTCTGCCTGGCCCACCTCATCGAATGCCATCACGATCACAGCGGCCCCATAGCGACGCAGCAGGCGTGCCTGGTGGAGAAAGGCCTCTTCCCCCTCCTTCATGGAGATGGAATTGACCACCCCCTTGCCCTGGATGCACTTAAGGCCAGCCTCGATCACCTCCCATTTGGAGGAATCGATCATGATAGGCACCTTGGCAATCTCTGGCTCAGAGGCCACCAGATTGAGGAACTTGACCATGCACTCGGCAGATTCAAGCATCCCCTCGTCCATGTTGATGTCGATGATCTGCGCCCCGTTTTCCACCTGGTCACGAGCCACATCCAGCGCCGCATCGTAGTCCTGTTCCTTGATCAGGCGCAGGAAACGCTTGGAACCGGTCACGTTGGTACGCTCGCCCACATTCACGAACAGGGAGTCCTTGTCGATGGTGCAGGGCTCCAGGCCGGAAAGGCGGCAGGCCACCTCAATCTCTGGGAGGCGGCGTGGTGCCAGGTCCTCTACAGCTTCGGCCATGGCTGCGATGTGCTCCGGGGTGGTGCCACAGCAGCCGCCGATGATATTGAGGAAGCCCTTTTCGGCCCAACCACGGATTTCTTTGGCCATGGTGTCCGGATCCAGATCATATTCACCCATCTCGTTGGGCAGCCCAGCGTTGGGGTGTGCGGACACAAAGGTTTCTGAAATCCGCGACAATTCTTCGATATAAGGGCGCAGTTCCATCGGCCCGAGGGCGCAATTGAGACCGAAGCTGAGAGGGCGGGCATGACGCAGGGAATTGTAGAAGGCTTCGGTGGTCTGGCCGGTGAGGGTGCGGCCAGATGCATCCGTAATGGTGCCGGAAATCATCACCGGCAAATCCAGATTGTTCTCGTAGCAATATTGGTCAACCGCAAAGACGGCCGCCTTGGCGTTCAGGGTGTCGAAGATGGTTTCGACCAGGATCATGTCGATACCGCCTTCCACCAGGCCGTCCAGCGCCTCCAGGTAGGCCTCCACCAGGGTGTCGAAATTGGTGTTGCGGTAGCCGGGATCATTCACATCCGGGCTGATGCTGGCCGTACGGTTGGTGGGGCCAAGAACCCCGGCCACATAGCGGGGCTTGTCTGGCGTTGATGCCTCGTCAGCCGCTTCCCGGGCCACACGGGCAGCGGCCACATTGATCTCCCGCGCCAGATCCTGCATGTCGTAATCAGCCATGGCGATGGACGTGGCATTGAAGGAGTTGGTCTCGATAATGTCGGCACCGGCATCCAGGTAGCCCTTGTGCAGGGCCTTGATGCGCTCTGGCTGTGTGATGCAGAGCAGGTCGTTGTTCCCTTTCAGATCTGAAGGCCAGTCTGCATATTGGCTGCCCCGATAGTCTTCCTCGCTGAATTTGCAGCGCTGAATCATGGTACCCATGCCACCATCCAGGATCAGGATGCGTTCTTGCAGCTTGGCAGTGAGCGAGGCGCGCAGGGTTGACGTCATGGAAGGCTCCGACAGGGACAACAAAAAGTAAGGGCAGGCATTATACCGATGACGCCATGAGATACCCAACAATGGGTGGAATAAGTGTTATAAATCGGTGATTTAGCCGCAGATATACTGGCCAACACAGGAGGAACAACGCATCATGGTGCGGCAATCGGGCTTGGGAGGCCCGATCTGACTCGCTGAAGTGAAACATTTGTAAAATCCACGGCCATAGCCCGACCTGGCCCGTTCGGATTACCGCAAATCGAGGCATAATCCGCGCTCACAGGAAGAGGAGTACGTTAAATGGATCAATATCTGGATCAGATTCAGACCTTTGCCAATGAAAACCTGATGCCCTACGCATGGAACATCGTGGCGGCGCTGGTGATCTTCATCATCGGTAAATGGATTGTCTCAAAAGTCGCCCAGGGCGTTAACCGCATGATGGACAAGCGAATTGACCATACGGTGGCCAAATTCGTCGGCAACATTGTCCACATTGTGCTGTTTGCCTTTGTGATCATTGCCGCACTGGACCAGCTGGGCGTTGAAACCACCTCTCTTGTCGCCATTCTGGGTGCCGCCGGCCTGGCTGTGGGTCTGGCATTGAAGGATTCTCTCGGCAACTTCGCTGCTGGCGTCATGCTGATCATGTTCAAGCCTTTCCGCGTTGGCCATTATGTGGAAGCGGGCGGTACAGCTGGCACTGTCAAGGAGATCAAGATCTTTGCCACCATCATGGGCACCCCCGATAACAAGGTGATTACGGTACCCAATGGGGCGATCATGGGCGGAAATATCGTCAATTATTCCGAAATGCCCACTCGGCGAGTGGACATGAAGTTTGGCGTTTCCTACGATTCCGACCTGTCTGAGGTCAAACGAGTTCTTGAAGAGATCCTCGCTGCTGATGAGCGTGTTCTCAAGGATCCTGCGCCGGTCATTGCCGTTGCAGAACTGGCTGACAGCTCAGTGAACCTGCTGTGCCGCCCCTGGGTAAACAGCGCCGATTACTGGGCAGTACTGTGGGATACCACCGAAACCGTGAAACGTCGTTTCGATGACGCCGGCATTGGTATTCCGTTCCCGCAGATGGACGTACATCTGGACAAGAGTGAGTAAGGAGAGATTCATGCGCAGCAAGTATTTGGCTGCCATGCTGATTGCTGCCGGCCTGCCGGCAGTATCAGCAGCCGCTGAAGAAGCAGAGGGGGCCACCAAGTGGTCTGGAGATATCGGGGTAGGGCTGCTGTTCAAACGCGGTAATACCAACTCTGACTCCACCAACGCCAACGCCAACATGTCCCGTGAGAGCAGCAAGTGGCGCCATACATTCAAGGCGGATGCGAACAACGAACAGGAAGAAGATCCGGTTACGGAAGACTATGTTCGTACCGATGAGAACTACTTTGCGTCTTACAAGCTCGACCGCAAACTGGGCGAAGGATCAAAGAATTATCTCTTTAATGTATTGACCTACCAGAAAGACAACTTTTCTGGATACCACTATGAGGCCAGCTATGCGATCGGTCTTGGTCGGCGCTGGGTTTCCACTGATCGCCAGACCCTGGATGCTGAATTCGGTCCGGGTTATCGCGTCAAGTGTCTTGATCCCCAAGACACCTATTTCAGCTGCGGAGATTCTGAAGAAGACGCCATTGCCCGTGTTGGTATCAAGTATGAGCTGAAAGTCAGTGAGAACACCGTCTTCCGCGAAGATTTCTCCACAGAAGTGGGCGATGAAGGCGCTGATACCCGTGCAGAGACATCGCTGACCACGGCGATCAACTCCAAGTTCTCCCTGCGTCTTCGCCACCTTCTGGAGCACGATTCCAAGGCACCGGACGGCACAAGCGAATCCGACCACACCTTCTCGGTTGGTGTGGTTTATACCCTGAAGTAAGCTATTCAGGCATCCCAAAAGCCCCGGCTCGAGAGAGACCGGGGCTTTTTTGTGCCGCTTCGCAGCGGCATCACGCTTCATGCAACATGCTGCACGTAGAGATCAAAAGGCGTTACACCACAGAGATCACTGAAGAAAGACGGTTTGTCTCTGTGAACTCTGTGCCCTCTGTGGTGAAAGAGGGGTTGGTTTCAGCTCTTAGCGTCAAGCGTCAGGCATCCAGCGTCTGGCGGCCGCGAAGCGGCCAAAAAAAAGGCGCCCCATGTGGGGCGCCTTTTTTTCAGGCCAGCAATCAGCCTTCTTTCAGGGCAGTGGTAATGTCCAGCACTGCACCCTTACCGTCACCGAACAACATCAGGGTGTTGTCCTTGGCAAACAGCGGGTTGGGCAGCCCGGCAAAACCGGCGCTCAGGGAGCGCTTGACGACGACAACGGTCTTGGCCTTGTCCACGTTGAGGATCGGCATACCGTAGATCGGGCTGCCTTTATCTTCACGTGCCATGGGGTTGGTTACGTCGTTGGCACCCAGAACAATTGCCACATCGGTCTGCTCGAAGGTGGGGTTGATCGCATCCATATCCTTGAGCTGGTCATAGGGTACTTCGGCTTCCGCCAGCAGTACGTTCATGTGGCCAGGCATACGACCCGCAACCGGGTGAATGGCGTATGCCACTTCGATGCCAGCGGCTTCCAGGGTATCAGCCAGGTCACGGACAGCGTGCTGCGCTTGTGCCATGGCCAGACCGAAACCGGGAACGATCACCACGCGCTGAGCAGTTTCCAGCAGCATGGCCACTTCGTCAGCAGAGGTGGATTTCACCTTGCCGGCGTAGACTTCGTCTTCGTCCATGGCTTCGCCAGCTTCCGCCATTACACCGAACAGTACGTTGGTGAGTGAGCGGTTCATGGCTTTACACATGATGCTGGTCAGGATCAGACCAGAGGCGCCTACCAGGGAACCGGTAATAATCAGCGCGCTGTTGCCCATCACAAAACCGGCAGCAGAGGCCGCCACACCGGAATAAGAGTTCAGCAGAGCGATAACCACCGGCATGTCCGCACCACCAATCGGCAGCACCAGGAACAGACCGAGAACGGCTGCAGCCGCAACCAGAGCCCAGAATACGGTTTCGTTGCCCGGATTCATGACCAGGTAGCCGATACCGGCCAGGGAACCGACAAACAGAACGGCGTTAACCAGTTTCATGCCCGGGAAGCCCATGGGCTTCCCGTCAATCAGTTCCTGCAGCTTGGCAAACGCGACCAGGGAACCTGTGAGGGTCACCGCGCCGATCAGTACAGCCGCACCGGTAGCAATAATGGACACCACATCTGTGGCCTGACCGCGGAAAAACTCCGCTGCAGCAACAGAGAAGGAGGCACCGCCACCAAAACCGTTGAGCAGAGCGATCATCTGCGGCATGGCCGTCATCTGTACCTTCTTGGCCATAACAGCACCAATCAGGCCACCGACAACAACACCGGCGATGATGATCTCATAGGTGACAATATGCTCGTTGAGCAGGGTCACAACAGCCGCTACACCCATACCGGTAGCAGCCAGCAGGTTGCCGCGCACAGCGGTCTTAGGCTTGGTCAGCCCCTTGATGCCCACCACAAAGAGGCAGGCGGCGATCAAGTAGGCGATATCAATCCAGTTCTGCATGAATTACTTCCTCTTGAACATCGCCAGCATTCGATTGGTGACCATAAAGCCGCCAATCACGTTGATGGTCGCCAGTACCACCGCGATAAAGCCCAGCACATTGATCAGCATGCCGGAATCAGAGCCGGCTGCGATAAGTGCACCCACCACGGTAATCCCGGAAATGGCATTGGAACCGGACATCAGCGGGGTGTGCAGGGTCGGCGGAACCTTGGTGATCAGTTCAACACCGAGGAAAATCGCCAGCACGAACAGGGTCAGTTGAGCTACGAAATCCATTATTTTTCCTCCTTGCTGTCGTCCGCTTCCTCAGTAGCCGGCGCTTCTGGCTTGGCCAGAGCGGGCAGGCCGAGAATGTCACGCAGGCGAGCCTGGGGCACATCGCCATCGTGACTGATCACGGTTTCAGCAACGATCTCGTCTTCAAAGTCCAGCTGCAGGTCGCCATTGTCGTCGAGCAGCAGGTTGAGGAGGTTTTCCATGTTCTTGCCGAACATCTGGCTGGCATGGAAAGCCACGGAAGAGGGCACGTTCTCGGGACCAATGATGGTCACACCGTGCTGGACAACGGTCTTGCCAGCTTCAGTGAGATCACAGTTGCCGCCACGCTCTGCGGCCAGATCCACGATGATGGAACCGGGCTTCATGGCCTTGACCATATCTTCGGTAACCAGGATCGGGCTCTTGGCGCCGGGTACGGCAGCAGTGGTGATAATCACGTCCATGTCCTTGACGACTTCAGTCATCAATTCACGCTGACGCTTGAGGAAATCTTCACCCTGGGCCTTGGCGTAACCGCCGGAGCCTTCAGCTTCACCGGTGTCCAGATCCAGTTCGACCGGCTTGGCACCCACAGACAGGATCTGTTCACGTGCAGCTGGACGCACGTCATAGGCTTCCACTACTGCGCCGAGACGCTTGGCCGTGGCACAGGCCTGGAGGCCAGCAACACCGGCACCCATGACGAAAACACGGGAAGCGTTGAGAGTGCCCGCTGCGGTCATGTTCATGGGGAACATGCGCTGGGATTCAGTGGCAGCCAGCAGCACGCACTTGTAACCGGCGATCATGGCCATGGAAGACAGTACATCCATGGCCTGGGCGCGGGTAATACGCGGTACCAGTTCCAGTGCCAGACCAGACACCTTCTTCTCGGCCAGGGTCTGGGCAAACTGCGGATTGGCCAGCGGGTCGGTCATGCCAACCAGAATCTGTCCTTCATTCAGCTTGTCCAGGTCTTCGTTGCCATTGGCAGTGTTGCTACCGGGCGTCTGTACCTGAAGAACAACCTGGGAAGAAGAGAAAATCTCGTCACGATCAACCAGTTTGGCTCCGGCCGCTTCAAAAGCGCTGTCCGGGTAACCGGCAATATCACCGGCGCCACGCTCGACCTTGATCTCGACACCTTGTTTTTTCAGCAATGCGCTGACATTGGCAGGCGTCAAAGCAACGCGCTGCTCGCCAGGGCAGATTTCTTTGGGAACACCGATAATCACCTGCGTTACCCCCGTCTGTGGTTCGCAAATAATCGACTTCCGGAGGGGAATGAAGGGCAACCCAATTCCCTGAAAGCCGCGTAAAGTAAGGCCTGCAGATTGCTGACAAGCTTGTCAGACAAGGATGCAGGGCCTCAGCAGGGTGCTAACCATATTGCGCGTCTACCAGCTTGGCAAATGACAAATGGTTATCGTACCGATAAGCGCTTAACGAACGGATAACGTCCGGTCACGCATTATGGGTTCTGTTGCTGGCCTGTAATGACCGCAATGGCACCGGCTCCGGGGGTTTAATCACTATCCGGGAGGCGGTGCCGGCCATCCTGAGGCCGGGGTCTGTCAGCGTCAATCCACCGGACTGATGGTTTTCTGGTCGACCAGCAGGATATCTTCCTGCTCCTGCATACTGATAAAGGGGTCCAGAATGTGATTCCCGCGCACTTCCGCGTCGATCACGTGCAGGAAAGTGTAGGCTCCCAGCAGTTTTCGGAACAAAAAGATAAATTCCTTCGGTGGTACATCAAAATGGACCGAAAGGGCGTTCTTGCCGGCCTTGTTCATGATCCGGGAAGGCAGATTGCTTTTCCCCCAGCGATATTCCAGCTGGTCATTGAGCAGATCAGCGGGTGGAGGAAAGCGCTCGGGATCCTGCAACACTTCCACGGCTTCAAAACATAACGCCGCGAAATCATCCAGAATTCGCCTCGGGGTTCCCCGTGCAAGGAAATCCAGAGCGTTGAGGGCTCGAACCAGGCGATCAGCGTCATGATGGTAGGAGGCACGGATCATTTCGCGGCCGGGACCAAGTACATCATTGCCGAAATCACGGATAGCGCCAAAATCCAACAGTACGATCTGGTCTTGTTCAGGCTCGGCACCAATTCTGAGCAGATAATTGCCAAAATTGGGGTCGGTCTGCATCTTGTTCCACTCAAAGACTTCCCGACAGCACAGCTCCATGATGGCGCGGCCAATAAAGTTGCGGCGAGTCTGTGATAATTCCAGGACGGCTGGATCCGTTACACCGATGCCTTCTTCAAAAGTCATGCACATGATGTTGTGGCTGGAGAACTCCGGGATGATTTCCGGCACCACGAAGCGGGGATCATCCGCCAGAATCTGGCGGAAATGTCGGGTGGTGTGAGCTTCAAGATCGTAATCCACCTCACGGCGCAACATTTCCCGCACTTCGTCCAGCCACATGTTGAACTGTTCAGTAATCGGTACCAGGCGGCTGAGCTTGAGCAGGCGGACCAGGGCGCGCATGTCGGAATCGATGGCATCCGCCACACCGGGGTACTGAATCTTGAGTACCAGCTGGCGTCCGTCGGATTTGCGGGTTGCACGGTGCACTTGCGCCAGTGACGCCGCGCCCAGCGGGGTAGGGTCCACGTCCAGTTCGGCCAGTTTTACTTCACCCAGCTGACGCTGCAGATGCTTTTCTATGGAGGACCATTCGAGGGCCGTGGTCTGGTTTTCCAGGGTATGCAGAGCAGTGGTCACTTCTTCAGGCAGGAAGTGCTCTCCGAAGAGCGCCATCATCTGACCAATCTTGACCACGGACCCTTTGAGTTTGCCCAGTTCTTCCACCAGCTCCTGGGCACGGGCAGTCAGAATTTCCTTGCGACGCTCTTCGCGCTTGTCCTTGTTGGTAAAAAACGTACCGGCACTGGCGGTCGCATACTTGGCACCCGCCATAAAACCGGCTTTGGCCATGGAAAAGCGACGCTCAACAGAGCCTGTTTTTACTCGTTTTACCGTTTTTCGTGTCATCGGCGAGGAAACTCCATTTGCCATCCAGAATGCCGGTGGCATTCTAGCGGGTAAACCCGGGCGGGTCATTGTCCAAACCGCCGGGGTTACCGTCGGGAAACCACAACGCAAAGGATAACAGCGAATGGCAAGAACCTGGGTGTTACTCAGAGGCCTGGTCCGTGAAAAGAAGCATTGGGAAGATTTTCCGGCCAAAATGCAGGCCGCGCTACCACAGGACCGGGTCATTACTCTGGATCTGCCCGGCAACGGTGAGTTCTTTAATGATCCCAGCCCCACACGAATTGGTGGCATGGTTGTTCATGCCCGACATCAATTGAAACAGATGGGGCTGGAAGGGCCGTATCACCTTGTGGCGCTATCACTTGGCGCCATGACGGCGGTGCAATGGCTCTCCCAGGCTCCGAAGGAGGTTGCCTTCGCCGCCCTGATCAACACCTCTTCCAGCCGCTTCAGCCCGTTCTGGAAACGCCTGAGACCCGCCAATTATGTACGCCTGATCCGCGACGGCATTCTTAACCGGGACAAGGTGAGCAAAGAGCAGGCCATCCTGGAGATCACCTCCAACCTCCACGGCCGGGAATACCTGCACCAGCTAGCCGAAAAATGGGCGGAATATGCCCGGATGCAGCCCGTCTCCGTAGCCAACAGCCTTCGGCAATTGCTGGCTGCAATGCGCTTTCACGCTCCGGCGTCACTGCCGGCCAGTGTGCCGGCCCTGATCATCAATGGAGGCGGCGACAGGCTGGTGAGCCCGGATTGCTCACAGCGCATGGCGGATGCCTGGCAATTACCCATCAAGGTTCACCCCCAGGCGGGCCATGATCTGCCTCTGGACGCCCCCCAGTGGCTGATCAACAGTCTGATTGAGGGGGTAACAGAAAGCGGCAAATAGTGTATTGACCCTCTTCTCACGTGGCCTTACCTTTGAGTCAGAACTCACTGGTTCTGAAAACAATAATACAGAGAGGTATCTATGGCCACGCCCCAGGAGCTTGCCCGTTACCAGAAGGGGCCACAGAGCCCGCAGGAGCGGATCTGGTGGGACCGCTACTCCCACGACAACCTGAATCGCTGGCGCCAGATCCAGGACCCGCTGGCAGATCGCTGTGCGGCCCAGATCAAGTTCAGCCGCCCTTCCGGGCTGCTGGATGAGGTGGAACGGCGGGCGAAAGAGGAGGGCGGGGATTTCCAGGCCTTCCTGGACCATTGCCATACCGTGCCCTCATGGGTGGACTTCGAGGAGATGGAGCTGGGGCGCCGCATGTACCGGCGTAATGGTGCGCTGCAGGGGCTGGTGTTGATGTGTTCCAGCCTGGTTGAAGGCTATGCACATAACAAACCCTCCCAGGTATTGGTTGCCACAGGGCGGTTACAGAAGGACGTCTCACGCCGGATCTACGAAACCGGGCAGATGCTGCACAACATTGTTGGCGATGATGGCCTGAAGCCTGGCGGATTGGGGCATCGCACTCTGATGGAAGTCCGGTTGCTCCATGCCGCAGTGCGCCAGTTCCTGCGTAACAACCCCCGCTGGGATGTGGAAAAGTACGATATGCCCATCAATCAGGAAGACATGGCGGGCACGATTCTGGAATTCGACTTCATGGTAGTGCGCGGGCTGAAGCGACTGGGGGTCAATATCAACCGCCGCGAACATGAATCCATGCACTATTTCTGGCGCTATGCCGGCTACCTGCTCGGTGTGGATGAAGCCTTACTGACTACCACCCTGGAAGAGCAGGAAATCCTGGCTCTTCAGCTTACTTCGCACCTTTATGATCCGACCCCAGACAGTGAGTCCTTGGCCAAGGCGCTGCTCAAGGACATGTCTGGCAAACCACCGTTCAATCTGCCCTATGATGTGCTACTTGCCTTCAGTCGATATCTGATAGGGGACAGGGTGGCTGATGATCTGAACATTTACAGCTCGGTGCCTGCCAGCTCCGCAGTGCATATCGTCAAGACCGCCATTCGTGCCGCCAGTATCAGCATGCGCATCCTGCCAGACCCTGCCAAGCGCCTGGTGGAAGGCTTCAATCACAATCTGGGCCGCCGCACACTGCAGCTGGGGCTGGGAGACAACCCCGCACGCTGGGGGTTCAAGTCGTTGGCGTAGGGCGGCTTGATGCTCGAACCCTGAGGGACCTTCTCGTGCAAGCACGCTCCCATGGGACAGGCATCTGCGAGAGTCAAAATGCGGCGGTGAAATCCTGTTCCCCTAAACAGAGAAACCCGCCGGCTTGCCAGCCTGACGGGTTTCGGACTTCGCTAAATCAAACTGTGGGATAGCTGTGGCGTGTCGCCGGCTTTGTGAGAGCGAGAGAATCTTTCAGCCTTTGCGTGCCACCTGGTTGTCACGAATCAGGTCGATGAGATCCACCAGGATTTCCCCGGTTTCGCGCACGTAAGGGTCCTCGTCCATGGCTTCCTCATGACTTTGCGGGTCCAGGGCCCGCTGCTCCTCAAGGTCGCGCAGGGCCTTGATATCGGCAAGAGGCTCTTCATCCCGGGCTTCACGGCGAGCATTCTCGATGGCCAGCCGCTGGGCATCAAAATCTTCCTGCATGGACGCCCGCTGCTCCATGTTCAGCGAGAGCTCATCCCGGTTGCGGTTATGGTCGAGCAGGGTGCGCAGTGATTCCACGTAGACAAATTCCGGGTCTTTCTCGATGCGGCTGTCGTGGCGCTCTCTCAGCATGGGCAGGTAGGGCACCATGTCACTGACGCGTTGATAGTTGGCCGACTCGATCTCATCCCAGGGCATGGCGTTGGGCAGAGAGCTTTCTCCCACATCCCCCTTGTCGATCAGCGAGGGCATATCCACATCCGGGACAATGCCGAGGTTCTGGTTACTGGATCCAGATACTCGATAGAACTTGGCATTGGTCATTTTCAATTTGCCGTGGTTCAGATCCAGCAGGGTCTGCACGGTGCCTTTGCCGTAAGTCTGATCACCAACGATCAGGGCCCGGCCATAATCCTGCATGGCTCCGGCGAAAATTTCGGAGGCGGAAGCGCTGTAGCGGTTTACGATCACCGCCATGGGGCCGGCGTAGAGCACCCCGGGAAACTTGTCCGCTTCTACACTGACCCGACCACTGGATTCACGCACCTGGACCGTGGGGCCGCGGTTGATGAACAGGCTAACCAGCTTGTTCACTTCCAGCAGGGAGCCGCCGCCGTTGTTGCGCAGGTCGATGACGAGACCATCGATATTTTCCTTGCGCAGCTCTACCAGGAGCTTGGCCACATCGCTGGTGGTGCTGGTGTAATCCGGGTCGCCACGGTGGAAAGCGGCAAAGTCCAGATAGAATGCCGGAATCTCGATCACGCCCAGCTTGCGGGTTTCGCCCTCACGCTGGATTTCGATAATGTCTTTCTTCGCCGCTTGTTCCTCAAGCACCACTTTATTACGAATGATGCTGATCACACGGGTGTCGTGCTCGCTGTTGGTGCCGGCCGGGATGATTTCCAGATTGACCTTGGTGCCCTTGGGGCCACGAATCTGATCCACCACCTCGTCAAGACGCAGACCGATCACCGGGACAGGGGAGGCGTCCTCCTGTGAAACGCCCACGATACGATCTGCCGGCTTCAATTGACCGCTCTTGGCCGCCGGACCGCCGGGCACCAGACGCACCACCTTGGTATAGCCGTCTTCGTACTGCAGTACAGCCCCGATGCCTTCCAGGGATCGGCTCATGCTGATATCGAAGTTCTCGGAGTTGTGCGGGGTAAAGTAGGTGGTGTGTGGATCGAACGTCTGGGTCAGGGCATTGATGTAGACCTGAAACACGTCCTCAGGGGTGTTTTGCTTGATACGCTTTAGCTGGCTCTCGTAGCGGCGGGTCAGGCGTGTCTTGATGTCCTCATCAGCAGTGCCATTGAGACGCATGGTCAAGACCGCATTCTTGAACTGGCGCTCCCAGATGTCGGCGAGGGCGGCTTCGTCTTTGGCCCAGTCGGCCTCTTCCCGATCCACACGAACGGTGTCAGCGCCATCGAACGTCAGTTCTGACAGGTCGCCATTGACCATTTCCAGCATGGCATCGAGGCGCTCCTCGATACGGCTCTGGAAACGGTTGAAGATGGTATAGCCTGCTTCGAGCTCGCCATCCTTGAGTTGATCATCCAGCACTTTGCGGTAACGCTCGAATTCGTCGATATCGCTGGCCACAAAGTAGAGACGGTTGGGATCCAGATCCTTCAGATACTGGTCCAGTACGCGGCTGGAAAGCGCATCATTGAAGTCCAGCTTGCGGTAGTGGTACTTGAGCTTGTCCGAAATTTCCTCGGCTGCATCCCTTTGCTCGCTGGTCGGTTTCAGGGCGCCTTCAATCTCTGGCGCAGCACGCAGGCTGCCAGTGACTTGAAGTGTGCCGCCCAGAAGCAGCACCGCCAGACCGACTGGAAACATTTTACGGACTAATGACATGCGTTTTCTCAATGGTTTACCTTGTTTGTGACCGGAAAGCGGCTGACCATATTCAAGCCGGCTATATTGCTAGACCCGATCAGCTCTTTGGTGTTCCCGTGGACGCAATATGGCAACACCAACTACCAGAATTTCATACACTTAGATGTAAACCCTAGCGCAAGGGGGAAGGTTTGCACAGACTCTTCAGCCTGTTTTTCCTCGCGGGCGTCGCCGGCGCCTGTATTCAGTTGCTTATGGGGGATATGGAGGCTCCCGGGCGATTAGTCAATGCGCTGTGGGCCGCCGCGGACCTGGCCGTGGAGGTGTCCCTTGGACTGATCGGCGTACTTGCGCTGTGGAGTGGCCTGTTCCGGCTGGCCGAAGCCAGTCGTCTGGCAGACCGGCTTTCAGCCTGGTTAACACCGCTGCTGGGCAAGCTGATGCCAGGCCTGCAAAACAACCGGGCCGCCACTGCACCGGTCACCATGAACCTGGCCGCCAATATGCTGGGCCTGGACAACGCCGCCACCCCATTGGGACTCAAGGCCATGGAGGCGCTTCAGGCCAATAATCCCAGGCCAAAGGTGGCCACAGACAGCCAGATCATGTTTCTGGTATTGAATACGTCCTCTGTCACGCTGGTGCCCGTCACCGTGCTGCTTTTTCGCGCCCAGCAGGGCGCAGAAGATCCTGCAGCCATTTACTTGCCGTTGCTGATGGCCACCACCGTATCCACATTTGTGGGGGTATGGGTCACCAGCCGGGTGCAGAGAATTTCCCTGTTTCAGCCCCTGCTTTTGCTGGTGGCAGGCTTGTGGCTGGCGCTGCTGGGCGCACTGGGGCTGCTGGTCTGGTTTGCACCGACAGACGCGGCCAATACCTTGTCCAGCTTGCTGGGCAACGGGATCCTGCTGGTGGTACTCGCTGCATTCTTCATTGCCGCGTGGCGTACCCGTCTGGACAGTTATGATGTCTTCGTTGAGGGGGCCAAGGAGGGCTTTACCACGGCTGTTCGCATTATCCCTTATCTGGTTGCCATGCTGGCGGCCATCGCCATGCTCAGGGCGGGCGGGGTACTGGAATTATTTCTCGGCGGGCTTCACTGGCTTGCTGCCGCCATGGGCATGGATACCCGTTTTGTGGAAGCCCTGCCAGTGGCGCTCATGAAGCCTCTCAGTGGTTCTGGTGCCCGGGCTGCCATGATCGATGTAATGCAGACCCAGGGAGTGGATTCCCTTGCCGGTCGGATGGCGGCAGTGATGCAGGGCTCCACGGAAACCACGTTCTATGTACTGGCGGTGTATTTTGGCAGCGTGGGCATTCGTGATTTCCGCTATGCCCTGTGGTGCGGCCTTGCGGCAGATGCGGCCGGGTTGCTGGCCGCCATACTGATCAGTTATGCGTTCTGGGGCTGAATGATCTTTCTGAAGGTAAGGTTGATCCGGCCTTCATGAACCCGGGCGCGGCGGGGCAGAGCGTGCTGAAAACGTGCCTGGACAGCCGGACTCATCAACAACAGGGAATTGTGTCTCAATTCCAGGCTGGCGCACTGCTTGCGGTTGCCATAGCGTGGACGGAAAACAAAATCCCGACTGACGCCGAGGCTGAGTGACGCGATCCAGGGCGTGGTGCCCAGCTCCGGTTCGTCATCACTGTGATAGCCCATACAGTCGTTACCGTCCCGGTAGAGGTTACCCAGCACACTGTTGAAGCGTTGCCCGGTGAGTGATTCCACATGCTCGAGAACCGGGCGCAGTACATCAGGCCAGCCGCTGGCGCGTTCTGTCAATCCGGAATATCGGTAGCTCACCCCCTGTTCACCTTCCCAGACTGTCAGTCTTGGTGTGGAGTAAGACCTGCCAAACACCGTCACTTGAGGCTGATGCCAGTCAAGTGCCTGTTCAAGCCGGCCATACAGGTTTCGCTCCACACCGTCGGGCAACGCCGTCTGCCACAGCCACAGTCTGGCCTCGTCGTCGAGCGTAACAATTTCAGGTTGGCAAGCACCGGGGTTGGCGGTCATGATCAGCTTCTATGGCAATGGGTGCCGAAGTAACAATTCGCGATACAAGGACGCATCATGCTGCATCTTTTCAACATTGAAAACGGTGTACTTCGAGAAAAAGACAGCGCCTCTCATCCTGCTGACGGCGCCCTGATTGGCCAGGCCAGCTGGCTGGACGTGGTTGAACCGGACGATGCCGAGCGGGGACTGGTGCAATCGTTCTTCGAGGACGCCTTGCCCTCGGACGACAAGGAAGAGATCGAATCCTCTGCCCGTTATTTCAGTGATGAGCACGGGCTGCATGTCCACTCCCTGTTTCTGATGCAATCCGATGGCCGCTCCCGGACCTCCTCGGTGGCGTTTGTGGTGCAGGATGACCGGCTGATTTCCTTCCGTGATGATACCCGCATGGCGGATTTCCGCCTGATGCGCATGCGTATACGCCGGGGCTGGGTAAAGGCCTCCCAGCCAATGGACATTCTGCTCAGCATTCTGGATCAAAAGGTGGAAAATCTGGCGGACGCCATTGAGGACGTGCACCGTGATCTGGAACAGGTGGGCTACAGTGTACTGGAAGAAGAAAATGGCGAGCTGGACCAGGACATCGAACGTCTTGCACGGCTTGAGGACACCAACGGCAAAATCCGATTGTGTCTGATGGACACCCAGCGCTCCATTTCCTTTATTCAGCGCTATGTGCGCTCAGACAAGTCCCGCCGCCGGACCTGCTCCGAAATCCAGCATGACCTGGATACCCTGATGTCGCACACCACATTTCTGTTCGACAAGATCAACTTCCTGATGGATGCCGCCCAGGGGTTCATCAACATCCAGCAGAACCAGATCATCAAGATTTTTTCCATAGCCGCGGTGGTGTTTCTGCCCCCCACCATGATCGCCAGTATTTACGGCATGAATTTCCGGGTCATGCCGGAATTGGCACTGGAATTTGGTTACCCCATGGCGATTGGTTTGATGATCCTGTCGGGAATCGCGCCGTACTGGTATTTCAAGCGCAAGGGGTGGCTGTGAAGAGCAGTTAATAGTTAACAGTTAACAGTTAATAGCTAAGTCAAAAGCAAAGACTGCGACGCTGCGGCGAGTTGGAATTTTACTGTAGGAGCACCACTTGAGGTGCGAACCTTGCGCAGCAAGGGCCGGCATTAACCGGCGATTGGAGGGTGATTAAATACGAAAACCCCGCCGCTGCGGTTTTTTTTGGTTTTCGTAACTCGTAACTCGTAACTCGTAACTCGTAACTCGTAACTCGCTTCTCATCCGTCGTTACTCGTTTCTGCGCCATCCGCCTTCAGATTCTTCCGCCTTGCCATCCTCGGCCAGCTTGATCAGGTGGGCGAGCAGGGAGAATTCGGCGACGCCGTGGAGGAAGGCGGGGACGTCGTTGTAGACGCTTTTTACCAGCTGGTTCACCGGTGCTGCTTCTGGCAAGAGGCAATCGAGCACCTTGTCTTCCCGTTTCTGTCGATGGGCGAGGGTATGGCTGAGCGCGGTTTCAGGGTCGTCGATCACGTCTCCGTGGCCCGGTGCCATCATGGTAATGCCGCGTCCCTGGAGCTTTCGCAGCGAGGCGAAATAGGCACCCATGGAACCGGAAGGCGGGGCGATTACCACGGTAGAGCCCTGGATCAGGTGATCACCAGTAAACAGCAGACCGCTGTCACTGAGAAAACACAGATGATTGGAGACATGGCCCGGTGTCTCTATCACTTCCAGCGTTGTACCGCCGCAATCAATCTGATCACCTTCCGCAAGCAGGGTATCTGCCTGCCAGCTCTCATCCTGCAGGCCATCATCGGGCACAAAGGGGCCAAGACATCGCGCGCCCGTTGCCGCAACCAGAGCCAGAGCCCCCGGGGAATGATCCCGGTGGGTGTGGGTGACAATCACCTGGGAAATGGGCTTGCCCAGGTCTTTCGCTGCATGGAGCAGCGCCTGCAAGTGGTCATGATCCTCCGGGCCGGGATCAATAACAGTGAGGCTATCCTTGCCATACAGGTAACTGTTGGTGCCAGGGCCGGTCATCATACCCGGGTTGCGTGCCAGCACTCGCCACGCATTTGGACCGATGGGCGTGGCCTGGCCTGGGATCAAGGACGCCATAGAGACTCCAGGGTGTCAGGAACGCGAATTGTGACCATTATCACCCCATCTTGCCAGTCCAGTCCGCTCAGGGCGAAGGGTAGGCGAGTCTGGATACCGGCGACACCTCCCATTTATCTGCCTGTTTATTCCCTGGTGGGTGGCGGGTCACCATTGCAAACGGGTAATGCCGGCCAGCGGGAATAAACAGCAACAAGGTGTCTTCCTGCTGGTCCAGAATGACGCAATCCGCCTGACTGTCCGGGCAGGAGAGCGCTGTAGCGCGCAGTGTCACCCCGGCCAGATCTAGCTCACTGTCGTTGAAAAGCGTCCCGGTGAAGCGCACACCGGATTCAGAGCGCACTGGTTCGTCAACCTGTATCCGCAGCTGCTCCGGTGGCAGGGTGACCTGGTCATTCTTGCCCTGTTTGATGACACCGTAAGCGAGAATGGCCACTGCAACTGCCGTGACTGTGGCAGTGACGGCAAAAACCCGCTTTCCTCTTTGCCAGCTGGCCATAAGCAGGGCAATTACCGCGATAACCACAGTCAATATCAGCAATAGGCGCATTTCACCTCCTCTTTTGCAGACCTGCGCTGCTTAGATTCTTATAATTCCGCCAGAGACATGTAAAGGAGAACATCATGCTGATCGTGGTATCCCCGGCGAAAACGCTGGATTATGAAAGCCCGCTCCCCCCGCTGAAGACCACCCAACCCCGTCTTCTTGATGACAGCGAGGTACTGATTGAGCGTGCCCGGCAGCTTTCCCCGGCGGATGTGGGCAGCCTGATGAAAGTCAGCGACAAGATCGCTCATCTCAACGTTGAGCGTTTTGCCCAATGGCAGCGCCCGTTCAACAAGACCAATGCCCGTCCGGCTGCGTTTGCCTTCAAGGGCGACGTCTATACCGGCCTGGAAATCGCGTCCTTTACCGACAAACAACTGGAGCGGGCACAGCAGGAATTTCGCATGTTGTCAGGACTCTACGGTGTATTGCGACCGCTGGACCTGATGCAACCCTACCGGCTCGAAATGGGCACAAAGCTGGACAACGAGCGCGGCAAGGACCTCTATGCCTTCTGGGGCCATACCATCACGGATCAGCTGAATGCCGATATGAAAGCACAAAAAACGGATGTGCTGATCAATCTGGCGTCTAACGAGTATTTCAAGTCCGTCAAGAAAAAGGACATCAACGGCCGTATCATCGAACCGGTTTTCCAGGACGAAAAGAACGGCAAATACAAGGTAATCAGCTTCTACGCGAAGAAAGCGCGAGGACTGATGGCTGCATGGATTTTGAAAAAGGGCATCAAGGATCCAGACAAATTGGTCAATTTCGATGTGGCAGGCTATCGCTACTGTGAATCAGAATCCACCGCTGACAAGCCGGTGTTTCGTCGCGAAGAGCAGTAAAAGGCGGGTTTACCACAGAGGCCACAGAGTTCACTGAGGAAAACAAGGTTTTTGCCGTGTCTTGGCGGGTTCTGTGGTGAAAGTAGAGAAAGGTTTCTTTGCGAGCACCCTTTGACCGATGTTTCAGGAAGGGATGTCACCGAACTGCCGGGTAATTCCGTTCGTTGGTCATCGCGGCAGTTGCCCAGAGGCACAGAGCGAGCCGAGTGAAAGGTTTTTACTCAGTGAACTCTGTGACCTCTGTGGTGAAACCGCGTTTAATCTTTTTTCTTGTCTTCGAACTCGCTGCGTGCTGCCAGCAGGCCAGTCTTCAGGCCGTCCCAGGCGAGCTCAATACCATCCTTGATGTCTTGCCAGGCGTCTTCGCTGCGCGATTCCAGCACGTCCAGTTTGGCTTCCAGGTCCTTGCGCTGTTCCTTGAAGTCAGCCAGCTTTTCTTCGGCTTCTTCACGCCATTCATGGCTGAGATCATCAATGCGTGCAACCAGGCGATCACGCTGATAATCCCAGTCTTCCAGTTTCTGGCGAACCGATTCAACAAAATCCTTTTTCTCTGACATGGGTTTGCTTCTCCGAAATCAGGATTTCCAGGAGGTCTGGAAATCATCGGGTTTTACCACCAGCACATCACAGCTGGCACGGGTAATAACGGCCTCGGCAGTGGCGCCCAGCAACAGCCGCTCTGGCAGCTTGCGATGCACCGTACCGACAATCAGTAAATCTACGTCGTTATCCTTGCAGTAATGGGACAGAGTAGGGGCGACAGGTCCCTCCAGTAGCACCACCTGATCTGCAGACAGCCCTTCACGGCTGGCAAACCGTTTGAATGACGTCTTCTGGGTTTCCTTGATGTCATTGAGGCTGCCACTGAAATCCGACAGCGTTTCTCCCATCAACAGCACCAGGCTGTCATCCACCGCGTCCATCACGTGACAGGCCTTCAGCGAACCCTGCACCTGCTCCGACAGTGTTCTGGCCATGCCGGTTACCTTAACGGACAGGTCATCAGAACCGTCATTACCGGTATCAGGGTCAACCGCCAGCAACAGGGAGGGCGGGGTGTGCCAAGGTTGGCTGTGGATACACATCACATCGCAGGGCGCCTTGCGAATCAGTTGCCAGTCCCGAGGGGTAAACAGGTGGCGCTTCAAACCACTGTCCGAGCTGGTGTGTACAACCACCATGGATGGCTTGTAGTCCAGAATGATTTTTTGCAGCGCATCGATTTCACGCTTCTCCCACAGCACATGGGCACTGCAAGTCATCCCGCTGGCCAGAGAGGCAATACGTTGCTCCCAGGCATGGCGAATCTGAGTAGTGGCGGCTTCCAGTCTCTGCTTGTCATAGCCCACGGCACGGACCATGGGGGAGGAATAGCCGTTTACCGCCACGACCAGAGAGGTATTCCGAGCGACGGCCAGTTGTTTGGCCTTTTCGAATGCTGGCTGCGGCGCCTTGAGGACCGGATCCAACACAACCATGACGGGCGGTTTCACAACGAATCCTCCAGCGCATCGTTACCACATAATTTCTGACGATCCAGTATTTCCACTTCACGGCCTTCGGCGCGTATCCAGCCGTTTTGCTGAAACCGGGTAAAAATCCGGCTCACGGTTTCCACCGCCAGCCCCAGGTAATTGGCGATATCATAGCGGGACATGGGCAAGCGGAATGACCGGTGACTCAGCCCACGGCGTTGATGACGCGCAGACAAGGAAAGCAGCAGTGATGCTACCCGGTCATCCGCATTCTTCTTGCTAAGCAGCATGTGTAATTCACGGTCAGCACGGATTTCATTACTCATCAGGCTGAAGAAATGGTGCTGAAGGGACGGAATCTTTTGGGAGAGGCCTTCAAGCTGGGAGAAGGGGATCTCACAGACGGTGGCCGTTTCCAGTGCCTTGGCATTGGAAATGTGGTGTGCAGTACTGATGCCATCCATGCCCAGTACTTCACCGGGCAGATAGAAACCGGTGACTTGCTCATCGCCCTGATCGCTAAGCACATAGGTCTTGATGGCACCGGAACGCACCGCATAGACCGATTCGAAATCATCCGAGGCTCGAAACAGATGCTCACCGCGTTTCAGCGGGCGACCACGGTGGATGATATTGTCCAGTTGGTCGAGCTGGGCGGGGGCTACTGCCAGCGGCAGACAAACCGGGCTCAGGCTGCATTCGCTACAGGAAACATGCTGTGACACGGGGAACTCCCATATTTATCGCTGCGTATCGACTCTACCAGTGGAGAGCCAGAACACCGGAACTGGCCTACAGAATTCGGCTATATTTTACCGCTGTCTGTTGGGCCATGTAACGGTCAAAAGGTTGCACCAGGGCCCGGCTGACAAGGCGACCCTGTTCGGTGATTTGTAAATGCTCCGCAGAGAGGGTCACCAGGCCCTGATCGGCGAAAAAGTGCCAACGCTCAAGTGCATCAGCAAAAGTCTGGGCAAAATTTACGCCCCAACGCTGCTCAAAGCTGGGGATCTCCAGGTGCAGGTCACAGAGCAGGCGCATGATAAGCTCCTTGCGCATCTGATCGTCCTGGCTTAGCAGATAGCCTTTATCTATAGGGATCTGGTCACTCTCAATTCTGGCCTGCCACTGCTGGATATTTTTTTCATTCTGGACATAGAGATTACCAATCTCGCTGATGGCGCTCACACCCATGGCGATCAGGTCGGCATCACCATGCAGGCTGTAGCCCTGAAAATTACGATGCAACAGACCGTTCTTCTGGGCGACCGCCATTTCATCACTTTCCAGCGCAAAATGATCCATGCCGATGAAACGGTAACCGGCACTTTGCAACATCTCGCCGGCGCGGGCATACATGCGCACTTTCTCCTCGGGGGAGGGCAGGTCCGCGCTGTTGATCTGCCGCTGAACCTTGAAGCGATCCGGTAGATGGGCGTAGTTGTACAGCGAGATCCGTTCCGGCTTCAGCGGAATGATCTTTTCCAGCGTGCGCATCATGGATGCTTCGGACTGGCGCGGCAGGCCGCTGATCAGGTCCAGATTGATGGAGCGGAAACCGAAATCCCGGGCCCAGTGCATGGTGTCGCGAATCATTTCCCAGGACTGGATCCGGTTAACCGCTTCCTGGACGTCATGGTCCAGATCCTGCACTCCGAGACTGACCCGGTTGAACCCCAGACCCCGTAACAATCCCAGTCGGGACCGATCCACCGTGCGAGGGTCGATCTCGATAGCGTAATCACCCCGATCATCCTCACGCAGATTGAAATGCCGAGCCATGTCATAGACCAGCTCGGTCATCTGCGCGTCGCTCAGATAGGTGGGGGTGCCGCCACCCCAGTGGATCTGGGTGACCTGACGGCGATCATCGATCATGGCCGCACGCATACGGATTTCATGCTTGAGGTGCTTGAGGTATTCCGCCGCCCGCGAGCGATTGGCAGTGATAATGCGGTTACAGCCACAGTAATAGCAGACTGAGCTGCAGAACGGGATATGGAAGTACAGCGACAGGGGGCGGCGGGCCGCATTTCCTTCCTCCATCGCGGCAAGCAGGTCATCCTGAGTGATTCCAGCATGGAAATTGGGCGCCGTAGGGTAGGAGGTATAGCGCGGACCCGGTCCACCATATTGATGGATCAGTGTTTCATTCCATTCGACCACAACAGTTCCTCCCAAACAGACAGGCGTATTATCACGGCCATGCCTGTCTGCTTTCTTGATGTGGATCAATGGTGTTGGTGATGCTGGTGGGTTTGCTGCATGTTCTCCCGCATCTCGGCGGCGGGTGTGGAACCATGCTGATGACTACCATGGCCTTTACCGGATGCCATTTGCCAGGCCATGACCAGGAAACCCAGCGCCAGCAGCAGGGTCAGCAATACCGCCAACTTGCGCGCCCGGGGGCTGCGAAATCCCTGCAGTTGCGATGCAACCACCCCGGTGGTGGCCACGGGGATCACCGTAATGGCACCAAACACAGCCATGATCAGCCCACCTGAGAGCGCCTGCCCGCTGGTGGCAGCCAGTGCCAGAGCGGTGTACACCAGTCCACAGGGGAGAAACCCCCACAGTATTCCCAGTGCGTAGGCCTTGATCGGGTGATCCAGTGGCAGCAGCTTTTTGGTTAGCGGTTGAAGCTTGCGCCACAGGCCCTGACCGATGCGCTCCAGGTGGGCCAGCATCCCCCCCTTGCCGGCCAGATGCAGGGCGAGCAGCAACATCAGCACGCCGGACAACGCGAGGCCCAGTGCCATGGCGGGGCCGGGCAGCAGGTTGAGGAGTCGCTCACCGAGAGCACCGGCCAACAGTCCCAGCAAGGCATAGGTGCTGACACGGCCCAAGCCGAGCACGGCTTGCCACAACCACAGGGATTTACCCTTGCGCTGTTGCTCGGGGATGGTAAAGGTCAGGGCACTGCTGATGCCGCCACACATCCCGACACAGTGGATGCTGCCCGTGGCGGCGAGCAGGGCACTGCTGGCCAGCAACGCGAGCAGGGATTCAGGCGTCATCGTTGTCGTTCTCCTTTGCCTCACCTTGGGGATTTTTCTCCCTGCGTTGCTCGCGATCATCAAACACCACCCGCCAGGAGGCATTGTCCAGATCATCGAACTGGTCCTTGCGCAGGGCCCAGAACAAAAAGGCGATGGCGCCGGCCAGAAAGATCAGGGCCAGGGGGATCAGGAGGATGACAATTTCCATCGGCTTATCCGTGAGGCGTTAAAGGTAACCAGCAAGGAGCTGGCAGACATGCCGATTGCGGCCGCCCAGGGCGGAATCAGGCCGGCCACGGCGAAGGGCACGGCAACCACATTATAGAGCAGGGCCCAGGTCAGATTCTGGTGGATAAGGCGCCGGCAGAAGCACGCCAGGGCAGGCAGTTCGGGTACCGCATCCAGTTTGTCCTGGAGGAGATAGAGACCTGCTGCGCGCTGGGTCAGGCTGGTGGCATTGGCCGTGGCTACAGACACCGAGGCGGTCAGCATAGCGTTGGCGTCATTGATGCCATCGCCAACAATCATCTGCGGGGAAACCTGCTCCAGTTCGGCCACCCATTGCTGTTTTTCCTCAGCCGTCATGCCCGCGTGCCATTCTGTAATGCCGGTGGCGACGGCCACCTTGCTGGCGGCTTCCGTATTGTCACCCGTGGCCATGCGGCTGCTGATACCCTGATCACGAAGACGCTCGACGACATGGGCAGATTCCGGTCGCGGGCCATCCTCCAGCCACAGCCGCAATCGCAGTTGTTCTTCGCAATAGAGCGCCAGGCAAGTCATGCCGTCACGGGCGCTCGCGGGGTCGCCACCGATGCGCCATTGCTGGCCGTTGCGTTTGCCCTGTACGCCGTGCCGGGAGGGCTGAATCTCGCTGAGTGCAGGGTCCCGGGCCATCATCTGGAATGGCCGCGCCAACGGGTGCGGGTTCTGCCACTCCAGCGCTGCAGCAATAGCCAGCAGTGCATCTGCGTCCAGCACACCGTCTTCTGTTACTGGCATCTCACGTTCGACGATACGGAACTGCCCGGTGGTCAGGGTGCCCGTCTTGTCGAAAATGACGCCGGCTATTCGCGGCAGGCGCAACAGTTGCCGCGGTGAGGCCACCAGCACGCCGTTGTTCAGGGCAGAGCCCAGCGTGGCGGAGAGTGTCAGCGGTACCGCCAGCGCCAGCGCACAGGGGCAGGTCACGACCAGTACCGCGAGCATATGCTCAAAGGCCACAGCAGGCCCGGAAGACCAGTGCCATGCCAGAGTGACAGTAGCGAGGATCAGCACGCCGACAGTGAACAGGGGTGCCACTTGCTGCCAGTCGCGAACCACCTCGACCCGCTCCTGTTGGGCCCGGTCCACCTGCTCACCGATCTGTGCCATCAGGCTGCTGGCAACGGTGCTGGTGGATTCGATCACCAGGTTGCCTTCTGCCACCCGGGTGCCGGCATGGACTGACTCGCCGATCTGGCGCTGGACGGGTAGTGACTCCCCGGTAAAGGCGGATTCATCCAGGGCAGCCTCGCCGTCACGGATCAAGCCATCCACCGGCACGGTATCCCCCTGAATCAACTGTAGATGATGCCCGGCCGTAACCTGGCGGACACTGATCCACTGTGGCTGGTTGTCAGTATCAAGACGGCGTACCGCCTGTGGCAAGGTCTCGCCCAGATGCTGATAGCTTTCATGGATTGCGCGGCGCTGGCGTTGTTCCAGCCAGCGACTGGTGAGCAGGAAGAACACGAACATGGCAGCGGAATCGAAATACACATGGCGTCCGCCGGTAGCCATGACCATGATGCTGCCACCCCAGGCTAATAAAAGGGCCAGGGCAATGGGGACATCCATGGTCAGGCGGGCTTTTTTCAGACCGCGCCAGGCACCCTGAAAGAAAGGCCAGCCGGAATAGAACACCACCGGTGTCGCCACCACCAGACTGGCAATACGGAATACCCACTCGTAAACCGCATCCTTGCCTTCAAAGGCGCCAATGTAGAGAGCGGTGGAGTACATCATCGCCTGCATGGCACCGAGTCCGGCCAGGGCCAGCCTACCCACCAGTCGGCGCTGTTCCCGGCGTTGCTCTTCATTGCTCGCTGGATCACCGGGCAAGGTGACGCTGTAGCCCAGTCGCAACACCCTGTTGGCAGTGTCTTCGGCACTGGCCGGGCCATCATAGTCCACCAGCAGGGTCATGCCGGCCAGATTCACTGATGCGGAAGTGACGTGCGGCTGCTCGCGGACCGCCTTTTCAATCAGCCAGCTACAGGCGGCGCAAGTGAGTCCGCCCAGTTGCAATTTCAGCCTCTGCCCTCCGGGGATATCGGTGATGTGTGGGGCTACCAGCTCAGGCACCCGGAACAGGGCCCGGTTGAGGGCGGTGCGGGTTTCATCCGGCATCGGCGCCTGGCTTTCCCGGACGGTGTAATAATCATCCAGGCCAAGGCCATAAATGGTTTCTATGGCGGCAGCACAACCTGGACAACAGGCATCACGGGGGCCTTCGGGAGTGCGCGCCTGAAACGCCCCGGCGGGCGCCGGGTTACCACAATGCCAGCAAGATTCGGTCATGAAGCAGGGATGGCTCCCAGCTGCAGAACATCCTTGCTGGTCATGACAGTCTGGTACAAGCGCCAATGACTGCCTTGCGACGTCACCGTGACATTGCGACGGCCATCATCGGGTAGCACGCCATCACCGCGGTAATGGTTGCCATCCAGATTGACCAGTTCGATGACCACGTCACGGTCTGCCAGAGTGGGGTGACGCAGGGCCACGGTGATACGGGCCGGCATGGGAATCGCTGTGGCCGCCAACAGGCGCGCCTGTACGCCGGCGCCCACCTGGGATAACTCCAGCCCGATACCTAATCGTTGCGCCAATTGCTCCTGCTCGGCAGAACGATTGATCGACTTGCCTTCCTTATACCATTCATCCACAACCGGATCGTCGGCATTCACAATGGCGATGTAGAGCGTAATAAGGCCAGCGACAACCGCCGATGCCGGTAACAGTATGGCCAGCCACAGGAACGGGTGGCGGTACCAGGCCTTTTCAGCGTCCGGGTGCAATGAATCGTGATTCATGACGCTTCTCCAGATCAGGGTTATCCAGCGACCTGACAGTAAACCAGATCGTGGAGGAGGGCACTTCCACTTCATAGGGGTCGTAGCTGACCGTGACAGGCAGGCTCAGCGTCTGCCCGCCCTGAAGGGTGAATTGCTCGCGACTCTCCATTGAAAGCCCCTCCGGGCCTTCCAGTTTCAGTTCGTAACGTTCCGCATCCTGGCTCTTGTTGAGGATCACCAGACGGTAAATGTTTTCGATTTCTCCGCTGCTGGTGGTTCGATAGAGCTGGTTCCGATCACGGATCACATCGACCTGCAGTGGCACACGACCATAGAGGCTGGCCATGAACAGGGTAGCCATGACGAGCAGTGCAGCCCCATAGCCGATAAGTCGTGGGCGAATCACGCTGGAGGCTTTGTGCTCAAGGGCATTTTCGGTGGTATAGCGTACCAGCCCCTTGGGTTTGCCAATATGCTCCATGACATCGTCGCAGGCATCGATACAGGCGGCACAGGTGATGCACTCGTACTGCAAGCCATCACGGATATCGATACCGGTGGGGCAGACCTGTACACACAGGCCGCAATCGATGCAGTCGCCCAGTGGATTATCGGTATCCGCCTTTTTCTTTTTTGCCCCCTTGCCACGGGGTTCACCGCGCTCTTCATCGTAGGAAACGATCAGTGTGTTGCGATCGAACATGACGCTCTGGAAACGGGCATAGGGACACATGTAGAGGCACACCTGCTCACGCATGAAACCGGCGTTGCCGTAGGTGGCCACCGTGAAGAACCCCACCCAGAACATTTCCCAGCCGCCCCAGCCCAGGCTGAAAATCCGCGCGGTGAGATCCGTGATCGGGGAGAAGTAGCCAACAAAAGTGAGGCCGGTCATGAACGCCAGAAACAGCCATAAAACATGCTTGCTGCCGCGGCGCAGCAGTTTGCTCGCCGTCCAGGGCGCGTTGTCCATCTTTATGCGGCTGTGGCGGTCACCTTCAAGCCATTGCTCGATCCACTGGAAGAAACGAGTCCAGGTCGTCTGCGGACAGACATAACCGCAATACACCCGGCCGGCCAGCACAGTGAAAAAGAACAACGCAAAGGCCGCAATAATCAATGACCAGGAAAGGAACAGAAAATCCTGTGGCCAGAAGGTCAGTCCAAAGATGCGGAATTGGCGACCGGGCAGGTCAAACAACACCGCTTGCTGTCCGTCCCAGCGGACCCAGGGGAGCAACAGATAGAGGCCCATGGTGCCAAGGATGGTGATATTGCGAATGGTCTGGAAACGGCCGGCAATGGATTTAACTTGAATGCGCTCGCGTTTGCTGTAAAGACTGACAGCACCATCGGGGCTGGCGTCATTGACCTCGATGCGTCGAGGATCTGACATGGCTGACCTCCTGTAGTTACCCCTCAAGTCTGCCGCAGTGCAGCCTGGCTGACACTGCGACAGATTGTCCTACCCGCCAGTTAGTTAGCCGGCTGAGAGAGGCTGTACACGTAGGCGGCAAGCACATGAATGCGCTCAGGAGAAAGCAGCGATTCATGCGCCGGCATATTGCCGCTGCGGCCCTGCTTGATGGTGTGCTCGATATCCTCGATGCGGGGCCCATACAGCCAGACGGCGTCGGTGAGGTTGGGTGCCCCCAGCATCTGGTTACCACTGCCGTCCGGGCCGTGACAGGCCGCGCAGACCATGAATTTGGGTTTGGCACGCTCGATAGCGGCGGCCTTGCCGGCATCCTTCGCCAGGTCCGGGCGACTCAGGCTCTGTACGTAGATAGCCATATCCCGCACGGCCTCATCCGTGTTGCCGATGGCGGCGGCCATGGGAGGCATCATGCCTTTGCGGCCAGCTGAAATGCTGGTCACGATCTGCTCGGGCGTGCCGCCATACAGCCAGCTTTCGTCGGTCAGATTCGGGTAGCCCTTGGCGCCGCGTGCATCAGAGCCATGGCAAATGGCGCAGTTATTGGCAAACAGCCGACCGCCCACCGCCAACGCCTCCGGGTAGGCCACCAATTCCTCAATGGGCACCTGGGCATACTGTTCGAACAGCGGTCCGGTCTGACGCTCAACCAGCGCCACTTCCTTTTCATACTGATTGCTGCTGGTCCAGCCCAGCACACCATCAAACTTGCCCAGGCCCGGATAGAGCACAAGGTAGACACAGGCAAAAATCAGGGTGCCGATGAACAGGCCCAGCCACCAGCGGGGCAGGGGTGAATTACGCTCGACAATGCCGTCAAAGGTGTGGCCTGTGGTTTCCTTTGCTGCCTCTTCCGGAGAAATGGACTTGTTCCACAACAACAGACCGGCGCAACCAAGCAGGTTGAAGACAACAATTACGATAATGAACCAACTCCAGAAATCGCTCATTGTTCACCCCCTTGGTGATTGCGATCCTTTTCCAGTGCAATCTCACCCAGTTTTTCATAATCCTGCTTGCGGCCGGGACGGTATACCCAGCCTACCATGACGATGAACGCCACAAAGAACACCAGAGTCAGTAACGCGTGATAGCTCATTGGGTGATCTCCTTGCGTTCCTGCCCCAGGGAAAGCAGATAGGCTACCAATGCATCTTCTTCGGTAGCGTCAGCCCACTCGCCCTCAATTTTGGCCAGTTGCTCGTTCAGGTCATCCTCGCTGTAGGGCACACCGAACATATCCTTGAAAACACGCAGCTTGCGCTCGGTGTGCTTCCAGTTGACGGGGGTGGTTTCCAGCCAGGGATAAGCAGGCATGTTGGATTCCGGGACCACCTGACGGGGGGCACGCAGGTGTTCGCGATGCCATTGTTCGGTAATCGGGCGGATCCCCACCCGTGCCAGATCCGGACCGGTACGCTTGGAGCCCCACAGGAAGGGATGCTCCCAGACATCTTCACCGGCCACAGAATAGGCACCGTAACGCTCGGTTTCTGCACGCAGTGGCCGCACCATCTGGGTGTGGCAGACATGGCAGCCCTCGCGGATGTAGATATCCCGGCCCTCAAGCTCGAGTGCGGAATAGGGGCGCAGGGTTTCCAGCGGCTCGGTGGTCGCTTTCTGCCAGAACAGGGGAACGATTTCCGCCAGACCCCCGAAACTCACTGCAATCAGTGTCAGCACGATCATGAGGCCGACATTCTTTTCCACTTTTTCATGTGCGTTGGACATGTCGCTCTCCTCAGGCAGCCTGCATTACATTATCGGCGCCGCTCACATCGCGGTTGCCAAGGATGGTCTTGTAGACATTGACTGCCATCAACACCATGCCGGCCAGGAAGATCACACCGCCCAGCAAACGGATGATGTAGAAGGGCTGACGCTCTACCAGTTCCTGCACGAAGTTGTAGGTCAACGTGCCGTCGGTATTCACCGCGCGCCACATCAGGCCCTGCATGATGCCGGACACCCACATGGAAGCGATATAAAGCACCGTACCGATGGTACTCAACCAGAAGTGCGCGTTGATCCAGCCCACGGAGTACATCTGCTTGCGATCAAACAGCCGCGGAATCATCACATAGATTGCACCGATGGTGATCATGGCAACCCAGCCCAGGGCACCGGAGTGCACGTGGCCGATGGTCCAATCGGTGTTATGGCTGAGCGCATTTACGGTCTTGATGGACATCATCGGCCCTTCAAACGTACTCATGCCATAGAAGGAAAGCGCCACAATCATGAAGCGAATGATTGGGTCTGTTCGCAGTTTGTGCCACGCACCTGAGAGCGTCATCATCCCGTTGATCATGCCGCCCCAGCTGGGTGCCAACAGCACAATGGAAAACACCATGCCCACGGATTGCGCCCAGTCGGGCAGGGAAGAGTAGTGCAGGTGGTGCGGACCCGCCCACATGTAAACGGCAATCAGTGCCCAGAAATGCACGATGGAAAGCCGATAGGAATATACCGGCCGCTGGGCCTGGACCGGGATGTAGTAATACATCATCCCCAGGAAACCAGCGGTGAGGAAAAAGCCCACCGCATTGTGGCCGTACCACCACTGCACCATGGCGTCGATAGCCCCGGAATACACCGAATAGGACTTCATGGCCGACACCGGGATTTCCAGGTTATTCACCACATGCAGCAAGGCAATGGCAATGATAAAGGCGCCATAGAACCAGTTTGCCACATAGATATGTGCCTGGGTGCGCCGGGCAATCGTGGCAAAGAAAACAATGGCGTAGGCCACCCAGACCAGAGTGATCAGGATGTCGATGGGCCATTCCAGCTCGGCATATTCCTTGGCGCTGGTAAAACCCAGCGGCAGGGAAATGGCTGCGGCCACGATGACCGCCTGCCAGCCCCAGAAGGTAAAAGCCGCCAGCTTAGGGAACGCCAACACGGTCCCACAGGTGCGCTGAACCACATAATAGGAGGTCCCCATCAGGGCGCAGCCGCCGAAGGCGAAAATCACCGCGTTGGTGTGCAACGGTCGCAGGCGCCCAAAGGTGAGCCAGGGCACTTCAAAGTTCAGGGCAGGCCAGGCCAGCTGGGCGGCAATCAGCACCCCCACCAGCATGCCGACAATCCCCCACACCACCGACATGATGGTGAACTGTCGGACTACCCTGTAATTGTAGGGTGGCGAAGCAACAGCGTTTTCCATTTGCGTTTCCTTCCGGTTGATTCTGCCCGCGACTCTAGCAGGCACTTCTCTGGCTCTTTTTGATACAGATCAAGGGTTTTTGTGAGCTGTTCGCCCCTTGATCATTATTCGCCCCTCCAGGACACCCAAGGCTAGCGGGACCATGTGAACATATCGCTATACTATTTTGCTATAAGCCCAAAGGCGATAGTAAATACACAGATATTGCATGGACATTTTGTCCCGGTGCAGCCATATGGAGAGCGCTGATGCCCAGCGTGGCACTGTTTTATCCGTCAATCTGTGCAGCATGCACGGCAGCAGCCATCCGCCCGGGAAGAAAGATAAAGGCCCGGATCGAAAAAGGGGCCGCGACCGATATAGGGTATATAGAAGAAGGGGTAGGCAATCCCTGGGCTGGGCCGCCTGAGACTCATTGGGCACGGTGGCTGTGCGATAGCCGGACACCGGGGAATAGCGGTTTGCTCTCAAAACCTGTCTGGTCACAAGGGCACAGGGCCGGCCGGCATAGCCGGTGGCCTGTCTGAAACCCTTTACCTTCAATCTGGATTCGCCCCTGACCGGCATATCCCACCCCTGGTGATGCCATTGAAGATGCTATTGATACTGCCACAGGCACCCGCCAAGGGTGAAGGTTACCCGCACACTAAATCATCAGGTTGCGACGGACGCCTTTTGTGACGTCCTCAGCACCAGCGCCGTCAGGGCGGCAAGGAAGGTTACTGTTACAATCGCGCTCCCCAACAGGCCAAACAATACGATCGCACCCACACCCCGATAGAGCTCTGTGCCCTCACCAGGTATCAATACCAGCGGGGCAAGCCCGCACACAGTGGTGATGGTGGTCATGGCAATGGGCCGCAAACGGGTGGCCACCGCATCACTTACGGCCTGGGCCGGTGCGCTGCCAGCGCGCAGATTCTCCGTGGATTGGTGAACAATAAGGATCGGGTTGTTGACCACCGTGCCCATCAGGATCAGGAAGCCCAGCATGGTGATCATGTCGAAGGGCTGACTGATGCCGGCCGCATTCATCAGTGCCAGGCCCAGCAAGCCACTGGCGATCCCCAGTGGAATGGTAGTCATGATCAGCAGGGGATAGCCCCAGTGACGAAAGATCGCCACCAGCAACAGATAGACCAGCAACAAGGCAACCACGTAATTGCCACTGAGTGACTGCTGGGTGGCCTGCAACTGATCACTGGCGCCGGACAGTGAAATGCTGATGCTGTCCGGGATGGCCCCCTGGTCACGCAGCCGCTGCACCATGGCCCGCACTTCCTGCACGCCGGTTTCCAGCGCCACAGCACGCGGCGGGATGATATTCAGCGTCACCGTACGGCGCCCGTTGACCCGTCGGACCACACTGGTATCCACCGTTTCTTGCAGATCTGCCAGTGAAGAAAGGGGTACCGTAGCGCCAATGGGCGTGTGTACCGGCAGGCCGGGGAGGGCGGTCAGGTTGGGAGCCGTACCGGATTGCTGGCTATAGGCATAGATGTCGATCTTGTCGTCACCCATGAAGAACTCATCCAGAAAGGCACCATCGGTCAGGGCCGCCACGGTGTAGCCCAGGTCCTGGGTAGTGAACCTGACTTCTGCCGCGCGCGCCCAATCCGGGCGAATTTCCAACAATGGTTGTGCCAGAGACAGACTGGCCGGCTGTGACTGGATGCGCGGGTTTTCGAAGACCGTTTCCGCTTCACGATACAGGGTTCTTGCCACCTCATAGATCTGTGCCAGGTCTGCACCGGCAATATCCAGGGTCACACTGCGGGTGCCGCCATCATTGCTGGAGATGATCGACCCCCGGGCCGCAAAGGCACGCATGCCGGGATACTGCCGGTACACCCGGGTCAGCCCATCCATTAACGGCTCCATGTGAGCAGGATCCAGCGGTTCGGCGATGATGCGCATGTTCTCGGCACTGACCCCCATATTGATGTACTTCATGGGCGGGATGGCCAGCTCACCGCGTTCGAAGGCCTCAGGATCCGCACCGACCAGAGGCAGTAGTTGCGCCTCCACCTCGGTCGCAATCTTCGTCATGGTTTCCAGGTTATAGCCGGGCGGCGCATTCATGCTGGCAAAGGTTTTGGGCTCCTCCCCCTCGGGCAGATATTCCGCCGGTGGGGTAAGAAACACCACGATTGCCGCAGCGGACAACAGTGTGACCAAGAGCGTGGCGCTTTGTCGTTGACGATTGGCAGAAAGCCAGGATGCCCCTTTGTGAATAACCGCCATCCAGCGACTATGGCCGCCGTCGTGATCCATGACCGCTGAAAAATCCAGACGGGCAGAGAGGGTGGGGATCACTGTCATGGCAACCAGCATGGACACCAGAATGGACGCCGACACGGCAATGGCAATATCCGAGTACAGCTGGCCAGCTTCTTCCTGAATGAACACCACCGGCAAGAACACCAGCACCGTGGTCATGGTTGACGCAAAGACCGCAGGCCAGACCTTCTGGATCCCGTTTACTGCAGCCTTGATGCGATCCAGCCCTCGGCGCCGCTCCATTTCGATGCTTTCCAGAACCACAATGGAATTGTCCAGGGTCATGCCAATGGCAAAGGCGATGCCGGCCATGGAAATGGCATTGATGGTGCGCCCGGCAATCAGCAGGCCCAGGAAAGCCGCAATGGTACAGATGGGAATCCCGATCACCCCTACGGCGGTGATACGCACCGAACGCAGAAACAGGAACATGACCAGGGTGGCAAATGCCGCGCCGATAGCGAGGTTTGTCCACACATTGGCCACCGACGCTTCCACGTAGCGAACATCATCGGAAATAAGTGACAGGGTCATCCCGGCAGGTTTCAGCACCTCTTCACGAATCAGCTCGACCTGATCGAGCATGGCATACTTGATGTCGATCACATTGGAGCCGGTCTCCCTGCGCACCGCCAGGGTAATCACCGGGTTACCATTGAAACGGGATATCTGACGCACAGGGGAGTGGTCCAGGGTCACAGAAGCCACATCCTCAAGCCTGACAACAGAATCCCCCTGGCGCAGCAGGATCAGGTTGTTGAGTTCTTCCAGTGTGCCAAACCGACCCACCGTGCGAAGCAGATAACGCCGCTTGCCACTATCCAGTTCGCCCCCGGAGACATCCCGGTTGCGTGCCCGCAAGGCGTCACGGACATCCACCACCGTCAGCCCGAACTGGGCCAGCGACTGGGCATCCAGGTGCACCTGGATCTGCCGTTGCGCGCCACCGCGCATCTGCACCATGGAGACACCAGGCACACTTTCCATGCGCGCTCGTACTTCGTCATCAATAAAGTCGCGCATCATATCCATGTCCAGACCGCGAGGGTTGCCGGGCAGGGGATAGACGCTGAAATACATGAAGGAGTTACTGGAGAACGAGGTGGAAAGAATCTGCGGCTGATCCACCGTGTCGGGGTAGGAGGGCGCCTGGCTGAGCGCATTATTTACGCGGATCAGTGCATCCGTGATATCCACCCCAAAGGGAAATTCCAGCTCGATTTCCGCCTCACCACTGTAGGCCGTGGCCGTGAGCCTGCGGAGATTCGGAAGATTGCGCAGAAACTCCTCCTGCTCAATGAGAATTTCCTTTTCCACATCCTGCGGCGTTGCCCCGGGCCACTGCGTCAGCACAGTGATGGTGCGAACTTCCAGATCGGGAATCATCTGCACAGGAATGCGCAGAGCCGCCAGGATGCCGAGCAGGGTGATGATCAGCACAATCACCGTCATCAGGGTGCCGTTACGAACGATACGCTCAAACATTAGCGAGCCACCTGAATCAGATCGCCGTCACGAAGGCTCTCGTTTCCTCTTATTACAACCCTGTCACCGGCGCTCAGGCCGTCAGTGACAATCACAGGATCAGACTGCCCTGGGCGGATCCGGATAACCTTGCGCCGCGCGACCAAGCCCTCGTCAGCCTCTTCAGCCACCCACACGGAGACATTCCCCTGGGCATTCCGTAGCAGTGAGTCACGGGGGATCACCGGTTGCTTTTCCGATGATTGAATAGCGAGGGAACCGAACACGGCCATGCCCGGCGTCAGGCCTTTGGCTGGCACGCTGGCGCGAATCACGAACGTTCTGGCTGAAGGGTCGCTCACAGGGACGATGGTAGTGATATCGGCGGCAATAGCACTATTTTGCAAGCTATTGGTGGGGCTGTTCTCTACCCGTATTGTCAGTGGCGTTGCCAGAGAGAGCTGTGAAAAATAACGTTGTGGGACGGCGAAATCGGCATGCAGATCCGTACTGCCCACCAGCTCGAAAACGGCCATCCCCGGGCTGACCCATTCACCGGCCTCGGTGAGTTTGGCGCTGATCACGCCAGCAAACGGCGCGTTCAGGGTATGGCGCTCCAGTAATGCCTGCTGTCGACCCACGTCAGCATGACTGGCTGCGAGGGCGGCCTTGGCAGCTTCAACCTCGGACTCCAGACTGCGCACTTCACTGGCAGCGATACTGCGGCGGGCAATCAGGCTGCTGGCTCCTCAAGCCGGCGCTGGGCGTCGTTTAATGCTGATTGTTGTTGCCGACGGGTGGCCTGTGCCTGCTGCAAGGCAAGGCGGTTCAATTCCGGATCCAGCTCAAGCAAGACATCGCCTGTATCCACCACATCACCGATATCAACACGAACCCGGCTGACCAGGCCGGCAACAGCCGCAGACAGGCGGGCAGACTGATCGGCCGACAAGGTCCCGTTGATCATCAGCTCGCGCACAGGCTGCTGCATTTCAACCTTTGCGAGACTAACCGGCGTGGCGGCGTTCACCAAAGCAGGCAGCAGCGATGAAAGAGTCAAGATGATGATGCGGAAGGCGAACATAGACAGAGCCGTCTCCAGGGAAGCGTGAATGGAACCCGATGGGAGGATTTAACGTTTATGTACAATTGGATGCAAATCCGAATCGTTCATAGTTACGGGTTTTACGAAGCAGAGTGTTTAAGCTGTCCGACCCAGGCAAGGAACAATCATAGATCCGCATAATGTATATTATGTTAAATACAGTATTTGAGATAATTCAGTGGGTCATGTCAGCTGGCCGACCAACTAAAGATCTAAACTATTTCAAGACAAGGGCTAAACTTACAACTGAAGGCCTAAAGTCGTCGTAACATCCACGTAAAGCCCTAAAGTCGTCACACTGCTCTGGGGGCTCTTCTCCTGCCCTCTGTTCTAATGAGCCCTGACCAAGGCCCGATGACATAAGGCTTTGCTTGCCCTACTTGCCCTTGGAATGCGGAACGAGAACCTCGGCAGAACCGAAGCCTACATTACCGTTTTCGTCCGTTGCACGATAAGTGATTGTGTAAACTCGTCCATCTCCGCCGCCACTTCGTTCAGCCCGGAGGTAAATGGTGCCATCTTGAGGGTTGGCAGACAAACGTGCAAAATCCCCCAAAAACATCGTAACCTATTGTTCTATAGAGAAATAAGTTATTACCCCTGTGACTCTCTACCACAACCAGCCATCCATAGGGCATCTGGACATGACTATTCGTTTCGGGGGGGGGTATCGCAGCCCCCCCTCAATTATCAGTGCCGGATCAGCAGCTGATCCGGCGCCAAGACTAGGAGATTACCACCCAAGCTTTAAGCTTGGTCAATCCGGATTCCTATCACGTCGTTGCATCAGCAGATAGGCTGCGGGCAGTACGAAAAGTGATAACAAAGGTGCTGTTACCATCCCTCCTACCATGGGCGCAGCAATGCGGCTCATGATCTCGCTACCTGTACCTCCCCCCCAGAAAATCGGAAGAAGGCCGGCAATAATAACAGCTACAGTCATCGCCTTAGGTCGAACACGTAATACCGCGCCATCACGGATAGCACCCATCAAGGCAGCTTCACCCTTTTGGCCCTGCTCCTGTCTCTCCTGCCACGCCTGCTTTAGGTACAGCAACATGATTACGCCAAACTCGGCAGCGACACCCGCCAGGGCGATGAAGCCGACACCAGTAGCCACCGACAAGTTGTAGTCCAGCAGATACAAGAACCAGATACCGCCGGTCACCGCAAACGGTAACGTCGCCATAATCAGCAAGGCTTCACCTACACGGCGAAAGGTCAGGAATAACAGTACGAAAATGATCAGCAAGGTCGCCGGCACCACCACTTTCAGTCTCGCATTGGCCCGCTCCAGGAACTCAAACTGACCGGCAAAGGACAAGCTGACCCCCTCTGGCAGCCTGACTCCATCATTCACTGAGACACGTAGATCATCCACTACCGAGGCCAGGTCACGCCCCCGCACATCGATATACACCCACCCAGACAGTCGGCCATTCTCACTTTTTAACATCGGTGGCCCATCGGTAATCTTGATATCCGCCACAGTTCCTAGGGTAATTTGTTTTCCTTCGGGAGTGACTATGGGCAAATCGCGTAAGCGATGCACCGTGTCGCGCCACTCGCGAGGATAACGAAGGCTGATCGGGTAACGCTCCAGCCCTTCCACTGTCTCACCGATGTTTTCACCACCAATCAAACCACTGACCACCGACTGAATATCCGCGATGTTGAGGCCATACTGAGCCGCAATGCCACGCCGAATATCGATATCCACATAACGACCACCAGTCAACCGTTCAGCCAATGCTGAGGAGACACCGGGTACTTGTTTGGCTACCTGTTCGATTTGACGGCTCACCTGGTCAATGATCTCTAGGTCATTACCCGCTACTTTGATGCCAATTGGGCTCTTGATGCCAGTGGCAAGCATGTCGATACGATTGCGTATCGGAGGAATCCAGATATTTGCCAGTCCAGGCACGCGTACAATACGGTCCAGCTCTTCGACAAGCTTCTCCGTTGTCATGCCTTCACGCCATTGGTCCTTGGGCTTGAAACGGATGGTGGTTTCAAACATCGTCAATGGTGCAGGGTCAGTCGCTGTCCGCGCACGCCCCGCCTTGCCGAACACCTGCTCCACCTCAGGCACCGTTTTGATCAACCGATCGGTCTGCTGTAGAAGCTCGGTAGCTTTTTGTGCTGACAAGCCTGGTAAGGCACTTGGCATATACAGCAAATCGCCCTCATCCAGCGGTGGCAAAAATTCACCACCAAGCTGACTTAGCGGCCAAAAGGCGGTAACAAAAACTAAACCGGCAACCAGCAAGGTGGTTTTCGGCCACGCCAAGACTCGCTCTAGTACGGGTTGATAACAACTAATCAAAAAGCGACTGATTGGATTACTTTCCTCGGAAGGTATCTTTCCCCGAATCCAGTACCCCATTAACAGTGGAACCAATGTCACCGATAGGCCGGCTGCCGCCGCCATAGCCCAGGTTTTGGTAAATGCCAGTGGGCCAAATAGCCGCCCTTCCTGTGCTTCCAAGGTAAAGACAGGAATAAACGACAAGGTAATAATTAGCAACGAGAAGAACAGCGCCGGCCCCACTTCGACAGCTGCTTGCTCTATGACTCGCCAATGCGCATTACCAGTCAGAGATTGCCCTGGGTTATCCCGATGCCAAATCTCAATTTTCTTGTGGGCGTTCTCGATTAACACCACTGCTGCATCCACCATCGCGCCGATAGCGATAGCAATGCCGCCAAGCGACATGATATTGGCATTGATGCCCTGGTAACGCATCACAATAAAGGCAGCAAGGATTCCCAGCGGTAGGGAAATGATGGCCACCAGTGACGAACGCAAATGGCCAAGAAACAATACGCACACCAGTGCGACTACAATGAACTCTTCAATCAATTTGTAACTTAGGTTTGTGACTGCTCGATCAATCAGCTCACTTCGATCATAGGTAGTGACGATTTCAACCCCTTCCGGCAAGCTTTCCCGCAGTGTCTCAAGTCGCTCATGCACGGCAGATAGCACAGCGCGGGCGTTCTTGCCCGAACGCAGAATGACGACCCCGCCGACGACTTCCCCTTCTCCGTCCAGCTCGGCAATACCACGCCGCATCTCCGGACCAAGGCGAATCTGCGCTACATCTCCAAGTTGTACTGGCACCCCATCAACCAGTTTTAGTGGGATTTTTCGGAAATCTTCGAGTGATTGAAGGTAGCCACTGGAGCGCACCATGAACTCCGCTTCGCCCAGCGTCAGCACTGCTCCCCCGGTTTCTTGGTTAGCTTGTTCTATCGCCTTGCGTACTTGTTGATGACTAATCCCATGGCTGGCGAGTTTGACCGGGTCAGGGACTACCTGATATTCACGTACCATGCCACCGATGGTTGCCACTTCTGCAACGTCAGGCAGAGTCTGCAGCTCGTATTTTAGAAACCAGTCCTGTATCGAGGTTAGCTGCGATTGATCATGCTGGCCGGTGCGATCGATCAATGCGTACTGATAAATCCAGCCGACACCGGTAGCGTCTGGCCCAAGTGATGGTCGTGCTGTACGCGGCAATTCAGACTGGACCTGACTAAGGTATTCCAACACCCGTGAGCGTGCCCAATACAAGTCGGTACCATCTTCAAACAACACGTAAACATAACTATCACCGAAGAACGAGTAACCACGTACTGTGCGCGCACCTGGCACGGCCAGCATGGTGGTGGCAAGTGGATAGGTAACCTGTTTTTCCACCAGCTGCGGTGCCTGACCTGGGTAACTGGTGCGGATAATCACCTGTACATCGGACAGATCCGGTAAAGCATCTACGGGGGTATTGTTGATAGACCAGATTCCCCACGCACTCATGAACAGCGTCGCCAGCAGCACCAAAAATCGGTTAGCCAACGACCAGCGAATCAGGGTAGCGATCATGGTGCAACCTCCTGTTTGTCGAGAGACACCACAGTCAAGCCATTATCGGTATCTTTGACGCCGACGCGCACACGATCGCCCACTGCTATATCGCTGGCCACCTGTTCGCTGGCAAGACGAAAGCGCATGGTCATGCCAGGCATACCGAGCGTCTTAAAAGGACCGTGTTTAAGCTTGACCTTGCCGTCGGATAGCCCCTCGATAACCCCCTCGGCGTAATGCAACGAATTCACTTGGGTGTCTTTTTGTTCCGCCACCTGCTTTTCTAGGCGCTCCACAATCAACCCTTTGTCTGTATCACGAATGCCAATGCGCACGCGATCACCTACCGATATCCCTTTGCCTACTTGTTCATTCGCCAGGTTAAAACGCATGGTCATGGCAGGCATGGACAAGCTCTTGAAAGGGCCATGGTCCAGCATTATTTTGCTGCCATTCAGTTGCTCGACAACACCTTCGGCATAGTGCAGTGCGTTCATCATTTCCGTCTCATCTGACATAGCCAGCTCCTGAACGGCAATGCCTTGCAGGCTGGCTTCGGAATCGAGCAGGAACTGACCACTGACAACCACCTTCTGGTCTTCCTTCAGCCCTGCCAGGATCAGCGTTTGGTCTCCCAGCTCGCCCCCCGGCAACACTGCCTGCGGACGATATCGGCCCTCCCCCTCATCAAGCATCACCAGGCTGCGCTTTCCTGTATGCAATAAGGCTGCGGTTGGTACGGCCAATGCTTTCTGTGTGGCTTCGCCATGAATGCGTACCTGAGCGCTCATGCCCGGACGCAGATCACCCTCGTCATTGGACAAGGTCACTCGCACCGGCACAGTTCGGCTGGACTGATCCACCAGAGGCAGAATGTCGGCAACTTGCCCCTCACGCAGTGCTGGCTTCACTCCTTGAACGGTCACGTCAACAGCGTTACCACTACTGACTTGCCCCAATTGGCGTTCCGGGACTGCTATCTCCACCCACACGGGGTTGAGTGACTGAATCTCCGCCACGGGAGCACCGGCCGACAGCGTCATGCCAGCACGAGCATTGAGACTGCGTATCACGCCATCATGCGGAGCTGTCACCGTCCAGGTTTCCAGCGGTTTACGTTGGCGTTCAATACTTCGGATCAGGGATGCAGGCATGCCCAATGACAACAGGCGCTCCCGCCCGGCGACGATCAGTTCGTTGTTGCCGCTGCCGAGCACGGCCAGCCATTCATGCTGAGCTCCAGTCCAGGCCGGAACTCTCAATTGCATCAGCGGCTGACCACTGGAGATAGTGTCGCCCTCAGCCAGAGGCCAGACCTTGTCTACGAAGGAAGGCGCGGGGCTTTGCAGGCGTGTCAGGGCGCGGTCGTTGTAAGCAATCAACCCCGTGACATCAAGCTGAGATTGTGACTGAGCCACGACCACCGAGGCACTGCGAATTCCCAGATTTTGTACCATGGCTGCATCAATACGGACCGTTGGCTGATCGCTATCATCACCACCATTGGCATAACGGGGCACCAACTCCATATCCATGAAAGGTGAGGGCCCGGGCTCGTCAAAGTGCTGCTGGGGATACATAGGGTCATACCAGTACAGCACTTCCTTTTCATCCGCTTTGCTGTTGGTTTCACCGCTGTCCATCGCCATCGATATACTGCTCTGCGAAGGGGTGACGTAACGGCCCAAATATATTCCGGCTAGCAACAACAGCGAGGCAGCCAAACCGATCAAGGCATTGCGTTTAATGTTCATTATCTTGCTCCTCGCCCACCATGCCGTGGTGGTCGTAGGTAAAATGGAGGGCGGCTGCCTGCTGGTCATACTGCCCGCTGAGATCAATCTCCTTCAGTTTGGCGTCCAGCCATTCGCTACGTGCCCGTACAAGATCGGCCAAACTGCCATCACCGCCGCGCCAAGCGGCCCTAGCCAATCCCACTTTCTCTTTTGCCAGAGGCACCAGTCGCTCCCGTTGCCGGGCAAGCGTGCGTTCCTGGCGTTCATATTCGGCCAGATCGCTCTGCAGCATCGCTTCATGTTCGCGACGTACCGCCTCTGCACGAGATTCCAGTGCTTGCCACTCAGCTTCCGCCGAGGCAATGCGAGGCCCCTGGCGCGACCGGCTGAACAATGGCAGGTCCACATTGACCTGTAGCATCGCCATGTCACTGAATTCTTCACGATTCATATAAGCCAGAGTTAAAGCCCAGTCCGGCTTCTTGGCGGCACGAGCCTCGTCCGCGTTAGCCTGGGCGACAGAAGCCTGACGCGACGCTATCTCAAGTTCAGGGTGCTTATGCAGGCTATTCAGTAACTGTTCAGCATTGATGGCGAAATCAGGTGCTTGGCCAGCCGGTGATTGCCGGCCGGCTTCCCCCAGCCAGCGTATTAAACGAGCCTTAGCCTGGCGTTGCCTGGCCAGAAGAGCATCTCGCCGATCCAGTAATGTCACGGCTTCCTGCCTGGGTGCCACGCTATCAATAGCCTTTCCTTGACCCGATGAAAGCCGGGCACGCACTGCCTTGTCGAACAAACGATTTTCAGCAATGAGTTCTTCCAGCAGGACTAGTTGACGGTCCAGAGTGTGGAGCTCAATCCAGGCTTGAGCGGTCTGACGCAGCACGGCCAGACGAGTGGCCTCTTTCGTGGCCTCCGTTAAGCCGATTTGCTGTCTGGCACCTTCTGCCCTTGCTGTGCGTTTGCTGCGATTGGGGAAACGCTGGGTTACACCAATACGCTGCATGGTCATGAAATCACTCGACAGGCTGTAACGATCGGCGCCATCCACAGGTACATTGTCGAGGCCAAGAATCAGGGTGGGATCGGGCAAAGCATCGGCAGGCCCTTCTGCCTGCTGAGCGGCCTCGACGCGGGCCGATTCCGCCCGCAATTCCGGTGATTGACGTAAGGCGAGCTGTAGCGCCTGATTAAAAGTCAGGCCTTCTGCCCCAAACGCCTGGACACTAGCTAGCAGCAGGGAGGGCGCTAGCCAGCCGAGTGCGCGCCGATACCGGCCGGCGCTCAGAAATATCCAATACATGTGTCACTCCAACACGGATCATGGCGCGCAACGCGCCCTCAGTGGGCCCAGACCAGGCCGGACCCCGAAAAGATCAGTGAGAAAGTGCTAGAGGCGGTCGCCAGATGGTAGATAAGGCAAGGGGGAGATAGAGAGGGTTAGAAAAATGAGGGGTAGCCGGATTTGCTGCCTGAAAAGAAACCGCCGGAGCCGTATTCATGATCGAGAGCTGCCCAGCATGGCACTCCTGGCCAGGCTTGCAAACCGGGCCGCTGTGCGTGTTGGATTCACCATCCAGACAACAATCGTTTTGTGGCATGGCGGACATCATGCTGCAACGGTCATCCATGTCTGCCTGCATCATGGTTTGTTCCATGGGGCAAGGCTGCGCCAATTGCACCGCTGCCATCCCCTGCAAGGAGATGCTAAGCAGAAATAGGCAACTAATGAAAAACCGAGCAATAAACATATGGTGTCAGCATAGTCCGAAGCAATGTGCTATTAACAACATAAACCTTGGGGTAGCCCCCATGTCAATGTTTAATATTGAGCTATGTAACTATTGATCGCCAGCTCTGCTCCCTCTGGCATGCTCTTCTGCTACGCCACAGCCTTCAATAGCATTACTTGATGAAGCGTGAAAGTGTCTCTCGATGCCATTCCAGGCGCCTGTTGGCATGCTGGGTACCGAGGCTTATGTCGACAGGTGGCGGCGTGGTTAAGAACTATAAAATCGACACTTTGATCTATTGCGGTTGTACGATGCCTTCGCTGATGCCTGCAAGAACCCCGCAAGCATCAACTTCACGGCCATCGTTGCACCTCGCTCTCAGGGAAACGAGTTGCTTCTCAAGCGATTGCAAAGCCGTTATCTGCGACCGCGCATCAGCAGACTTCCTGTTATAAGCAACCTGTTGGCTTTACACACCTAGAGAGTTAATCACAATGAGTTGGATTAAAGTTGAACGGGCTGAGCAAACCCCGTGGAACTTGATCACGGTCAACAGATCACGGATGAAGTCGCTTAAGGCGCCAGCTATGGCAAAATAGCCCCTACTCGAGGCTCCACGCCGATGGCCTAGGATTGCATGCCCAAAGATCCGGTAGGCAGGTATTTCCGTGCCCAGCTTCTCCTTCATCGTGGTTTTGACGTCGATTTCGATCAGCACCCCGAAGCAGTTATCCGTGAGAGACTGACGCGCTCGTTTGTCAATCGCCTCAAAATCAGCATCTTCTATGGTTCGATCAATAGTGTACGGCACCAGCGATTATTACTTAGGGCCAAGCTTGATAACTCGCAGGCGCAATGCATTCACAATCACGCTGAAAGACGACAGCGACATTGCAGCAGCCGCGAAGATCGGTGAAAGCAGTATCCCGAAGAACGGGTACAAAACCCCCGCCGCAATCGGAACGCCCGCGGAGTTGTACACAAAAGCAAAGAACAGGTTCTGTCGGATATTGCGCATGGTCGCCAGCGACAGACGACGCGCTTCTACAATACCCATCAAGTCGCCGCGCAGCAGCGTAATGCCCGCGCTTTCGATGGCCACATCTGTGCCGGTGCCCATGGCCACCCCCACGTCCGCCGTTGCTAATGCAGGCGCGTCGTTAACGCCATCACCCGCCATCACGACAACACCCCCTTCATCTTTCAGACGCTGGACGATCTTGCCCTTATCTTCCGGCAGTACCTCCGCTTCCACTTCATCGATATGCAATTTGCGAGCAACCGCCTCGGCCGAGGTGTAGTTATCGCCAGTCAGCATGACCACTCGAATGCCGTCTTTTTGCAGCGCGACAATAGCAGCGTGGGTCGTTCTCTTGATGGGATCGGAGATGGCCAACAGCCCAGCGATTTTTCCATCGACGGCGGCAAAAATCACGGTAGCACCATCTTTGCGATGCTCGTCGGCATCGCTGTCAAATCTAGTGGTGTCGACATTCTCCGACTCCATGAGAAGACGATTACCAAGCAGCACCCGCTTGCCGTCGATTTTTCCTGTTACCCCTTTACCGTTGGGAGAATCGAAGTCTTCCGCATCCGGCAGCTTCAGCTCCATGTCCTTGGCTTTGTCCAGAATGGCGTGGGCCAGTGGATGCTCACTGCCTTTCTCGAGTCCGCCCGCAAAACGCATCAAAGCATCGTCATCGTACCCATTCGCTGTAACAATTCGGGTGATTTGTGGCTGCCCCTCTGTCAACGTGCCGGTCTTATCCACTACCACCGTATCTACCTTTTCCATGCGTTCAAGGGCTTCCGCATCGCGGATCAGCACACCACTTTGGGCGCCGCGGCCAACACCTACCATGATCGACATCGGCGTTGCCAGACCCAGTGCGCAAGGGCAGGCAATGATCAGAACACTGACCGCCGCAATCAGCCCGAACGCCATGGGCGGTGTCGGCCCAAGGAATGACCAGGCTATAAAGGCAACAATGGCAATTAGGATCACGGTGGGCACAAACCAGCTCGCCACCTTATCGGCAAGCCCCTGGATCGGTGCGCGGCTGCGTTGGGCGCTGGCCACCATCTGCACGATTTGGGAAAGCATGGTGTCCCGGCCAACCTTGTCGGCCCGCATGATAAAGCTGCCCTGTTGGTTAATACTGCCGCCAATCACTTGGTCGCCAGACTTTTTGCTGACTGCAAGAGGCTCACCGGTCACCATGGACTCATCCACGTTGGAGCTGCCTTCAAGTAACTCACCGTCCAGCGGCACCTTGTCCCCCGGGCGCACTCGCAGGCGATCACCCACCTTGACCTGATCCAGCGACACATCGGACTCGTCGCCCTGGTCATCCAGCTTTCGGGCCGTCGCCGGTGCCAGATCCAGCAGCGCCTTGATCGCGCCCGAGGTTTTCTCCCGGGCCCGCAGTTCAAGCACCTGGCCTAACAGAACCAGCACCACGATGACCGCAGCCGCCTCGAAGTAGACGGCGACAGAACCGTCTTCCTGCCGAAAGGCGTCGGGGAAAATCTGGGGCGCCAGTGTCGCCACCAGGCTGTAGATCAGCGCCACGCCAGTACCAATGGCAATGAGCGTGAACATGTTCAGATTGCGGCTGACGACGGACTTCCAGCCTCTGACAAAGAAAGGCCAGCCACACCAGGCCACTACTGGCGTCGCCAACACCAGTTGAATCCAGTTGGACATTTGTGGGGCAACGATCTGGTCAAGGCCGGTGAGATGTCCGCCCATTTCCAGCACCAATACCGGCAGGGCCAGCACCAGGCCAATCCAAAATCGACGGGTCATGTCTTTGAGCTCTGCCGAGGGCCCGTCATCCAGACTTACCTGCTCGGGCTCCAGGGCCATACCACAGATAGGGCAATCTCCGGGGCCCTGCTGGCGAATTTCCGGATGCATCGGGCAGGTGTACATGGTGCCCGGAGCCACGGGTTCGTCCTGTTTCTGTTCTCCACTGAGGTAGTGTCCCGGGTCGCCGTCAAACTTCGATTTGCACCCCGAAGAACAGAAATACCAGGTTTTCCCGCCATGCTCGCTGCGATGTTCCGCCGAGTGTGGATTCACCGACATGCCGCAAACAGGATCTTTGACCGTGTGCTCAGCCGTCATGGCCGATCCCTCCCTATCGAGTTCTGGTGATTAGTGATGATGAGCATGAGATTCTTTGTGTCCCGCTTCTTCGGCTTCTGTGGCCTTTTTCAGGAACAGTTGCTCGGCCACTGCGATAACAATCATGGTGACAACCGCCACGCCAATAACAAACAGGTCAGTATTCAGTTTGACCCAAACGAAGCCACCAAGAGCGAGCAAATCCAGAACAATTGCCACCGTGGGCACCCACACATTCGCCTTCACATCCTCCCGTAAATAGCGCAGAACGCCCCAATGGATAGCAATGTCCATGATCAGGTAAAAAATGATGCCCAGCGCTGCAATTCGGGACAGGTCGAAGAAGGCCGTGAGGATAAGCCCAAGCACCACGGTATAAACCAGCGTGTGCTTCTGGATGCTACCGGGCATGCCGAAATGACTGTGGGGGACCAGCTTCATTTCAGTCAGCATGGCCAACATGCGTGAGACGGCGAAAATACTGGCCAGAATGCCACCGGCGGTGGCCATCATCGCAATGGCGACGGTAAACCAGACGCCGTAGTCGCCCAATGCGGGACGCGCAGCGGCCGCCAGAGAGTAGTCCTGCGTTTTGATGATTTCCGCCAGGGACAGGTTACTGGCAACGGCGAAACCGACCAGGGTGTAGATCACCACGCAGGCTGCGATGGAAATAATAATCGCTCGCCCCACGTTTCTCTTGGGGTCTATGACTTCCGAGCCGCTGTTGGTGATGGTGGTAAAACCTTTGAAGGCCAGAATGCCAAGGGCCGTTGCCCCCAGGAAATTGCCAAAGGTTCCAGCCTCACCGGGGCTAGAGAAATCAACAGAAACACTGTCGGCAATCCAGATACCCACCAGCCCGAAAACCAGAATGCCTCCGATCTTCAGGATACCTATAAAGGAAGCCACGCCCTGAATCATTCGGTTGCCCAACAGATTGATCAGAAACGCGGCCAGAATTAGTGAGACGCCAAGAATGGGCACCATGCGGCCACTTTCATCGCCATCGAACAGTTGCATGGTGTAAGAACCGAAGGTTCGCGCAAGAAAGCTCTGGGCAATCACCATCGAGAAATACATCAGCAAAGCATTGAAAGCCGTCGGTAACCGATTGCCATAGGCTTTGTGCAGGTACATGCCTATGCCCCCGGCTGACGGGTAGGCATTGGAAATTTTGATGTAGGAATAGGCACTGAAGCTTACGATTACCGCCGCGGCCAGAAACGCCAACGGGAAAAGAACGCCAGTCATCTGCGCCATCTGCCCGGTAAGGGCGAAGATACCGGCGCCAATCATGACACCGGTGCCCAGCATAACAGTTCCCGGAAGTGTAAGACTGCCTTTCTGATAGCGCGTGGTTCTGTCGTGCGTGCTGCTCATACAACCTCCTGTTGTTTTGAACGGCGTTTGATACTCAATAAATAGCCAATGCTGGCTTGGGTAGATCTCACATTGCATCAATGTCGAGAAAAACGGGCCAAAGAAATATCTTTAGCCCCTAAGTACCTGATCAGAGTGCGATGCGCGCTCCAATCACAGCAAACCAATCTGCTGTACTGCCGCCGTCCGCTTCGGCAAAGTCGGCACTATCGCCGTATTTGCGCTCATGCACCACGCCCACATAAGGCGAGAACGCACGGTCGATCAGATCATAGCTCAACCTGAGTCCGGTTTCGGTAGAAACCAGTCCTTTACCAACGCCAATTTCCCGGTCCTCGCTAAACGCAACCGTGGCATCCAGCGTTGCCGCCAGAATCCAGTAGTTGGTGAGAAGCAGCTCGTACTCTGCATCCAGTTCGGCTGACGTATCGCCATCCTTACTGACATACAGGTTTGCATCGATCTCAAACCATTGGGGAGCCAGCCCGGCTACACCGAGAACGGCATATGTACGGTCCGGCCCCTCGGGCGTATCGAAACGTACGCCCGCTTTGGCGTCGAAGAACTTGGAGATGGGGATCTGGCCGACCAGCTGGTTTTCCAGTGTTTCGTAGGCCTGCTCCTCTATCTCGTACTCCCCGGTTGTGAGCAACCGGACTTTGAACTCGTCGGTGCCATAGAAAGCATCCGCATTCCAGACGCCCAGTTCCTCGTCATCGTCGCTGTAGCGGTATTCAAACTCCTCGAATTGAACACCCCAGGTTGTGAGCGGCTGTTTACGAGCGGTGGTGTCGGAGATCATTTCCTGAGCTGTCACCGCCGTTGAGAATCCGATAGAGGCAAAGAAACTGACCGCAACAAGTGATCGAATACAACTCATGCCTCACCTCCTTCTTCAGCAGCCGCGTCTGTTTTGGCCTGCGTCGACTCTGGCCCACCTTCAACAATCACCTTACGGAACATACCAGCGGCCGCGTGGTAAGAGAGGTGGCAGTGGAACGCCCATTGGCCTGGCTCGTCGACTTCGGTTTCCATGTAAACGGTGGTGCCGGGCTGCACACTGACCGTGTGTTTGATCGGATTCCACTGGTCTGCGCCAACATCTAGAATGGACCACATACCGTGCAAGTGCATGGGGTGAGTCATCATGGTTTCGTTGACAAACTTGAAGCGGACCCGCTCACCATATTTCAGGCGGATCGGATCGGCATCTTCGTACTTAACGCCATTGATACTCCAGGTGTACCGCTCCATATTGCCGGTCAAACGAAGCTCTATTTCTCGAGTCGGTTCGCGGTCTTCATACAGTGGATCTTGGGCCTTGAGGTCAGCGTAGGACAGGAACTTGCCGCCATTGGCTGCCGTGGGGACGAGGCCACTTCCCTTCGCATAGAAGGGGTCGCTTGGACCTTCTTTTCCCATCGCCATGGAACCATGGTCCATGCCGGACGTGCCCGAATGATCCATTCCTTTCATATTTGAGTGGTCCATGTTGCTCATGTTTGCGTGATCCATTCCCTCCATCGAAGAATGATCCATTCCGGACATCCCTTCTGAGCTATTCATATCCATGTCGCCATGGTCCATACCGGACATACCGCCCATATCAGCCATAGTCAGGCGGGCCGGTTCACGCAGTTGCGGCACGAACGCTTCCATACCCTCTTCTGGGGCCAGTGTCGCTCTGGCATAGCCCGAACGCCCCATGGATTCGGCGAAGATGGTGTAGGCCTGCTCACCTTTCGGGCGGACGATCACATCGTAGGTTTCCGCCACACCGATCCGGAACTCGTCCACACTAACCGGCTGAACGTTGTTGCCATCAGCCTGCACAACGGTCATGTCCAGACCGGGGATCCGGATATCAAAGTAAGTCATCGCCGAGGAGTTGATGAAACGCAGCCGAATGCGTTCGCCCGGCTCAAAAAGCCCAGTCCAGTTCTGATCCGGCCCTTTACCGTTGATCAGCCCTGTAAAACCCTGCAAGTCCTCGACATCCGCTTTCATCATCCGCATGCCACCCCAGGCCATACGGTCCCGAACGGTGTTCATCAGGCCGTTCTCGGACACGTCAGAGAAAAACTCTCCGACAGTCTGCTGCTCGCGGTTGTAGTAGTCCGGCATCATCTTCAGGTTACGCATGATGCGATCACCGGAGTGCGGGTGCTTATCGGTTAGCTGAACTACGTATTCGCGATCGTAGCGGAACGGTTCACGTCCCTCAGGTTCGATAACGATGGAACCGTAGGCGCCATCCGGCTCCTGAAAACCGGAGTGGCTGTGAAACCAATAAGTACCAGCCTGCTGGATGGGAAATTCGTAGGTGAAGGTTTCACCCGGCTTGATGCCTGGAAAGCTGATACCAGGCACACCGTCCTGATCAAAAGGAAGGATCAGGCCGTGCCAGTGAATGGAAGTCATCTCATCCAGGTTGTTGGTCACGTTGATCTTGACGTTTTCGCCTTCCTTGAAGCGCATCACCGGCCCGGGAGATGCACCGTTATAACCGATGCCGTCTTTCACGAAATCGCCGGTGTCAATTTCGACCCGATCAACCGTGAGATTATATTCGCCAGCCATGACCGATGCAGACATCAGCAGGCTTAACAACACTGAACCTAAACGGCTGTTCATACTTTTTGCTCCAAATCGCTCTTCACTAAGAACCCTCAAAATAAATACCTACAAGCCCACTGGATCAACGCCCCATTAGTGAACTCAGTTACTGGACCTTGACGTCACCGTACATCCCTGCCTGGTAATGACCCGGCACGTTGCAGGCGAACTCGATATTGCTGTTATCGGAAAACTTCCAAATAACTTCCTGCCTCTGGCCCGGTTCCAGCAGGACGCTGTTAGGGTCGTCGTGTTTCATGGACTGGCCGTTCCCCATGTCCATTTCCATCATGTCGTGGTTGAGCTTTCCGCCCTGGATGACGCCATGTTCGACCATCATCATCATTTCCTCCTGATGCCCCTCATGCATCTCAGGTGTGCCGATGTTGAACTCGTGAACGAGGTTCCCCTTGTTCTCCACCACGAACCGCACCGTTTCCCCGGGGCTTACGATGATTGATCCCGGTTCATAGTAATTGTCGTACATTTCGACTGTTATGGTTCGGCTGGCCTCTGAGGCTTTGCCGGGCTCACCACTCGCAGCGCCGTGATCATGTCCTCCACCATGGGTTCCAGCGGCAAAGGTGGTCGCCGACAATAAGATAGTTGCGGCAGCAACGAGGAATTTTGATACGGTCATATATCTTCTCCTTTGAACAGCTTTGGCCCTGAGGGCCGGGTTGTCTCACTCAAAACTTGAGCAATATCCAGAAGCGGTTGCTACCATCGCTCAGCAACCTGAATCCAGGCTGAAAATCGGAATTATTTTTTGTTCTGGCACAATTCAGCTTGGGCAGCGACACTGACGGACTCTGATGCTCAATTTAGAAAGGCAGTTCAGGAATGAGATTACTTCTGGTGGAAGATGACTACCTGCTGACAAATGGGCTAAGCGCCCAACTGGAAAAGGCCGGTTTCAGCGTGGATACCGCCCGTACAGCGCGGGAAGCCCGGCACCTCGGGCAGCAGGAAAGTTACCGCGCCGGTATTCTTGACCTGGGCCTGCCCGACGGCAACGGCCTGGACGTACTGAAACAGTGGCGGACGCATAAGGTCAGTTTCCCGGTGTTGATCCTGACCGCCAGGGGAGACTGGCAGGACAAGGTCAATGGCTTGAAGGCCGGCGCCGATGATTACCTCGCGAAGCCTTTCCAGACCGAAGAGCTGATTGCCCGACTTCACGCCATCGTCCGGCGAAGCGAAGGCAGAATAATGGATACCCTGACAGCGGGCCGGTTCGAGCTGGACGAAAATCGCCAGACGTTAAGGGCCGGTGACGAGACCGAACATAGCCTGACCGGTACGGAGTTCCGTTTGCTCCGATGTCTGATGAGTCGTCCCGGGCAGGTTTTCTCGAAAGAACAGCTTCTCGACCAGCTATACAGCATCGACGACATACCCAGCGAGAACGTGATCGAAGCGTATGTGCGGCGGCTCAGGAAGCTGGTGGGACCGGACACCATCAAGACCCGACGTGGTCAAGGGTACCTGTTCGATGCCGATAGCCGCTAGACCTCGCTCAGTCAGGGGGATGCTCCTGATTCTGCTACTTCCGGCCGGTATTGGTCTGATGGCACTGGCTTGGATCATCCATGGGGCCTTGCTGGAGAGGATGACCATGGACTTAGTAGAACGCCGCTTGAAAGATGAGGTAGCTTTTCTGGAACACCAGATCCGCCAATCCGGTGGCCAGATTGATACACTCCAGACCGGCGACTATTTTCAGGAAGTGCTCCTCCACGCCTTCGCCATCGCCATCGCTTCTCCGTCTGGGCAGTCCATCTCACCGGAGACCTGGACTCCGATTCTGAGGCCGTTGCTCACCTCCGGGCAGGAGGGAGCCGTGAGAGCCAGGGATGCTGAGGTACCATCTGCGCCTTCCCAAATGCTTGGGTATCGCCGTGCCTTCACGGTCGACGGAAACCCCTTCGTGATCATTGTTGCCGAGGATATGGAGGCGCTTCATCGGAGCCAGGCCAAACTCCATATCTGGACTGCCGTCGTCTCGGTTTTACTGGTCATTCTGATGATCGGGAGCATATGGCTGGGAATCACTCTGGCCCTGCGGTCAATAGCGGGCCTTCAGATGAACCTGAAAAAACTTCAGTCAGGCGAGCTCTCCCGTATTAACGCAGACGGCCCGGAGGAGTTCCAGCCCCTCGTCCGGCAACTCAATCGACTGCTGGATTCACTGGATGACCGGCTGGAACGCTCCCGTGACGCACTTGCCAACCTTTCCCACAGCGTGAAAACCCCCATAGCGGCTGTCAGACAGATCCTGGAAGACACCAGTCGCCCGCTCGATGAGAAGCTGAGATGGGAAATGGCGGCGCGCCTCGACGACATAGATGCTCAGCTTGAGGCCGAAATGCGGCGAAGCCGGTTTGCGGGTCCACAGGTCGGCCAAAGTGTATGTCCGATCAAACAGGCCCGGGATCTGCTGTGGATGCTTGGCCGCCTCTACCCCGATAAATCTTTTGAATTGTCAACGGATCTGCCTGAAAACCATCGCTGGCCTGTCGAGGAGCATGATCTGAACGAAATCCTTGGCAACTTGCTGGATAACGCAGGCAAATGGTCATCCCGCTGGGTGGAGCTCACGCTGAGTGAAGATCAAGAGCAGTTAAAAATTATCATCAGCGACGACGGAGCGGGCGTATCAGAAACAGCCCACTCACAATTGGGCAAGCGAGGATTGAGGCTGGACGAGCAAACACCCGGTCATGGATTGGGGCTGGCTATTGTCCACGCAATAGTTGAGCGTTATCAGGGACAGGTTCATTACACGTCCAGTAAGGTAGGAGGCCTTACTGCAGTTGTTGTAATCCCTGGTTCTGATCGATTCGGCGACCTGTCAGACAACTGACACCTTCACCCTCCATTCTCTATGCTTCAAGTCAAATTCATCAATAGTTGGGATGATGATTTGGAGTCTCGTCCAGCCTGTTCAATCTCGACCGCTCTATAATGAGCTTTTCCTGAAGGATACTGAATCTACACCCACTAACACTACTTGCTCTACTTGCAACCCAAAACAGCAAACCGATGCTTTTGATCATGAATTTTACACTCCCCCCCCCTTTCACTGCATGCCAGAGCCCGCCTTGTGCGGGCTTTTTCATGCCGTTTTGGAGTTTCTATGGATATTCGAGCGAGCTGGGCCTGTACCACGTACAGGGCTACGTTAAGCCTGAGGAGATTATCAGTACGGCGGCCACCATTTTGTATGGCTGAAAGGTGTCTAGCAAACCGGTGGCGATTCAGTTGATCTTACCTTTGCATGAGAGTGAGACAGACCGGCATCTCATCGAATTATCTGGTTGATGCTTCACCTACTGCTGGTGCATGTTTCCTTCGTTAATTCCAGCAAGAACCCCACACGCCTCAACTTCCCGGTCATCGTTGCAACTCGCTCTCAGTGAAACGAGTTGTTTCTCAAGCGCTTGCAGAGCGGTTATCTGCGACCGCACATGAGAGATGTGATCATCGAGCAAGGCGTTGACGGCGGTACAAGGCTGATGAGGGTCGTCCTGATAGCTCTGTAGTTCGTGAATCTCAGCCAGTGACAGGCCCAGGATTCTGCAGCGACGGATGAAGGCCAGCCCCTCACCATGCTTCTCGGTATAGACACGGTAACCGTTGTCCTGCCGATCAGGCGGCGGCAACAAGCCCTGCTGTTCATAGAAGCGGATCGTCTGTGTTTCGACCCCTACCAACTGCGCCAACTGACCAATGCGCATCAGCCTCCTCCCCAACGGATTCTTTACTCTATTGACCTTATAGTAGCTTTATAGTTTTAAATGGTACCACAACATTGTTCAAGTGGAGTCGTATCATGAGCAAATCCTGTGGTGGCGCCTGTGGCGGTGATGCAACGTCCGCAGCGGATACCGATATACAGGCCTCCTCCGAGGCGCCAGGGAGATGGGTCAGTGTTTATGCCGTGCCGAAGATGGACTGTCCATCAGAAGAACGAATGATTCGCCTAGCCCTGAACGGCTTTGAGGAGATTCGGGCGCTGTCCTTCGACTTGTCGAACCGCCGGCTGAAGGTCGTGCATGACGGCGAGGTCGAGCCCGTCACCTCGAAACTGAAGACCTTGGGGCTAGGCGCCTCGCTTCAGGAAACCGTCGCTGCAAATCCGGAGACCATCAAGGCCGCCGAGTTTTCGGCAGCTTCTGCTAAGCAAGAATCCGGGACCCTGCGCTGGTTGCTCGGCATCAATGCACTTCTGTTCGTGGTGGAAATGACTGCCGGTCTGATCGCCCAGTCCACCGGCCTGATTGGAGAATCCCTGGACAATTTTGCCGATGCGGCGGTGTACGGGCTTGCCCTTTATGCGGTTGGACATAGCGTGAAAATGCAGGTACGTGCCGCGCATCTTGCTGGTGTACTGCAACTGATCTTGGCTGTGGGCGTGCTCGTAGAGGTGGTGAGACGCTTTGTATTCGGTAGTGAGCCTGAATCGCTGGTGATGATGGCTATCGCATTCGTCGCATTGATTGCCAATACCAGTTGTCTGCTGCTCATATCCAAACATCGGGAAGGCGGGGCGCACATGAAGGCAAGCTGGATATTCTCGGCCAACGACGTGGTGATCAACCTGGGGGTCATCACCGCCGGCGCCCTGGTCGCGTGGACCGGGTCCAATTATCCGGATCTGATTATCGGCACCATATCGGGAGTCATTGTACTTAACGGGGCCAGGCGTATTCTGGCGTTGAAGGGTTAAATAATTGCTCATTATTGGCAACAAGCACTCGTCGTATGCCCTGTTTTCCATATCGAGCCTGCTGGCAGCGTCAGATCAGGCTGCAAAGTGGCTGGTGCAGCAATCAATGGCCTATGGCGAGTCTATTTCAGTGACCCCGTTCTTTAACTGGGTGCACGTATGGAACACCGGTGCCGCATTCAGTCTTTTTGCGAATGGCGGAGGCTGGCAGCGCTATTTTTTAATCGGAATCGCGGTGGTGGTCTCGGTTTTCCTGATCAAGCTGATTCTTGAAAATCGTCATAAAGGAGAAGCCTTCGCTTACAGTCTTATCCTCGGTGGCGCCATGGGCAACCTGATTGACCGAATATTTCGCGGCTACGTTGTGGATTCCTTTGATTTCTATTGGCGGGACTGGCACTGGCCGGCCTTTAATCTGGCTGATATTGCTATTGTCACCGGTGCCTTGCTTTTCTTTTCCGGCAGTTTGTTGGGCGAAAAAACAAACACCAATACAAACCCAGATAGGCAAGGCTGACGTTACAGCTATGAACGCCATTGGGAAGAATGTGCGGTTCGCTAAGCGTGGGCTTCTTATCGTGTTTTGCTCAGACCCGGCAAGCGGGTCATCCTGTAGATAGTCCATCGCAAGTTCATTTGCCAGGTCTAAAACCTTGAAGGCAAGCGATCGGAGAATGCGGAGGCCTTCCGTATCGCGCAGCGGCTAGATGAGTTCTTGGAGAATGAATTCAACCTCCCCTCCCCCCTACAACTTCCTGACGACACAAAACCGCTTGAACGAAAATAGTGAATTAAAGCCTGATACCGGTTCTACATGATAGGAATATCATTCATCGGTTAGAAAAATAGCAGCAGGAAGCGAGAGAGCGTCGCTAATCTGGTAGATTTTGAGCAGAGTAATGTTCTTTTCGCCACGCTCAATGTGACCCATATAGCTGCGGTCCAAGCCTGCTAAACTTGCAAGCTCCTCTTGGGATAGGCCTTTCTGCTTTCGCATTGCTCTAACCTTTGCGCCAAATGCCTGAAGACGAGCATTGCTCATGGAAGTCTCACCTAAAAGTGAGAACTATCATTTTTTGATGCCTGAGCATCCACGGACTATAATACCCATTTTCCGTTTGGGTGGAGAATGTCTCACCTGCAAAGAAATGCGCCATGCCCATGTGGTAGCGGGGTTAAATACAAGAAGTGCTGCTTGCCAAGGCAGGAAGCAGAGCTGCACGCCACGAACCAAGGGCAGGTATATGCGTTATTGAACCAGATTATTCCAGACACAATTGGCTCGCCCGACGAAAACAGCAAGGAGTTCCAGCGACTTGAGGAGTGGGCTAATCGCTATTTATCAGGGATTGATCGCCGGCACCCTCTATTTGAGCCTCTGTCCGATCATTTGTGCACACACAGTGAAATCATTGCAATCGCCAAACAACAGAAGATCCATAGTTATTTGTCCGTGGCCGAACCTCTATATATTGCATGGCTAAATTCTTGACCATCACTACCACATGGTTGTTACGGGTGATTTATCTATTTAAATTGAGGTTACACCCAATGTGTGAGGTGCTTATGAAATTGAAAGTGCAGAAAATTAGTAATGGCGCAGGACTTCGAGTCCCTAAAACTGTCTTGCAGCATCTTGGTCTTGATGTGGGAAGTATCGTTGATATGGAACTGACTGATGAGCAGTTGATCATTCGCCCAAAGCCCATGCCGACCTTGGAAGAGATGTTGGCAGCTTGTACACCAGAGAATACCGCACTGAGCGAGGAAGACCGCGAGTGGCTTAGCGATGGTCCGGTCGGTAAAGAGATTTTGTGATCCCCTGCCCGGCGCCACCAATAATGTAACAGGGATGCAGCGGTTGCGTCGCGCACAGTTGACACGGCATTCGTGCTACCCGATTGATTATCATAATAAAATACACCACTTGGTGTGCATACATGTTAAATTGAGTATTTGAGATGATTCAGTGAGTCATGCCAGCGGACAATATGTGGATCCCCTCCTGTATCATCACACCCGCCTGGCCACATATTGGCGTACGCCTGTGGCTACACGAGTATTAAACAACACTTTTCCCGCAACCCAGCCCGAGAACCGGCATGCGAGTGAATATCCAGTTTCCTGACAATCCGATCTTTCACTACAGCATGGTCATCAGCAAAGACCACGAGAACATTGCCGGCCACCTCGCCCACGACAAGGTGGTCACCATCATTGGTGATTGCCGCGACGCCTGGTTTGCTAGCCTGGGCTTTCCGGGATGCGTGGTGGATGGCATCAGCATCGTCAATTCCGACCTGATGCTGATGTATATTGCCGAAGCCTTTCATGGTGACGAACTGAACCTGGAGCTCGCCATGGCGGATATCAATAAATATGGCGGTGACATGCTGCTGCGGGCTACCCGGCAGCAGGATGGTTCTGAGGTCTTTCGTGCCAAATCGGGGTTTGTGTTTTTTGACTACTCAACACGCAAGGTGACTCCCAGGCCTAAAGGATTCGATGCCAGCCTGGGACTCGATGATACTGAATAGCTGGGGGCTCGGTCAGACGCCCTTGTGTGGATAGTATTGGTGCGTGGATGGTTCTGATCAGCTCCAGTATCGCCAGCAGGCTGACTCCTACGGTGGCTGGATTATTCTCTTCTGCGGGAGTCTGCCTGCAGACGATGGTGCGGTTTGAGATACCTCATCGCGTGCAGGCACGCTCCCACAAGTGTGTTTGAGCGGTGTCTTGGTCCTGGGACCGGCACTGATCAGTTGCGATTCTCGTGCAGGAACCGGTAGGTGAAGTTGAGCTGAACACGGGGAACCTCCGCCCGCTTTCCTGCCTGATTGTCACGCATGCCATAGGAAGCTTCCGCACCATAACTCAGCCTTGGGGTGTGCTGGTACACCAGTGACAACGTGCCATAGCGGGTACGGCGCATAGCTTCATCTGGCAGGCGATCATCGGATTCAATGTCGATCTGCCCAGCCACGGAGGCCAGTGTCCAGTCCTGGGCCATCTGCCATTCTGCACCGAGATAGCCGCCGGCGGTTTCCAGGGCTTCCAGGCCATCAGCAAAGACATAGCCGTCCATGCCGCCATCACCGAATCCGGACAGGTCATTGTAGTAATGGGCAAAGCCCTTGCCGGCACTTGCGCTGGCCAGCAGTCGGACGTTTTCGGCGGCGCTCAGTGAGCCACTCAGCACCGCCCCGCCCGCCTGAGCGAACTCCTGATCACCGTTGGCGAATTCCACACCGATCTCTCGGCTGACCATTCCCAGCCGGACATGACCGGCTGACATGGCCTGTTGCCAGCCCACGATTACATCGGGACGACGGCCCGCGGCACTGCTCAGGTTTTGCGGGTCATAGACTTCGCTATTGGGATCTTCAACGGCAACAAACACATTGTCGCCCTGCCAGCTGACACCCGCCTGACGGGCAAAGATGGCGCTATTGGGGCCCTGTGCATCAAGAGTGAGCGGCCAGGCAGCGCCATCAAGCAATTTTGTGAAGCCATAACCAGCCTGAAAGCCGCCCTGCTTGAAGTAAAAATCCCGGATTCGCAACTCGTATCTATCAATGCTGCCGAAAAGATCAGCAGCAAACACCATGTGCGGACCGTTCTTCTCCCCTACCCGCACGCCCAGTTGGCTGTTCTTGCCATGGAGCACGAAGTTCTGCTGGTCATTATCGCCAGTGGGGATGGTACTGGGGATGAGCAATTCATCGAGACCTGCATTACGGTCATCGTAGATGGCATCAACACTGACCTTGCCGAAGACCGCCAGCGAAGGCAGAGAGAGGCGACGGGCAGACTCGCTAGCTGTGGCGGCCTTGAGTGAGTTGATTTGTTCCTGAAGACGACGGATTTCGGCCTGGGTATTGTCAGCCAGGGCCGGTGTGGCCACGCATGCCACTGTCAGTGCCGCCATCCAGAAGGTGGATTGCACCCTGGACATTGCATTCTCCTGGTCGCTGCCGGATTACGGCAGAGTTGGGGAGCTCCGCTATCCCTGATGTGTCGTTATTGGTTGCCTTGTGGGCGTTTATTCATGCCTGCGGAGCGCGAAAGGCGCGCACTATAATGATGCAGGGGTAAACAGGCCATGGGAGAACCAGAACAAGGTTCAGAAGTGTTGTTAAAGACGACGAACGGTGCGCAAAAGAGCGAATTCAATTGTCACAACGCAACATTCGGGAATATTTTGCGTCATTGTCTCACTGTATACCTGCTGCCTATGCTTCCTGCATAGCCGTTTCTTTTACAGACCCCGAGGGACAACCATGACACAGCCATTTGTGGCCTTCCCCTGCTCCGCCGAACTGCGCAGTGAAACCGAGAAGTTAATCATCAACCTGCACATGGGTGTGTCCGAGCCGCAGAACAAACTGGCCATGTCCACCATCGAGCTGCTGATTGAGGACCTGCTGGATGGCTTCCTGCTCAAGCTGATTGATGTGCTGGAAATGCAGAATTTCATGGCCAAAATGGTTCGCAGCACCGCAGGCACCATCAACAAGGCGGGCTCCTCCATTGCCAGCGCCTCCCTGAAAAAGATGGACAACAAGCAACTCCGCCCCATGGGAGAGCACGTTGCCGGCCTGATGCTGGATGTTGAGGTTGAAGGTGAGATTCAGCCCTGGATGGGGGTGCCGGTTACCGATGACCTGTCCAGCGATATTGATGGTCTGCTGGTGGGCTTGCGTGGTGATAACCCGAAGGAATATGTTCCGGTGGCCATGGACGTGCTGGACAAGCTCACTGACCAGGCTGTTGAGGTCTACATCAATGAGTCCGTGCGACTGCTGCAGGTAGGCATCGTACTGCGCAAGATGGCCAGCGCGGCGACGTCCGCCGTGAAAGGCGCCATGCGCCTGATGCTGAAGAAAACCCTGCCGGACCTGGACGACAACCAGCTTCGCGCCCTCGCCGACTATATTGATCACCTGCATATCACCGATGGTGAGCCAGTGAAGATCATCGACAACGCGGCGTGAATGTATGCCGGATGCCGGACGCTTGATGCCGGACGGAAAAAGCAAAAAGGCCGGACATTTGTCCGGCCTTTTGGTTTTTGGCGATGTTACTCATCAAACCGCTGTGGGAGCGTGCTTGCACGCGAATGACGGATACCAAACCCTTCGCGTGCAAGCACGCTCCCACAAGGTGTGGCATCAGGAGCAAGTTCACTTGCTCAAGTGCCTCATGGCCTTTTCCAGGCCTTCCAGGGTCAGCGGGAACATATTGTGTTCCACCAGCTGCTTGATCCACTGGGTTGAGGTGGTCATCTGCCAGGCGCGCTCGGGTTCCGGGTTCAACCACACCACCTTCTCGTAGGTCTCCATGATGCGCTGGAACCAGACCGCCCCGGCCTCATCGTTCCAGTGCTCCACGCTGCCGCCCACAGAATTCACCTCGTAGGGGCTCATGGCGGCATCGCCCACAAAGATCACCTTGTAGTCGCTGCCGTACTTGTGGAGCACGTCCCAGGTGGACATCTTCTCGTCCCAGCGACGGCGATTATCCTTCCACACGTATTCGTAGACGAAGTTATGGAAGTAGAAGTACTCCATGTGCTTGAACTCTACCCGGGCGGCAGAGAACAGCTCTTCGCAGATCTTGATGAAGGGATCCATGGAACCGCCCACATCGAAGAACAGCAGCACCTTGGCGCGGTTCTCCTGCTCGCGACGCATCTTGATGTCGAGCAGGCCGGCATTGGCGGCGGTGGAGCGGATGGTGTCGTCCAGATCCAGTTCTTCCTGGTTGCTGGTGCGGGCAAACTTGCGCAGACGCCGCAGGGCCAGCTTGATGTTACGGGTACCCAGCTCCACGGAGTCATCCAGATTACGGAATTCCCGCTTCTCCCAAACCTTCACCGCCTTCTTGTTCCGGGAAGGGCCGGTCATGCGAACCCCTTCCGGGTTGGCACCATGGCCACCAAAGGGGCTGGTACCGCCGGTACCCACCCACTTGTTACCACCCTGATGGCGCTTTTCCTGCTCTTCCAGGCGCTTGCGCAGTTCGTCGAGGATCTTTTCCAGGCTACCCAGCCCTTGCAGTTTCTCTAACTCTTCCTGGCTCAGGTTCTTTTCCAGTTCCTTGCGCAGCCATTCGTCCGGAATCACCTTGCTGAGCCAGTCCGGTTCCAGTTCTTCCAGCCCTTCAAAGTAACTGGCGAAGGCTTGATCGAAGCGGTCATAGAACTTCTCATCCTTGACCATCACCGCCCGGCTGAGCATGTAGAAATCTTCTACAGAGCCAAACGCCACATGGGCCTGCAGGGCTGAACAGAGATCCAGCAACTCACGCAGCGTTACCGGAACCCGGTAGCGGCGCAGATTTTCAAAGAAACCAATCAGCATGGAGTTATCAGCTTTCGCGACGATTCATGAAGGCCAACCGCTCAAGCAGCTGCACGTCCGATTCGTTCTTGAGCAGTGCGCCGTACAGCGGCGGCACCGCGCTCTTGGTATCCCGGTTGCGCAGCACGTCTTCCGGAATATCGTCGGCCATCAACAACTTCAGCCAGTCGATCAGCTCACTGGTGGACGGCTTCTTCTTCAGGCCCGGCACCTTGCGCAGGTCGAAGAAGATCTGTAGGGCTTCAGTGACCAGGTTCTTCTTGATCTCGGGATAATGCACATCAACGATGGCCTGCATGGTCTCGGCATCAGGGAAGTTGATGTAGTGGAAGAAGCAGCGACGCAGGAAGGCGTCCGGCAGCTCCTTCTCGTTGTTGGAGGTGATGATCACAATGGGGCGCTGCTTGGCCTTGATCAGCTCACCGGTTTCATAGACGAAGAACTCCATGCGATCCAGCTCCTGGAGCAGATCGTTGGGGAATTCGATGTCGGCCTTGTCGATCTCGTCGATCAGCAATACCACCTGCCCTTCGTGGGTGAAGGCCTCCCACAGCTTGCCTTTCTTCAGGTAGTTGGACACGTCTTCCACACCCTCTGCACCCAGCTGGGAATCACGCAGGCGGGAGACCGCATCGTACTCATACAAGCCCTGCTGGGCCTTGGTGGTAGATTTCACATTCCAGGAAAGCAGGGGCAAGCCCAGGGATTCGGCCACCTGTTCGGCGAGCAAGGTCTTGCCGGTGCCGGGTTCGCCCTTGATCAGCAAGGGGCGCTTTAGCGCGATGGCGGCGTTGACCGCCATTTTGAGGTCATCAGTGGCGACGTATTGGTCGGTACCCTGAAACTGCATGAATTTCTCCACTCTTTGGTGCTTCCGAGACAAGTGTGCAACTCTAACAATCTGATTTCCGGGCGCAAAGGGCCGTTTGAGCCAAGGAAACAGTGATTTACGTCAGGGCTGTGCCATAATCCGCGCCATGAATCTGCTACTTCTCACACCAGAACAGCACCTTGCAGGGGCCCGATGGCGGCTGACACCCCGACAGGCGCAGCATGTCCTGACAGTCCTCAATGGGGTGCCGGGTCAGCAAATACGCGCAGGACTACTGAATGGTGACGTGGGATTAGCCACAATAGAAACCATTAAAAACAGTGAGATAGAGGTATTTTTTAAAGCAGATTCGCAGCCCGTGTCTCCTCCGGGACTCTCCCTGTTGCTCGCCCTTCCCCGCCCGAAGATGCTCAAACGCCTGCTCATCGACGCCACCAGCCTGGGGATTAAACAGATTGTGCTGATCAACAGCTGGAAGGTGGACAAGAGCTACTGGCAGACCCCCAATCTCAAGGCTGATCTGCTTCGTGAAAAGATGTTGCTGGGGCTTGAGCAGGCTCGCGATACGGTGCTCCCGACCCTGACCCTGGCCCCCCGCTTTCGACCGTTTGTGGAAGATAACCTGGATAGCTGGGCGGGCAACAGCCAACGCATTCTTGCCCACCCCGGCGACCATCCCCCCATGCCGCACAGCCAGACCTCACCAACCACCCTGGCCATTGGCCCCGAAGGCGGTTGGACCGATTATGAGGTGGAGATGCTGCAGAAGCAGGGATTCAGCTGTTTCAGCTTCGGCTCGCGCATATTACGGGTAGAAACTGCCCTGCCCGCCCTGGTGGGACGGTTAATGCAACTGCCCTGAAAGCCTTGTTTTACCACAGAGATCACGGCGTTCACTGAGCAAAACATAGTCAGCGTTAACGCATGCTTGGGCTGTAGGAGCGCCACTTGGGGCGCGAATCGAGCGCCAGCGAGTAACGCAAAGCGAAAGGCTATAACACCGCCAAACACGAGTGTTTTGCTCTTCGTAACACGCTTCTCGCAACGCTCATACAAGCTGTTCGCGGCTCGAGCGCCGCTCCTACGGTAAGGCTGTGCAACCAAGGAGCACAGAGATCACTGCTTCACCAAGGCATTTCCTCAGTAAACGCTGTGATCGCTGTGGTGGTAAAAACCGTCTTACAGGATTTTAACGACGGTAGGGTCCGCGGCGGGCTTTGCGGGGGGGCTTGCTGCCTTTCTGGTGGCGCAGGCGGGCTCGACCGTACAGGCCGGTATATTTTTTACCCTTCAGCTCAACCTTGTCGATCAGGCCCTGAATCTGCTGGGGCTCCAGCTCCATCCAGCGCCCCTGACGGAGCTGCGGAGGAAGACGCAGATCGCCAAAACGAATCCGCATCAAGCGCGCCACATCCAGGTCCTGTGACTGAAACAGGCGCCGGACTTCACGGTATTTACCGCCTACCAGCGTGACCTTGTACCAGTGGTTGGCACCCTCTTCCGCACCACCGGCATCCTCGATGGTCTCGAATTTGGACACCCCGTCTTCCAGCAGCACACCGTCCAGCATGGCTTGCCGTTTTTCCGCGGTGAGCTCACCACGCACACGCACGGCATATTCGCGCACGAAGCCATTGGAGGGATGCATCAGGCGGTGAGCCAGCTCCCCATCCGTAGTGAACAGCAGCAGGCCGGTGGTACTGATATCAAGACGCCCCACCTGTACCCAGCGCAGGCCATTCAAACGCGGCAGATTATCAAACACCGTGGGTCGACCTTCCGGGTCGTTGCGTGAACACACCTCGCCCGGAGGCTTGTGGTACATGATCACACGCTGTTCGATGTCTTCTTCTGGCTTCACTTTGATTGTCCTGCCATCCACTCGGAGCACATCTTCAGGGCCAACCCGGTCACCCAGAGTGGCGATATTGCCATTGACGGAAACCCGACCTGCCTCGATCCAGGTTTCCAGTTCCCGGCGTGAACCCAGGCCCGCCCGGGCCAGGACCTTCTGCAATTTTTCCGTTTCACTCATGACGATTCGGGCTGTCCTCGGTATTGGCAGCCTCAGCGGCTGTCACGTCAGCGAAGTGCTCTTCACTGCTCTCATTACGGTCTTCACTGTTGCCCTGTTCGTCCTCGACGGGCGCTTGATCCCTGTTTTCTTCTGCAGTGCCTTGTGATGTGTCTTCGCCATCATTGTCTGCCTGCCGAGCAGGCTTGCGGCGGAATTCATCCTCGAAACTGGCCAGCACGGCATCCACGTTATCCATGCTCATCAGGTCCGCTTCATCCACATCCGGTTCTTGCTCCAGCCCCGGGAAGCTCTCCTGGTCGCTGGGCAGCCGGGCTTCGTGCTCCTCTTCCAGCAACCCCTGACCATCTTCACCTTGCGGCGCTTCATCATGGTCACCGGGGGCGGCGTTTACCGGGGGAACATCGGTGAGTTCAAGTTCTTCGTTGACCTTGTCCAGATCACGGATTTCCGAGAGCGGCGGCAAATCCTCAAGACTTTTCAGGTCGAAATAATCCAGGAACTGCCGTGTGGTGGCGAACATGGCAGGTCGGCCAGGCACATCGCGATGCCCCACCACACGCACCCAGTTTCGCTCCAGCAAACTTTTGACGATATGCGAGCTTACCGAAACGCCACGAATCTCTTCGATTTCGCCACGGGTAATGGGCTGGCGATAAGCGATCAGGGCCAGGGTTTCCAAAATGGCCCGGCTGTAGCGGGGCGGTTTTTCCTGCCACAGCCGGCTGACCCACTGCCCCAGCTCGGGACGTGCCTGAAAGCGGAACCCGGACGCCACCTCGCGCAGATAAATACCGCGATCGGCATAGTCTTCCGCCAGTGACTCCAGCAGCTTGGCCAACTCCGGTTTGCTGGGCTGATCTTCTTCGTCGAACAGCATCAGCATGGCATCGCGATCCAGCGGCCCTTCAGCAACCAGGATAGCGGCTTCAATCACTTTCTTGATCTTGTCAGCGTCCACGCTTACCCCTCGGTACCGTCATGGGCGTCATTCTCCGTTTCCGGCTCGTCTTCCAGCTCCAGCTGGGCAAGCACGTCTGATTCTTCCATCACCAGGGTCTTGGCCTTTACATGGATCGGCGCAAAGGGTTCGTTTTGAACCAGTTCGATCAGGGCCCCCTTGACCAGTTCCAGTACGGCCAGAAAGCTCACTACCACCCCAAGCCTGCCCTCTTCCGGGTTGAACAGCTCGATGAAGGGAACGAATTCTCGACCCTTGAGCTTGTCGAGCACATTGGCCATGCGCTCACGGGTGGACAGCTTCTCGCGGGAGACCTGGTGACTTTCGAACATGTCTGCCCGGTGCATGACCTCCTTGAGGGCCAGCAACAGTTCGCGCATGTCCACATCCGGCTGGGCTTTCTCCCGGGTGTATTCTGGACGTTTGGCTGCCGCCGGGAACACGTCCCGTTCCAGCCGTGGCAGCTCGTCGATGTCTTCGGCCGCCTTCTTGAAGCGTTCATATTCCTGGAGACGACGAATCAACTCAGCGCGCGGATCTTCGCCTTCCTCGTCATCGTCTTCGGACTGGCGCGGAAGCAGCATGCGCGACTTGATCTCGCCCAGCATGGCGGCCATGACCAGATACTCCGCCGCCAGCTCGAAGTTCATGGCCTTCATCAGCTCCACATACTCCATGTACTGCACGGTGATGGTGGCCACCGGCACATCGAGGATGTCCAGATTCTGGCGTTTGATCAGGTAAAGCAACAGATCCAGCGGTCCCTCGAACGCTTCCAGGAACACTTCCAGTGCATCCGGCGGGATGTACAGATCATCCGGCAGCTTGGTAATTGCCTTGCCGTAGACCAGCCCGAACGGCATCTCCGCCTGCTGGGCGTGCTGCCCATCAGGGGGGGGCTGCGTTGTCGGTTCTGCCGTTTCCGTCATCGTCGTTCCCTGGCCGCGTTAGCGGTAGTTCAGGCCCATGCTGACACGCACTTCTTCCAGCGTGGCGCGTGCGGCTTCACGAGCCTCTTCACAGCCCTCTGCCACAATGGTGCGCACCAGATCCGGGTTACGCAAATGCTCCTCGGCACGCTTGCGAATGGGCTCCAACTCTTCCTGAACTGCCTCGATAATCGGTTTTTTGCAATCCAGGCAACCGATACCCGCGCTGGTGCAACCGTCACGCACCCAGTCCCGGGTGGGTTCGTCGGAATACACCATGTGGAACTGCCACACCGGACAGTTATCAGGATTGCCCGCATCGGTGCGACGAACCCTGGCGGGATCGGTGGGCATACGGCGGATCTTGCTTTCCACTTCCGCCGGCTCTTCACGCATGCTGATAAAATTGCCGTAGGACTTGGACATCTTCTGCCCATCCAGCCCGGGCATTTTGGACGCCGGCGTTAACAATGCCTGGGGCTCCGGCAGGATGACCTTGCCGCCCCCTTCCAGATCGCCCAGCAGGCGCTCCTTGTCACCCAGAGTGATGTTCTGTTGGGCGTCGACCAGTGCGCGCGCGGTTTCCAACGCGGTTTCGTCGCCTTTTTCCTGATACTGACGACGATGATTCACATAGATCTTCGACTGTTTCTTGCCCATTTTCTTGATGGCCGCTTCCACCGCTTCCTCGAAGCCCGGCTCGCGCCCGTACAGGTGATTGAAACGGCGGGCCACTTCGCGGGTCAATTCCACATGGGCAACCTGATCGGCACCCACCGGCACCTGACCGGCCCGGTAGGCAAGAATGTCGGCGGATTGCAGCAGCGGATAGCCCAGGAAACCGTAAGTGCTGAGATCTTTTTCGCGCAGTTTTTCCTGCTGATCCTTGTAGGTGGGAACCCGCTCCAGCCAGGACAAGGGTGTCATCATCGACAGCAGCAGATGCAACTCCGCATGCTCGGGCACCTGGCTCTGGATAAACAGGGTGGCGGAGCCCGGGTTGACCCCGGCGGCCAGCCAGTCGATGACCAGATCCCACACATGGCGCTCGATATTCTGGGGATTTTCGTATTCCGTGGTCAGCCCATGCCAGTCAGCCACAAAGAAAAAGCATTCGAATTCATGCTGCAGACGCACCCAGTTCTTGAGCACGCCATGGTAGTGCCCCAGGTGCAGGCGGCCAGTGGCTCGCATGCCGGAAACAACGCGCTGGGAAGAAACCACGGAACTCAAAATCAACTCCTTATGCCCGATCAGTGCCACCACCCTCGATCAGGCGCCAGCAAAGCAAGCGATTATACGGTGAACAAGGGGATCAGGGACAGCATAATGCCGTCCCGACGGGCGTCACTGGCTAAATCTTCGCCAATGGACCAAATAAATGGTTAACCGCAAAGCTGACTGAACATCAGGGTCAGCAAACATTGCTCCGATTCTCACATCAAAACCGAAATCACCTCCGTCCACTCCTGGAAAGATGTGTTATGCCGCAATTCCGCGATAAACCTAATAAATGCTGTCGAGGGGGCCAGCACCTTCACGAATCACCTCTGGTCCCCCGCCATCTACCAGGGAGATCACCGTGGTCTCCTGAACCCCGCCAAAGCCTCCATCGATGACCAGATCCACCTGCCCCTGCAGGAAATCACGGACGTCCTGAGGGTCGGTCAACGGAAACTCGTCATCCGGCAAGTGGCAGGTGGAGGTCATGATCGGCTGGCCATGCTCAGCCAGCAGCGCCTGACAGATGGGATGGTCCGGCACACGGATACCGATGGTGCGCTTCTTGGCATCCATCAGCCGGCGCGGCACTTCAGTGGTGCCATTGAGGATAAAGGTATAGGGCCCAGGGGTATGCGCCTTGATCAGGCGATAATCCGGGTTTTCCACCTTGGCATAGGTCGCCAGTGCAGAGAGGTCCTCGCACAACAGGGTAAACTGGTGCTTCTTGTCGAGACGGCGCAGCCGGATCAGTCGATTGAGGGCATTCTTTTCCCCGATACAGCAGCCCAGTGCATAAGTAGTGTCCGTCGGGTAGGCAATCAGCCCGCCTTTGCGGATCACGTCCACCGCCTGACGTATCAGCCGCGGCTGGGGTGTTTCCGGATGAATATAGAGCACTTCAGTCATGCTGATTCCGCTTTCGTTCTGTCTCTTGAATGATATGCAGCTTTAACTTTGAGCTTCAACATTTTGTTTTTATTGATTAAAGCTCTGCCAAACCGGTGTGGCTCCACGGGGGATATCTGGAAGACGGCCCAATGCCAGCCACTTCTGTTCTGGCGAGTGGAAGTCGGAGCCCGCGGACACCTTCAAGTCAAAATGCTGCCAGCATTCATTAAGCAGTTCCTGCTGCTGACGGGTGAGACCGGGCATGGCCACCTCCAATCCGTCCCCCCCCTGCGCCTTGAATGCGGTGAGTAATTGCCTCAGTTTCTTGCGGGTAAGGCCGTAGCCATGGGGATGCGCCACTACCGCCTGTCCGCCCGCTGCGTGTATATCCTCGATGGCCTCTTCCATGCTGCACCAGGGGGTGGCCACAAAGGCAGACTGGCCCTGCTTGAGAAACCGGTTGAACGCATGACGGCCGTTGCGAACCCGCCCAGCCTGCTCCAGGTATTTGGCAAACCAGGGGCGACCTGGTGCCTGGCTGTCAGCCAATTCGCAGGTGCGCTCATAGCTGTTCGCCAGTCCTGCCGCCTTGTCCAGGCGTCGGCCAATTTCACGGGCGCGGTTCACCCGGGCCTGTTGCTGACTGGCCACCCGCTCACACAACTGGGGATTGTCGCTATCCAGCCCCAGGCCGAGTATGTGGTATTCCCGATTGTCATGTCGCACCGAGAACTCGATCCCGTTGATCAACCGGATACCACGCTCTTTCGCAGCCTGGCGAGCTTCAGGCAAGCCCGCCAGGGTGTCGTGATCCGTCAACGCCAGGGCAGTTACGCCATAGTCAGCCGCCCGATTCACCAGGTCCGCAGGCGACAGCGCACCGTCCGAGGCCAGACTGTGGCTATGCAGATCGAAACACTCTGAATGCTGAATTGACATGGAACCGGGCACCTTTAACAAGGTCGACAACCTATCATATTGCAGGGTGAATTGCTGCGCCGATGTGGTTAACATCTGCGCCTGCGCTGCCCTTATTCACAAGCCAAGGTAAAATTCGTCCCGCATGACCAACTCAACCGACACAGAACGCGCCAGCGCACCGCCTGCGAAGAAAGAAAGCCTGCTCGCCAATCTGCTGCTGAACATCATCATTCCCACCCTGATTCTCAGCAAGCTGTCCAGCGACGAGTACCTGGGCACCAAGCTGGCCATTGTGGTCGCACTGGCGTTTCCCTTTGCCTACGGCCTCAAGGACCTGATCGGCAACGGCAAGGTCAACTTCTATTCAGCACTGGGCATTGTCAGCATCATGCTCACCGGCGGGATCGGGCTGCTGGAACTGGATGCCGAATACATGGCCATCAAGGAAGCGACCATCCCCGGCATTCTGGGTATCGCCACGGTAGGGTCGCTCTACACCCGCTGGCCGTTGGTGCGCACCTTTGTCTATAACGACAAGATCTTTGCCACCGAAAAAATCGCGGCAGGCCTGGCTTTCAAGGGCACCGAGACTGATTTCGAGCGCACACTGACCACCGCTTCGTGGATGATTGCGGGCTCGTTCTTTGTATCATCAGTCCTGAATTACGTTCTGGCCAAGGTGATTCTGCAAAGCCCGCCCGGCACGGTGGCCTTCAACGAAGAACTGGCCAAAATGACCGCATTGAGCTATCCGGTCATCGTCATACCGTCCATGATCATTTTCGCAGCCGCCCTGTTCTATCTAATACGCCGACTTACCCGGCTCACCGGGCTGAGCTTTGAAGAAATGCTGGAACAACACAAGTAATTACCACCTGAAAGGATTCTGACATGCTGTACGCCATCATCAGCCAGGACGTTGCGGATTCACTGCCGTTACGCAAACAAGCCCGCGCTGACCACCTTGCCCGATTGGAATCCCTGCGTGACCAGGGGCGTCTGGTGCTGGCTGGCCCCCACCCAGCCATCGACAGTGACGACCCCGGGGAAGCGGGCTTTACCGGTTCTCTGGTCGTGGCAGAATTCGACTCCCTGGAAGCCGCGCAGCAATGGGCAGACGCCGACCCCTATATCGCGGCCGGCGTTTACGCCGGGGTGGTGGTCAAACCGTTCAAGAAAGTGCTGCCCTGACACATCGCTTTGCGATTTTTTACAAAGCCAACAGGGTAAGCCACCCGAATTGTGATTATTGTTGCGCCGTAGCCTGCTCCCGTGCAGTAGACTGCGCCGCTTGAACAAAGGAGCCCCTCCAATGCTTAAACGTCTGACTCTCGCGTTGTTCCTGGCTGCCAGCTGGGGCAACACCCATGCTGCGGCGGCCTGGGTAGACGACAGTATCTATGTGCCCATTCGGGCAGCGGCCAATCCTGGTGGGCGCATTGTTCACCGCGGTATCAAAAGCGGTACCCGGGTCGAGTTTTTCGGTTTCGATGGCGACTGGGCCAAGATTCAGTATGGCGATATCGAGGGGTATATCGGCAAGCAGTACCTGAGCCAGTCTCCCACTGCCGCCATTCTGCTGGAGCGGGCCCGCAGTGACAGTGAGGCAGCCAAGGCCGAAGCCGCCAAGCTGCGCACCCAACTTGCCGAGATCAAGGGCGAGCGGGATGCCCTGGCCGAACAGTCCCAGACGCTAAAGGATTCACTGACCTCCCGGAGCGATGAACTGGAACAGCTCCAGGAAGTGGCCTCTGACCCCATTCGTCTCGACCAGGCAAACCGTCGCCTCAATGAAGAGCTGAGCCTGCTGCGTTCTGAACTGGATCAGGTTAAGGCTGAAAACGTGATGCTGCGCAGCAGTAATCGCTATCGCGAGTGGCTCACAGGCCTGGCCATCCTCGGTGCCGGCCTGGTGATCGGCTTGATCATGCGCTCCCGCTCAGGTCGTCGCCGCACCAGCGGCTGGGCGAACTAGTTCGTCTGCTCCCGGGCATGCAGGCCATGCCCGGGCGCCATCAGTGGTAAGGAAGGCCGGCCTGAACCTCGAGCCGCAACACCACCCCGGAAACACCCTTGTAATTCTCTTCCCTGGGCCAGAATACATAGGGCTCGACCTCATAGAAGAACCATGGTCGCCAGACACTGCGACGGAATCGCACGCTGGTTCGCCAGGTCTTTACCGCAGAAACCGGGCTGGTGAAACCATCAAAGCCGGCACTGGCGCCAATACCACTCTGATCGCCAAGACGAAAATAGACACTGGCGGACTGATTGAAATACCAGCCCCGCTCCATTTCGTTGAACTCTTCACTGATCTCCCATTCGCTGGCCAGGCGCACCGTGGAGCGTTCGGTGAATGGCCGGTCAATCTCGAACAGGCTGTTGGCCCCGAATCCATCCGGGTCTTCCCAGTACATTTTCTCCGTAAAACGAAAGGTGGCCAGGGTATTACCTACCGGGGTCGTGAAGCGGTAGCGTCCCCTGACAAAAGCCGTGAGCTCTGAGCGGACGCCGGCATCCAGATCCACATCCATGCGGTCAGGCATATTGACCATCCAGCGAAGGGCAGCACGATACCCGGTATTGTTTTCCCCCACTTCCTCTGGCCGGCTGTCCAGATCGTTGCGCAATTCGTCACTGGTGTCGTCATCATTGCGGAACATCAAGCTGAGGCGGTGCTGTGCATTGGGCAATTCCACACGGGCGCGCACCTTCAATTCGCTCTCGTCACCATCATGCTCCTGGAAACGGGACGCTCCGATTACGCGCAGCTGGGTGCCGGGCTCTTCGCTGTAGACCTCGTTGGGACCACCAAAAAAACCATCGACCCAGCGACTTGGTCCGCAGACCGTCCGGGACATCCAGCTATGGGTGCGATCTACCCAGCCATTGCGGTCACTATGGTGGGTACAGGGATGCGCACTCTTCCCCACCACTTCAGCCGGTGCCGGATCGGTGTCTTGTTCTGTTTCTGCATACACCCCGGGCACCAGGAAAATCCCCGCAACAAGCCAGAAAGACTGGCAAAACTTCCTGTTCATTGTCACAGAATAGCCCTACCGTAAAGCCTTCTACCAACAGTTTTTGACCGAAACCGAATGGGACTTATGAGCGGTCATTGGGTAGCATTCCCGAAGGCATTTAGATTAAGACTCGACTATGAATAACTGGCATAAAATTCGTGGCATCGCCGCTCTCATCGGCATCGTCATCAACACCCTTATCCTCTGCCCTGTCCTTTACCTGTTTGTGCTGCTTCGATTGGTACTGCGTTTTGAAAAGGCCCAAGTCATGCTCTCCAGGGTGCTTGTCGCCATTGCAGAGACCTGGATTGCCATCAATAACCTGATCGTTGCCGGCACCAGCCGGATCAAATGGCAGGTTTCCGGAATGGATCGTCTGGACCGGGACCAGTGGTATCTGGTCACCTGCAATCACCAGAGCTGGGCAGACATTCTGGTTCTCCAGCGTATTTCCAACCGCCGGATTCCGTTCCTCAAATTCTTTCTCAAGCAGGAGCTGATCAAGGTGCCGGTTCTGGGGCTGGCATGGTGGGGGCTGGATTTCCCCTTTATGAAGCGCTACACCAAAGAGGAAATTGCGAAGAACCCGGAACTCAAGGGCAAGGATCTGGAAACCACACGCAAGGCCTGTGAGAAGTTTGCCTACTTCCCTACCTCGGTGATGAACTTTTTTGAAGGTACCCGCTTCACCCAGGCCAAACATGATCAACAGCAGTCCCCCTACCAGTACTTGCTCAAACCCAAGGCCGGTGGCGCCGCGTTCACCCTGGGGGCCATGTCCGGGCATTTGCGAAATCTGCTTGATGTGACCATTATTTACCCCCCGGAAGCCCCCCGCTCCCTGCTTGCCTATCTGGGTGGCGCCATGGAGAACGTTGAGGTAGTTGTGACCCAACGTGTGATTCCGGCTTGGGCTTCAGAGGGTAACTATGAAGCCGATCCTGCCTTCCGGGAACGATTTCAACAATGGATTGCTGAACTCTGGGAAGAAAAGGACACCCTTATTGCATCAAGACTGGAGCAGCAGCAACGCTGACAGACTCCATTACAGAACAGGATGCCCGGCAAAGACCGGGCCTGGAATTCTATGTTTGGTCGATTTCTCAAACCGCGCTGGCAACACACCAACCCCGACATACGCCTGAAGGCCATCGAAAGGATGTCCGCTGTTGCAGAAGGCGACGCTCTTGCCCAGCTGGCACGTGGCGACGCCAGTGATCTGGTCAGGGCGGCAGCAACCACCAGAATCACCGATTTAAACCTGCTCGACGACATCCTGAATCAGGATAGCGCCCCTTCCGTGCGGGAATCCGCCTCCATGCGAATCATGGCGCTACTGGCCGGCACCTGCGAGGAAGCCCCGCCCCATGACACCCGTCTGCGCCTGGTTCGACTGACCAACAACCCGGATGTCCTTGCCCATGTGGCCAGACACAGCCCTGACGAACGCTGCCAGCAGGCAGCCATTGAACGCCTCGATAACCCGGCGTTGCTGATGACGCTGGCCGTGGATGGCCCCAGTGAACCCGTGCGCGTCAGTGCCGCCCAGCGCATTAACACACTGCCCGATCTGAAACGCCTGGCACGGGAAGGCCGAGACAAGCGGGTTGTGCGAATCGCCCGTGATGCCGCCAAGGCATTACAGGAACAACAACAGCAACAGAACGCGGAATCAGCGCGGGTTATCCAGCTGGCTGATCGTTTTGAGCAGCATGCCCGCCGCCGTGTGGATGCCCTCTACGGGCCACGCCTTGAGCAACTGGAGCAGCAATGGCAGGAGTCTGCCAGTGTGGCCACTCCAGAGCTTGCCTCCCGGGTTAATCAGGCGCTCAATCGCTGTCGCTCTCAACTGGCAGAATTGCAGGAAGAACACCGCCGAAAAGCCCTGGCTGAAACGGCTGAAATGGAAAGAAATGCAGCGTGCCGAACACTCTATCAGTTGCTGGGTGAAGCCAGTGGCGAGACCTGGGAACATCAGCTGGGAGAGTTGCGTTCTGCGCTTGCCACCCAACAGCGGCGCTGGCAGGGGGCCAGCCAGCAAAGCGAACCGGCCACTCATGAACGGGATGCCTTCGATAACCTGACAGCGGCCTTCCAGGCCATGCTGGACCTGGCGGCAGAGGCCAACGACAACCGGGACAACCCGGAAAAACTGGCCAGCCTGGCACAGCAATGGCCGGCGGAATACGCCCGCCCTCCTCTGCTCGATGCCATTGTCGAGAGCACCGGAAAGGAACCGGCCCCGGACAAGAAAACCACCAACCCGCACCGGGGGCTACTGATCGCCCTGAAACGGGAACTGAGCAAAGGCAACCTGCGGCATGCCAACCGGCTATGGCACAAGGCCGAAGCCGTAATCGCCGAAGGGGACGCCCCGCAACTGGCCCGCGAGCTTGAAAAGCTCACCCCCAGACGCGCCGAACTACAGGACTGGCACCGTTTTGCAGCCGAACCCAAGAAAGTGGAACTGTGCGAGAAGATGGAATTGCTCGCAGACAGCACCATGGATGCGCCACAACTGGCCAGCGCCATACAGGCACTGCATGAGGAATGGCGCAGCCTGATGAGCTCGGATCAAGATGAAGATCAGGCCTTGTGGGATCGCTTCAAGGCCGCCACCGACGTGGCTTACGAACCCTGCAAGGCCCACTTTGCTGAACAGGATGCCCAACGCAAGGCCAACCTGGCGAAACGGATTGAACTCCTTGAACAGCTGGAAGGCTTTATCAATCTGCAAGACTGGAGCAAGGCCGACTGGGAGGGGATCTGGCAGATTCGCCAGCAGGCCCCGAGAGACTGGCAGCGTCATCACCCGGTACGCTTTACCGATGCCCGTGATGCCCAGAAACGGTTTTCTGCCGCGTTATCCACCCTTGATGAGCAACTGGAAGCGCATAGCAAGGAAGCAGAGAACGAGCGCAACGCATTGATCGCCAATGCGGAGAAAATCTCACTGGACGGTGACGATCTGCGCAATGCCATCCAGCAGGCCCTGGATATCCAGAAACAGTGGCGCAACACCGCCTGGCTACCGCCCGCACGCCACCGCCCACTGCAAAAAAAGTTTCGCAAAGCGATTGACCGCGTTTTCAAGGCCAGAGACAAGCAAAAAGAGGCAGAGAAGACCGCCCAGTCTCAACGCCAGGCGGTGATTGGCGAGCACCTGGACGCACTGGAGCAGGCACTGGTTGCCGAATTTTCAGACGCCAATGCCGCCACGCTGAAACACACCCTGTCAGAGCTCGATGCGGCCAGTGATGGCCGGCTACCTGCCGGACTCAACAAGAAAGTGCAGCAATTGCGTCGCCGCGCCCAGGAGCGCCTTGCCCGACTGGACGACTGGCAGGACTGGCATCGCCTCCAGGAGCAGGTCCTGGCTCTGCCCGCTGAAGACGCCAGTAACGACGCCATGCTGGTGATGGCCGTGGCGTTTGAAGCCCTTGCAGGGGTGCCCTCACCGGAGGCCGAGCGGCAACGTCGCCTGGCGTGGCAGCTGGAAACGCTCCCCTCTGCAATGAAGAAGCAGGGCTTTGCGGTGATGGATGAAATGCGCAAGCTGCTCAAGGAGCATGTTGGCGGTATCAGCGAAACCGAGCGCAAGCGGCTGCTTGATGCTCTGGCAGTGTTGGAGCCTGGCAATGCGTAAGTTACTCGGTCGTTTTGCCCGCAGCCCTGCGGGGTTGCGCTGGTTTCTCAATCTTTATGGCCCCTATCTGGGGGCCGGCGTCCGGGTGGATTACCTGGCGGAAGACTTCCGTGAACTCAAGGTTTCCATGGGCCTGCACTGGTACAACCGCAATTATGTGGGCACGCATTTTGGCGGCAGCCTGTACTCCATGATCGACCCGTTCTACATGCTGATGGTCATGAATGTGCTTGGGCCAGACTATGTTGTCTGGGACAAGTCAGCCAGCATAGACTTCATTCGACCCGGCAAGGGCCGCGTGTGCGCCCACTTCCATCTCTCGGATGAAACCATCGACCGGATCAGAAAGCACACAGCGTCAGGGGATAAATATCTCCCTCAATGGGATATCGACATTGTCGATGAACAGGGTCAGTGCGTGGCCCGGGTCAGCAAGACGCTGTATATCCGCCGTAAGCCCAGCCAGTCCTGAAAACGTTATTGCCCAAAACGCCCACTCTCATCCAGAAAGCTCAGCTCCTCCCTGGTGCTTTCCCGCCCCAGCACCTTGTTACGGTGCGGGAAACGCTGAAAACGGCGAATGATTTCGGCGTGGTGTCGAGCAGATGCCAAGTGCAGTTTCACATGACTGGCAGCAAAGTCGGGGGCCTGTTTTTCCACGTCCATCAGCGTCTGGATACACAGGTCCTGTAGATCAGGATCCTCGGCGTGCATTAACGGCATCACGAAAAACACCTGCCCGCACACCGGCAGCTGTGTATTCATGCGCCGTGACAGCCCTTCCACAGCCAGTGTGGCAGCACGGTGATCGCCGGCAAAGGCATTGGCGCTTCCGCGATAGATATGGCGAGTGAACTGATCGAGAAGCAGAATCAGGGCCAGCCTTGATTCAGGGTGCCGCTCCCACTCCACCAGCTCCTGCTGCAGGGCCGCGCTGACCGCATCACCAAAGCGGTGTTCGATTTCAGCATCATCGCCCTTGGTCGCTCGAAACCACTTGCGGGTGGCGGGATCACTGGGCCAGCCACGGCTCATGCCGTCCTCGAACCAATAATCCAGAATACTTTCCCAGGGCGACATGAGATCAAACATGTTCATCCCCCTGATCAACCCCTTCGTTCCCGGCATAGCAATCGGGAAGCACTGGCCCGAGTACGGATTCTGCATTGCGCAACAACAGTGATTGCGCCTCTACCGTGGGGTGAATGCCATCCTCCTGAAAGCCTCCGTTGTCGAGAATCCCTTCCAGAAAGAAAGGCAGGAAGGCAACCCCCTGCTGACTGGCAACCTGGCGAAACTGTTGCTCGAACAAGCGAGTGTACTGTGGCCCGTAATTGGGCGGAATCCGCATGCCCAACAGTACCGGGGTGGCACCACTGTCACGACTCAGGGCAATCATGGCTTCCAGGTTGTTGCGCATGGCAATGGGGGACAGCCCACGCAAACCATCGTTGCCACCCAGCTCAATCACCACGATGTCCGGCTTGTGGGTACCCAGCAATTCAGGCAGCCGGGATTTTCCACCGGCGGTGGTTTCCCCGCTTACTGACGCATTGATCACCCGTGCATTGCTGCAATAGGGTTTCAGCTTCTGTTCGAACATATGTACCCAGCCCTGGGACTTTTCCATCCCGTAGGCGGCACTGATACTATCGCCAAGAATCAATACAGACTGTGCCTGGACAGAACCCGAGACCAGAATTGCGGTCACAAACATCAGCACAGCCATTACCTGACGACGCTGCAACATGAGTAGCCTGACAAACATGAATGACACTTCTCCGGTATTAAGCGCACAGCACCTTGGTAAAGAGGTTAACGGCCCGGAAGGGAACCTGAAACTCCTGCAGAATATCACGTTCGACGTCTTCCCCGGAGATAGCGTTGCCATTACCGGGCCTTCAGGCTCTGGCAAGTCCACATTGCTATCGTTGCTGGCAGGCCTGGATACCCCCACTTCCGGTTTAGTCACTCTCAAGGGCGAATCGTTCAGTGATCTGAATGAAGACCAGCGTGCACGCCGCAGGGGACAACACTGTGGCTTCGTTTTTCAGCAATTCCAGTTGGTGGCCGATTTGACGGCCATTGAGAATGTGATGTTGCCCCTGGAGATTCTTGGCCGTTCAGGCCCACGGAAGACTGCACAGCAGTGGCTCGAGCAGGTGGGACTGGGCAAACGCCAACATCACTATCCTGCCCAGCTATCCGGCGGGGAACAGCAACGCGTTGCGCTGGCCAGGGCATTTGCCGTCTCCCCTGCCCTGCTGTTTGCTGACGAGCCCACCGGCAGTCTGGATTATGCCAACGGCCAGCACGTGGCAGATCTGCTTTTCCAGCTGAACAAGGAACAAGGTACTGCGCTGGTGCTGGTGACCCATGACCCGGCGCTGGCCGAACGGTGTCAGCACGCGTTCACGCTGAATGAGGGGCAGCTCAGTGATTAAAGCCTGGCGCTCCAACGCATTCCGGTTACAGGCACTGGCTATTTTCATCGCCGCGCTGGCGATGACCACCATGCTGGTACTGCGTAACAGTGTTGATGATCGCTTTAACCAGCGCACCGCAGTGGCACTTGGGGGTGACCTGGTTCTGGAAGGTACCCGTCTTCCTGAACCCGAACAGCGAGAATTATTGTTGTCGCTGCCTCACACTGAAACCGCCAACTTCGCCAGCGTACTCATGCATGACGAGCAGTTCCTGCTGGCCAGCGTGCGAGCTGTCTCACAGAGCTACCCGCTCTACGGTGATCTGCAAATCAGTAACGACCGATTTTCTTCCCCTTACATCGCCCCGTCCGGGCCAACCTCTGGCCATATCTGGCTGGCAGGTCAGGCGCTGGACCGCTTGCAGCTTTCTGTGGGAGATACGCTTTCTCTGGGTGAGCGCGAGTTGGTGATTGAGCGGGTAATTATTCAGGAGCCTGATCAGCAATCCGGTTTCTACAGTATGAACCCGCGGGCCCTGATCGCCCTGTCCGATCTGGAGAGCACTGGCGTGCTTGGCGCGGGCAGTCGCTATCGCCATCATCTGCTGGTTGCCGCAGACGACACTCAACGGGAATCCCTCCAGGCCGCATTGCAACCCACCCTGCGCCCCGACCAGGAAGTGGAGACCGTTGCCAACACGCAGTTGCGGGAACGGGGCCCCATCCAGCAGCTGTTCCTGTGGTCGCAGCTGGCCATCATGCTGGTGGTACTACTTTGCGCTGCCGCCATTTTTCTCACCTCCCGCTACCGGGCTCGCCAACAACAGACGCTTTGTGCCGTCATGAAAACGGTGGGCGCCTCTCAACGACAAATAGCACAACGGCTACTGGGTAGTGATGCGCTTGCCCTGCTGGTCCCGGCAATACTGGGCGTGGCAGTAGCATCCCTACTGGGCGCATTCATTGCCGAACGGCTCGACAGCCACATCGGTAACCAGTGGCCGGCGGCGTTTCAGGGCCTGACCGGGCCGGTCCTGCTTTGGCTGGGGTTTGCAGCCCCCACCCTGTGGCAACAACTGTCATTGTCTCCCCTTTCCTTACTGCGCAGCGCGGACGAACAGGCATCCAGAGCCCCCCTGGTAATTGCCCTGCTGACCCCCATCCCACTGGCGTTGTTGCTCACCGGCTCCCTCACCACCCTTTGGCCTCTGCTTCTGCTCACCTGTGCCGTGGCTATCGGCCTGCCGGCGCTGCTCTGGCCACTGGTCATGCTGGTGGACCGGCTGCTACGAAACAGTTCGCTGCCAGTAAGGCTGGCATTCCGTCGGCTCAGTCGTCGCAAGGCCACCACCCTGCCCCTGTTGGCCGCACTGATTATTTCCTTGTCCGTCCTGGCCATGTCCATGCAGGCGGGTCGACAATTGCTGGATGACTGGCAGAGCACCTTGCCTGAGCAGGCGCCTAACTATTTCGTGATCAACCTGTTCGACCAGGACCTGGACGGATTCAGAAAATGGCTGGACCAGCATGGCAGCGAATCCCAGCCCCTCTACCCTGTAGTGCGTGCCCGTCTCACCGCCATCAACGGCGAATCCGTACGGGACGCTGTGACAAAGGAAGAAGATCGCGCTGAAAGAGCACTCAACCGTGACCTGTCTCTGACCGAAAGTAATAGCCTGCCGGACAGCAACGTGATGAGCGAAGGCCATCTTGCCGGGCAGCCCGGTGAAGTCACTGTGGAAACCAAGCTGGCCGAATCACTGGGGCTGGCCCTGGGTGACGAGCTCACCTTCACCGGATCAGCCACGCCGATCACGGCCACCGTCACCGGGTTGCGGGAGGTTGACTGGGAAAGCTTCGCGCCCAACTTCTATTTCATGTTTGCCGAAGGGACCCTGGATTCACAGAATCGGACCTGGATTACGAGCTTCTACATGCCCGTGGAAAACAGTGCGGAGCTGGGCGAGCTTGTCGCGCTTTATCCGCAAATCAGCCTGCTTGATGTGAATGCCATTCTTGAGAATCTGCAGGAGATTGTGGCCCAGGCCAGCCAGGCTGCGTTTATGGTCGGCGCCTTGCTGATGATCGCAGCCCTGCTGGTGCTGGGGGCGGCATTGCTGACCACCGCTGAACAATTGCGTCGTGACAACCGTCTGTTGGTAACGTTGGGCGCAGACAACCGCTTGCTTCGCAAGACGGCCGCTTTTCAGGCGCTGTTCATGGCGGGCGGAGCCGCTCTGCTGGCCACCCTGATTCACGCTGTTGCCCTGTGGCCCCTGGGTGAGCGGCTATTTGATGGTGAACTGCCGCTAAGCGCCTGGCTTGCCCTGCCCTGGCTGTTACCCCTGGTATTGACGTTGCTGGCGATCGCCCTGCCTCCCTTGAAGGAGAAACAGCACAACCGTCAGTGACGTGGCGCGCTGTGTTTTTCAGGCGTCAACAACAGGAACAATGCCAGCGCAGCGACGCTGGCAATCACCATCAACAGGGTCATGGGCAGCGGTGTGCCATTGTGCAAGGTCCCCAGCACGGTCCCCACAATGCCTGCCAGCAGAAATTGCAGTGCGCCATTGAGCCCTGTGGCCGCCCCGCTGTCACGCTCAAACAAGCTCAGGAAGCAGGCAATGCCGTTGGGCATCACCAGTGCCATCATTCCGCACACCACCATGATCAGCGGAATAACCATCCACAGCGTCAAGAATCCGGTCACGGCCAGCGCCAGCAGGATCACTGCGGCGCTGCTCTGAATCATCAGCCCCACCCGCATGATTGCTGCCGTGTCGTAGTACCTCAGCAACACCACATTCAGCCGGTTCATTGCCAGCATGGTGACCACATTGGCGCCAAACGCGATGGGAAACTGTGCGGCACTGAGCCCGAAGTAGTCCATATACAGAAAGGCTGCATCGGTAATGAAAGTGAACATGGCACTAAAAGACAGACCGTTGGCCAGAATAAAGCCCATGGCCCGACGCTGGCGGATTACCCGGCCATAGGACGTGAACAGCCTTTTGCGAAGGGGCTCCTCGCCGCCCTGTGAGGGCACCTTTGGCAACAGAAACGCGACCACCAGCGCCAGTAGCAGGCCGTACAGTGCCAGCATGAAGAAAATACTTTCCCAGCCCGCCAGATGCAGTAGAAAGGAGCCAATCGCCGGGGCCAAAAGAGGCGCAAGCAGCATCACAAGGCCAATGGAAGTGAGTACCCTGGCGGCCTCCTTGCCGGAGAAGTGATCACGCACAGAGGCCGCGGCGATGACCGCTGTGGCGCCCCCGCCCAGGGCCTGAAGGAAACGTAGCAGGTAGAGTTGTTCCACATCCGAAGCAAAGGGAATCAGCAGACTGCCCGCCACAAACATGACCAGTCCGATATAGGCAACCGGCTTGCGGCCAAACTGGTCGGAGAAGGGACCGCCCAACCACTGCCCTGCAGCCACGCCGAGCACATAGACGCTCACGGAAATCTCCACATCATGGATCGGTACCTGAAAATGGCCGGCCATGGTCACCAGTGCAGGTAGATAGGTGTCAATCGCCAGGGGCCCCAATGCGATCAGGGTGCCAAGAATGATGGCAAGACGTCCGGGGCTGATGGTTGGCATAAATCACTTCCGTCAGGAGAAAAGAGCGGCAAGTCTAGCCCAGCCAAACCGCCGCTTCACCAAGATTTGAACCGGATTCATGAATTGATCATGAAGCAAGCACCTGAACCCCTCAAAACGTAAAAGGGCCCAGAAAGCAGTTGCCAGTGGCTGAACAGGCTGTGACTATTAGCCCGAACCATTATGAGTGTACTGCATGCTTTCTGCGTCAACCGAATGGCGCGCCGGCGATGTCTGCCCGGCTGCCACCTTTTTCTGCCTGATCCCCGCCCAATCCTGTTCCCAGACACCTGACCGTTACCGGGGGGATGTATGGATCTAGATATCGCGTTTCAGTTGGCCATCATCACGGTTGTCGCCTTTGCCTGCCAGTGGCTGGCGTGGCGTATCAAACTGCCAGCCATTCTTCCCTTGCTGCTCACCGGGCTGGCGCTGGGCCCTCTCACCGGCATCGTTGATCCCCAGGGCCTGTTTGGCGACCTGCTGCTACCCGGGGTCTCGCTGGCGGTTTCCATCATTCTTTTTGAAGGGGCAATGACGCTCCGCTTCGACGAAATCCGGGGTCTTGAAAAGACGGTCCGGCGACTGGTGACCTGGGGTGCCCTGATTACCTGGTCCGTGGTAACCCTGTCCGCCTGGTGGCTGCTGGAACTGCCACTGGGCCTGGCATTGCTGTTTGGCGCCCTGGTGGTGGTCACCGGCCCCACCGTTATCGTTCCGCTGTTGCGAAGTGTCCGCCCGGTTAGCAGCGTATCTCGCCTGCTGCGCTGGGAAGGCATCGTGATTGATCCCATCGGTGCCATCCTCGCCGTACTGGCCTACGAGCTGGTGGTGGCCACCGGTCAGGACGGAGCGGTTCTTCATTCCCTGTGGTTATTCGTCCAGGCCCTCCTGGTGGGTGGCGTGATTGGTACCGTGGTGGCGCTGGGCCTTGCGGAACTGCTGCGGCGCCATTTGATTCCGGAATATCTCCGTAGCTTCCTGGTACTTTCTCTGGTGATAGGCGAATTTGTGCTCGCCAACGGCCTGAGTGAAGAATCCGGTCTGGTCGCGGTCACCGCCACGGGCATTGTGCTGGCCAACCGCAAGGGGGTGCGCACCGATGACATTCTCCACTTCAAGGAGAATCTGTCGGTCATGTTGATCTCGGTGCTCTTTATTGTGCTGGCCGCCCGGCTGGAAATGGAAGAGCTGAGCCAGCTGAGTGCCACCGCACTGGCGGTACTGGTGATTATCCAGCTGGTAGCGCGACCGCTGTCGGTGCTGGTTTCCACCATGGGGTCCACCCTCAACTGGCGGGAAAAATCCCTGCTGGCCTGGATTGCCCCGCGGGGGATTGTGGCTGCAGCGATCTCTGCCCTGTTTGCAGAACGGCTCCAGCAAAATGGGGTAGAAGGGGCAGAGATGCTGGTCCCCCTCACCTTCATGGTGATCATCGGCACGGTAGCACTGCAGAGCCTTACCGCCCGCCCACTGGCCCGATTGCTTAAAGTCGCCGAACCGGCCCCGCGTGGCTTCCTGATTATTGGCGCCAACCCGGTTGCCCGCGCCATCGGGGCGGCGCTGCAAAAGAACCAGTTTCCGGTCACGGTGACAGATTCCAGCTGGGAATCCATTCGCGCAGCTCGCATGGAAGGCCTGGGAACCTTCTACGGTAACCCGGTTTCGCAACATGCTGACCAATACCTGGACCTTATCGGTTTGGGCAAGCTACTGGGCCTGAGCCCACGTCGTGAGCTGAACACCATGTCCACCATGCGTTACCGGATTGAATTTGGTGAACAGAACATATTCAGCCTGCCCACGCAGAAAAGCGAAAAGGAAGTCAAACACGAGGTTGCCCCGGAACACCGCGGGGCCACACTGTTTGGACCAGACATGAGTTATGCGCGACTGGCCAGCTTGCTCAGCCAGGGTGCAGAGATTCGCAAGACCCGTCTCACCGAGGAATTCGACTTCGAGGCCTATCGCAATACAGCCGGGCGCCAGGTGTGGCCTCTATTCGCCATTGATCCCCGCGACCGGGTGCAGGTGTTTACGGCTGAAACGCAACCGGAGCCCAAGGCCGGCTGGCATGTGCTGGGGCTGGTGAAGGAAGATGTGGCCAAGGAAGAAGCCAAGGCGGAAGCACGGGCAGAAGCGGCGGCTGAAAAAGTGGCTGCCGATAAAGACAAGGAAAAGACCAAGAACCCGAAATAAAGGGTCCCTGCGACGAAGCCGGCGTTCAACGTCCGGCTTCGTCCTCCCCCACCACCGCATCTATCAGACCGCATACACGCCCGTCATCCAGATGGCAGTCCGGCTTGCCTTGCCAGTCGTTCATGGCAGAGCGCATACGCTGGCTCAAGGCCTGCAATTCTTCGATACGTGCTTCCACCTCTGCCAGACGTACTTCGATCAGATTCCGGACCTGCCCGCAGGGAGTCTCACCCTGTTCTGAGGCTGCTGCCAGCGCCAGAATATCCGCCAGGGTAAAGCCCAGTGACCGTGCCTTGAGGGCAAAGCGGAGCAGACGCAGATCAGCAAGATCATAATGCCGATAGCCATTTCCCGGATCCCTCCGGGGTTTGAGCAAGCCGATATCCGTGTAGTGACGTACGGTTTCGCCGGTGGTGTCAGCCTGCCGTGCCATATCGGAAACGCGCATGGTTTACTCCTTTCTGGAGGCCGCGGTCCATGCCTGTAGCGCGGCAGGCTGCGGATGTGGATACTGCCGGTAATATTCGGAAATTGCCCGTGCCAGGTTGTCCCGGCCTATCTGCTGTGACAGCCGTTGCATAAAAGCAGTTCCCTGATCATCGAGCTCCTGCTGCTCAGGATCAAGAGTAGCCAGGGTGCACTGTAACGTCGTGTCTGCCAGCGGTGTGTTGTCCGGATGTTCCATCCAGCCGCGCTGCATCTCATCCAGAACCCACTGACAATGCCCGTACTGGTGGGCCTGTAGCCCCAGGGTACGCCACAGCCAGGGGTCATCGCCCAGCGCCCGATGCAGTTCAACGATGCTATCGGCAACCTGCTCCTGATCCCCTGCCATAAAGCCTCGCTGCACGTGCGAAAACGCAGGACTATCGGTCGGTATCTGGGCGGTCAGAGCCGTGTTTTCACAGGGCCGGCCCATGCATTGCGCCAGCCACAATGCCAGCGCTGCCGGTCTACCCCGGGCAAGCGGCGCCAGAGCCGTGTTATCCGGTTGTTGAGACAGCATGGCAAGGAAGGCCTTGCCCTCCCCTGACAGCAACCATGCCTTTTCTGCTTCCAGTGCCGCCAGATCGAGGCCGCTGGCGTAATCGTGAAACTGGTCAATTCGGTAGCTGGATCCAGGCGTGCCGCTCACCCGAATAAAGGTCACAGTCGGCAAGGCATCTTCATGATCATCACTGATCAAATGCAGGCGAATCCGTGCCGCAAAGCGTTGCCCGTTTTCATTGAATCCGGTCACTGCAAAGGAACGGAACGGGCTGTCTGCCAGCCATTGCTCCTGTAATGCATCAGGGATCTCAATGATACGCTGGCGGTCCAGCAAGGGGCGTAAAGACCCGCTCGACAAATCAGCGCGCAGAGCCGTCAGTGTGGCCGAATCTTCAGCCTGAACTGACAGCGCAGGCAGCAAGGCCAAGAGGCTGGTCATCAAGGTGACTCGCAGACGCATCAACCATTCTCACAACAAAACGGTGAGCCTACCACAGGCGTGCCGGCCACAGGTCACGATCGTCAAAGAGTGCCCGTCAACGAGCGGGATAGCCGGTAATTTCACGGATGGAGCGGTATAGCGGCGCCAATCGGGGGTACAACCGCTGGTAAACCTGACGGTATAGCCGGTCATACGTGGTGTTGTATTCCTGTCGCGGCATGAAACGCGCCCCGGGCCGGGTCATGGCAGACACCGCCATTTCATGGTCGGCATGGACGCCCATGGTCACGGCGATATTGATGGCCGCGCCCAGCCCGGACGTTTCCGTGGTATGCGGGCGCTCCGCCGGCAGGCCAAAGATATCCGCGGTAATCTGCATGATGGCATCACTCTGAGAGCCACCCCCTGAAACTTTCAGATGTGTGATCGGCACACCATTGCGCTTTTCAAGCCGCTCCTTGCCTTCACGCAAGGCGTAGGCGATGCCTTCGATGATGGCGCGGTAAAGGTGTGCACGGGTATGAACATCCCCAAAGCCGACGATCGCCCCCTTGGCTTCCGGTCCCGGAATACGAACACCGGGATTCCAGAACGGTTGCAAGGTAAGCCCCATCGCCCCCGGCGGAGTCTGCTCCAAAAATGCCTCAAACAGTGATTCGGCAGGCACCCCCAGTTGTTCAGCCCGATCCATTTCCTCACGGGCAAACTCCCGCTTGAACCAGTTCACCATCCAGTAGCCCCGCTGAACGATGATCTCGGAGTTGTACCGGTTTGGTATCGCAGCTCCGTAGGCAGGAACAAAGGGAATCGGCTCCACATAGCGAGCATTGCAGGTGTTGAAGGTGGCCGTGGTGCCGTAACTCAGGTTACCCACCTCCGGGGAAAAGGCACCGGCGCCCAGCACTTCGCAGGCCTTGTCTGCCCCACTGGCGATCACAGGCAGGCCTTCAGGGATCCCGGTATGCCGACTGGCAGCTGCACTCACCTTGCCCAGGGTTTCACCCGGCGCCACCAGCTCAGGCAGCTGCTTGCGATTAACCCGCAGCGCTTTCCACTTGAGATCGTGACCGGCTGCCCATTGGTGGCGTTTATAATCGTAAGGGATATAGCCCACCTGGGAAGCGGTACAGTCACGCAGTTCCCCGGTAAGACGGTAATTGAGATAACCGGACAGCAGCAGAAAGTGCGCGGTGCGCGACCACAGCTCCGGCTCATCATCAGCCAGCCAGTTGCATTCTGCCTTGGCTTTGAACTGTCTCAGGGTTTCCCCCTGCCCCAGCAGCTTGACCGGTGCAGCGAGCCAGAATGGCAGCGCGGGCGGCGTGGCAGTACGTCGCTGGTCCAGCCAGATAATAGCCGGTCGCAACGGTTTCATGCGTGTATCCAGACACACCACCGAGGCACGTTGAGTCGTGAGCGACATGCCGATAACACGGGACTTCAGCTCGGGATGATCCAGCCAGAGAGACTGGCAAGCCTGCCCCAGCTCTTCCCAGAAATAATCTGCATCCTGTTCCGCCCAGCCGGGTTGAGGGGCCACATAGGGCTCGATATGCCGCTGGGATTTGGCGACCAGCTCACCGGCCTCATCAAACAGCATGGCTCGGGCGCTCTGGGTACCCTGATCCAGAGCCAGTAACAAAGGGCCTGACATCAGCTGGCCCTGCGTGTGGCAGTAAGCTCCGCCGGCACACCGTAATACTGCTGGTGAATCTGCAGATAACGTGTCATTTCTTCCTGCCAGCGAGAATCATCCCAATCGAGGGCCTGCTGGATCTGCTCACGTCGGCGCGTGAGCACCGCTTCGCCGGCATTGGGTCGTGTAAGCCCCAGTCGGGTGCGGCGCAGCATCAGATCATCCAGATGGACCACTGCTTCCTCCTCCAGCAGCCATTGGATGAAGGCCTCGTCATCCTGTTCGGCATGGAGAAAATCCTCCACCGGGGCTGGCGCCGCAGCCAGTGACTGGTACATGGGCTCGCGGGTTTTCTGGCCGCGACGATGCGCCGCCTCATCAATCAGTCCGGTCGCCAGCAGCGCATCCAGTGCAATCAGACGGAAGGTGGTGAGCTTGCCACCACTCACGGTGACGACGCCATTATCTCCCCAGACGGCGTGGTCACGACGTTCTTTGGATGGATCCACGCCCTTGCCGGAGGCGATCACAGGCCGCACACCTGCGATGGTGGCAAAAATATCCTCTCGGGTAATGTCCCGCCCGGGGAATTGACTGTTGATGAGCGTTAACAGGTAATCCACTTCCTTGCTTGAGGCACTGGCTTCGATATCCATGTCCTGGGGATGGTCCAGATCCGTTGTACCCACGCAGGTGACGCCCTCCCAGGGAAAAACGAAGACCGGACGACCGTCATCCGGGTGCATGACTGTCAGGCAGTCCGTGGCGGGCAAGCGCTGGGGATCCACGAAAAGGTGACTGCCTCGCAAGGGGCGCACCCGGGACTCGCTGCCAGAGAAACGGTCTGCCCAGGCACCGGTGGCATTGATAACCTGGCTCGCCTTGATGGTGCCCTGCTGGTCGTTGACCTGATCATGAAGAGTAACCGCGAACCCGCTTCCCTGATTGTCCACACCGGTGACCTTGAGATAGTTGCAAGCCACACCGCCATGGCGGCCCGCTTCCAGCAAAGTGCGCATGACCAGGCGGCAATCGTCTGTCAGGGCATCGGTGTAACTCATGGCACCGGTTAGCCCTTCGGTGTTCAACGCGGGGGCCCGCTCCTTGACCTGCTGCAATGAGAGATAGCGATGATCACGAATACCGGCAAGAAAGTCATAAAGCCACAGCACCGCTTTCATGGGCCAGCGCCCGGGAAACACCCCTTTCCTGAGTGGGAACAAGTAGGTTGCGCGCTCTACCAGGCCAGGCAATTCTTTTAACAGACGCTCACGCTCCAGCAGGGAGTGGCGTGTCAGTTTCACATCACCCTGGGCAATGTAACGCAAACCACCATGGACCATCTTGGAAGAGCGACTGGAGGTACCCCAGGCGTAATCGCGCTGCTCCACGAGCAAAACGTTGAGCCCGCGGCGGGCAGCCTCAAGCAGCACCCCTGCACCGGTAATGCCGCCACCAATGACCAGCAAATCCCACTGCTGATCCCCCAGTTCCTTGATCTCTTGCCGTTTGCCTAGCATCACTCTTTCCCTGTTCTCAGTCCTGGTCCCGGATCAGACAGCCCGGATTGAGCTGCTGATGTGGGTCCATGGCATGGATCAGCTCGCTGAGGATCTGCATTCCCTGTTCACCTTTCTCATGGTGAAGCCAGGGGGCATGATCACGGCCAACGCCATGCTGGTGGCTGACAGTCCCGCCATGGGCAACAATCGCTTCACTGGCGGCGTTTTTCATGGCTTGCCAGCGTTGCAAGGTCTTGTCGTAGCTGTCCGAGCAACGGAACACATACGTGGTATAGATACTGGAACCTTGCGGATAAAGGTGTGACAAATGGGTAAATACATGCACCTGCTCACCATCACCCGCATGATCCCTGACAGCCTGCTCCATGGCGGTCATGGCACCGGTTACCCGGTTCCAGTTCACTGCAGTCTCAAACGTATCCACCACATAACCATGTTCCCACAGGCCATGACGAAGGTACGGTGACCGGAAGCGGGACTCTTCCCACTTTTTTCCCAGTAGTTCGCCCACCATCACACCACCCGCGTCCTTGATGCGACGTTTGCAGGTGGCAAGTACATGGCGGGTTTGCGCCTTCTCGCCGGTAACACCAAAGGTGATCATGCACTTCTGGTCACCACAGCCTCGCAGTGAAAGATAGCGATGCAACAGGGATACCAGTTTTTCATGACCGGCCAACATCAGGTGGGTGCGCGTCTCTTCCGCATTGGACACACGCAACATGGATAACGGCAGGCGGGACTGTGTCAGCCCCCTCACCAGTTCCACCGCAACATCCCAATTCGGGGCAAACGCTACCTGAAAGGTTTCGGTTTCCGGTAATGGCGTGACTCTGACCTTAACTTCGGTAATGACACCCAGTCGCCCTTCGGAGCCAAGCACAATTTCCCTGATATCCGGCCCGGCTGAAGACGCCGGAATGGCCGGGATGTCCAGGCTGCCTCGGGGCGTCTCGATACGGCCGCCGGCGAACATTTGCTCGATACGACCATAGCGCATGGATTGCTGCCCACTGGAACGACTGGCCACCCAGCCTCCCACCGTGGACAGCTCCCAGGATTGCGGGAAATGCCCAAGGGTATAGCCCTGGGCCTTGAGCTGTTGCTCAACCAGAGGCCCCGGTGTTCCTGCCCCGAAGGTAGCGATCTGGCTCTCTCGATCCAGTTCGAGCAGGCGATTCATCCGCGCAAGGGAAAGGGTCAGGATGGGTTTATCGCTGGGCTGCGGATTAATGTGTCCAGCCACGGAGGTGCCGCCACCATAGGGAATCACGGTCACACCGTTGCTGGCCGCCCAGTCCAGCAATTCTCTCACCTGATCAGAGGTTTCCGGTTCAGCCACCCCATCGGGGAAATGGCCAAAATCGCCTGAACGCATGGCGAGCCAGTCAGGCAGGCTTTGTCCACGGGCATGGCGTACGCGGATTTCTGCAGAGGTATCCAGCAGGGGGTGGTGATCAAGCCGGCTTGGCGGCACCTGGGCAAGTACCGTGGCCAGCTCGGCATCCTGCAGCGGGGTGGCACTGCCCAGACGGGACTGCAGAAACTGTAATCCGGACGATTTGAGGGGGTACTCGTTGGCGCTATCGCCCCAGCCATTCCAGCGTCGCATGGAAATTCTCCTGATTTTTTCGCATGTTAGCGCTGAATCAGGGGACTTTCACTGGCGTTGCGGGACAGCGAATGGACTTATTCGGACACGGCTCAGCGGCCGTCCCTGTCCTTCAGCAACCACTTGCGCCACCCCTTTTTCCGCGCAGCGGCCCGGTCCTTCTCCAGCCCTGCCAACATGCTCTCAATAGAGGATGCCACCTCCTCGCGTAACGCCCAGCATGCCTCCTTGTCATCAGCACGGCCAGCCCACCGTTGCGTGGTAATGGGCTTGCCAATCTCGAACCAGAGAGGCTCGGGCCTGGGTAGCAACGTAGGTCCCACCCCACGAGATACCGGCATGAACAAGTCGCCATCGCGCAAAACGCGATTCACCTTCGCATTGTTCAGCACCCGTTTACCCAGGCGGGAATGCTTGAAACCCTCACCGTCAAAAAGAATGTCATAGGTGTAATCACAGCCTGCAGAGGCAAAGGGAATGATGTCATAGCCATGAGAAATGGCCATGCGGGCGAACCCGGTACGCTTTTTCCACACCAGCTTGTGTGCCTCATCCTTGCGCATGGCCACCTCCCGGGCGCCGCCGGGGAAAACCAGAACATGTTGGCCGCTTTCCATCAGCGCCTTGCAGTTTTCCGGCGTGCCATCCACGGCGCCAAAACGGGTCAGCAGGGGCCCCCAACCCGGCACCTGAAAATGAAAGTGATCGCCCAACGCCCTGGGATACACGCCGGTCTCACGATACAGTTCAGCCATGAAAAGCGGTGAATCAATCAGCCCGTAGAGTCCATGATTACCGACAAACAGCGCAGGACGTTGTGGATCCACGTTCCCGGCACCTCGCAACCTTGGCGCAAAATACCAGCGCGACACGCGCAGGCGTTTGTCCAGTGCCTTGAGGGGGGGCGGTGTAAACGTCGAACTTATCACTGTCACTGCGGTCCTTTATGGGTAAGGTTGGCAAATTATGGTGGCGGGACTTTACCAGCTTTTACACCGTCGCTATGGTTAAAACGTGCCTAAACCATTAAAAAAACCAAATACATTTTTATCCTCCAAGGAGCTTCAATGAAACGTTTTGCGGGTTCTCTGGTGCTTGCCAGTGCTGTGGTCATCACCGGCTGCAGCACCATCAATCCCTACACCGGGGAGAAACAAACCTCCAAAGCCACTTCCGGTGCGGCCATTGGTGCGGTTGCTGGTGCACTGATCGGTATCGCCACCTCTGACAGCGCCAAGGAACGTAAAGAACGCGCGCTCGCCGGTGCCGGCATTGGCGCTGTCACAGGCGGTGGTGTGGGTTACTACATGGACGTTCAGGAAGCCAAGCTGCGCCAGAAAATGGAAGGCGCCGGCGTGTCTGTTACCCGTGATGGTGAGAATATCATTCTCAATATGCCGGGCAACCTGACCTTTGATACGGACAGCAGCTCCGTGAAGCCCAGCTTCACCCCCGTGCTGGACGCAGTTGCCGAAGTGCTCAACGAGTATGAATCCACCATGATCCAGGTGGCGGGCCATACTGACAGCACCGGTGGCGATCGCTACAACCTGCTGCTTTCCCAGCAACGCGCCCAGTCTGTTGCCAACAAGCTTGGCGGCTTTGGCGTGCAGCAAGTGCGTATGGACGTGGTAGGTTTCGGTGAAACCCAGCCTATTGCCAGCAACGGTACCGCCAGCGGCCGTGAGCAGAACCGCCGGGTTGAACTGACACTGATGCCCTACACCAAATAATCTTTCCCGGGTTAATCCTCTCCGGGTGAATGGAACGGCAGGCTTCGGCCTGCCGTTTTTGTTTAACCAGACGCTTCACCCGCTCTCTGCTGCTTTCCCGTTCTCCCTGCCTCGACAATAGAGCGTTCTATGCTGCCCGAGGTCCAACGATGCGGACTAGGCCCGCTCCCCTCCTCACCCCCTCGCCCCCTGTTTCCTGAATGTGATCACAGGATCCCGGATGCAGTGATCACGGGATGAAGGCATGATTAGAGCGAGTAATCAGTGAGTACGGTGATGAGAACACAGCACGCCCATGCCCCCCAACAGGACAGCCTGCGATGGCAGCTACTCTGTGCCCGACAACCCCAGGCACAGTCGCCATTCTTCTACGGCGTCATCACCACCGGTATTGTCTGCAAGCCAGGCTGCCCCTCGCGTTTGCCCAAGCGGGAAAATGTGCGTTTCTTCAATTGCTGTAACGAGGCCCTGAGACAGGGTTATCGCCCGTGCAAACGCTGCCGCCCTCTCGACAAAGTCCCTCAGGCCCCGTCTTTGGTGGCACGGATCTGTGAATGGATAGCCGAGCACCCGGACAACTCGAGTCTTGAGGCCATGGCCAGTGCCATGCAGTACTCCATCGCCCATTTGCAGAAAACGTTCACCCGTATCACTGGCATAACGCCATTTGAATACGCCAAGGCATTACGGCAGCAACGCCTCTATCCCGCCCTGGCGACCAGTCGCACCGCCAGCGAAGCCATGGAAAAAACCGGATACCGGTCCAGCAGCCAGTTCTATGAAGAATTCCGACAATTCAGCAGCCTGCCCCCCGGCAGTCACCGGCAAGCCGGCCGTGGCGAGGTAATTACTTTTGCCGTGGCAGCAACCGCCCTCGGCGCCATGGTCGTGGCGGCAACCAGTAAGGGACTTTGCTGGATCTCGTTAGGCGAAGATGCAGAAGCCCAACTGGAGGACCTTCAGCGCCATTTTTCCCGTGCCGAGCTCTGCCCGCCGGATGCTGACTTCAATATCTGGGTCAGTCAGGTGATTGGTCTTGTTGATAATCCATCCCAATCCCTGGATCTGCCACTGGATATCCGCGGGACCGTGTTTCAACAGCAGGTCTGGGAAGCCCTGCGCCACATCCCGGTGGGGAGCACCCTGGATTACCAGGCGCTGGCGGAGCAGCTTGGCAAGCGGGGCGGGGCTCGGGCCGTGGCAGGCGCCTGTGCAGCCAATGTGCTCGCCCTTGCGGTGCCTTGCCACCGGATCATCCGTCGCGATGGAAGCCTCTCCGGCTATCGCTGGGGGGTGGAGCGCAAGGCCGCCCTGCTGGCAAGGGAGAAGGCTTCAATCACCCGCTAAATGCACCCGTCTATCGTTATCGCGAGGTAACACGGATCGTGTTACTCCACCGGGGTTGCGGAACTTCTCACCAGCCGCCAGGCGAGCAGGGACAGAGGCAGCAACAACACCATGACCAGCAGATAGGGCCAGCGGTGATCCAGCGTGTAGAGACCGGTGCCCACCAGGGGGCCCAGGATAAAGCCCAGCGCAGGACAGGCACTGGCCAGCCCGGCCACCCTGCCCTGTTCTTCATGCCCCACCCGCAGACTGGCCAGCGACATGATGGCAGGCATGCCGAAGCCCAGCCCCAGTCCCACCAGCAGCACAGCCGCACTCATCACCAGCTGAGATTGGGCCAACCACAGCAGCAGCGCCCCGCCCCCAATGGCAGGCACCGCCATGGCGATGAGCAGCGTGGCGGGTGCCCGCAACCACTGAACCACGATGATCTGCCCGGACAGGGAGGTAATGGCGGCAGCCATCATGGTCATGCCAAGCGTGCGCGCAGCAGCCTGGGGAGACATGTGAAAATGATCCTGGAACAGGAAGCCGAGGGTCTGCTGAATCAGCGCGAAGCTCATGAACAGCATGACCCCGGTCATCAACAGATCCCGCAGACGAGGGTCCGCATAGGCCCCCAGTCCTTTTTTGAGTGTTTGCACCAGCCCCAGGGTATGACGGGTTCTCACCTGGGGTGAAGGCGGCAGAAAAATGGCGGTACCCACCGCCATCAGTGCAGTGAGCACGGACACCGCATAAAGCGGAAACACCAGTGTCACCGCCGCCAGGATGCCGCCGGACACGGGCCCCACCACGGTGCCCAGATTATTGGCCGCCCCGATTCGCCCCATACCCTGGGTTCGCTGCGCCGGGGTGGTGATATCGGCGGTATAGGCCGCCGCTGCCGCGGGGGTGGCTGCCATGATGGCCGCCTGCAACATGCGACTGAGCACCAGCCCGGCGAGCAACAAGCCGCCAGTCATCCAACCCTTCAGCCCGGCCTGAAAGACCAGAGCAAACATGAGCGTGCCTAGTGAGTAACCTGTCAGGCCAATCACCAATACCGTTTTTCGGCCCAGTGATTCACTCATTGTGCCCCACACCGGGCTGGCAAGAGCAAAGATCAGGGCGGAGCAGCTGATAATCAGCCCCACTTCCATCTCCGCCATCCCGGTGGCCCTGCCCAGGGACGGCAACAGGGTGAAAACCAGTGTCTGGCCCAGCGCGGTGGCAGCAACGGCCATCAGCAAGATTGAGTGTTGCAGGGTGCTCGCGGTACGCTTGCTACTGTTCATTCCTAAGGATTCGCCTTGTGTCACTGCCTGCCCCGCTTTTCATGGACTGGCTCGCCAGCCGCCCATTCACCCTGGGGATGTCGTCCGGCTTTTTTGGTTTCTTTGCCCACTTTGGGGTTGTCAAAGCCCTGCATGAGAACGGCATTACGCCTGCGCGTTTTACCGGTTCCAGTGCCGGCGCCCTGGTAGGAGCCTGTGTCGCCGCCGGTTGCCCGCTGGACCGTCTTGAAGCGCGGCTATTGTCGCTGACAAAACAGGATTTCTGGGACCCTTCCCCGGGTATGGGGCTGCTCAGAGGCGCTCATTTTCGCGCCATGCTGGCATCATTACTGCCCATATCGGATCTGTCCCAGGCCCCCACCCCGGTTGCGGTGTCTGCCTGGCACGGGCGCACCCGACGCACCAGAGTGTTACGCAGTGGCGCTGCCGTGGAAGCCATCTACGCCTCCTGCGCCGTGCCCGGTCTGTTCCAGCCAGCAAGCATCGACGGCCAGCGTTACTGGGATGGCGGCATCGCCGACCGTCATGGGCTGGCAAGTAGCTGGCCCGGAGAGCGGGTACTGTATCATCACCTGCAGTCCCGCTCCCCGTGGCGATCACGCCAAAGTGCAGCGCTGGAGCCGCCGCAACGTACCAATCTGGTCACACTGACGATCGATGGACTGCCCCGCAGTGGCCCCAACCGTCTCGAACAGGGCTATCAAGCCTTGGAGCATGCCTACCTGGCCACACAACAGGCACTGGCGCAGCCTGTTACTGTGGGCCGCGTACACGTATTTGCCAATGACAAGTTGGGTGCTGGATGCCAGATGCCTGACGCCTGACGCTCTACAGACACCAGGCTTTAGGTTTTTCAGCCTTTCTGGCAGATCTTTGTTCACGATGACTCATAGAGAGGCCGAGACAGCTCTGCCCAGTCCACCTCTCCGTCATCCACCAGATTTTCGAACTGCAGCAGTCCCAGGGATTCGAAACGGGGACGCACGGATTCAGTAAGCAGACCAATCCGCTTCAGGTTAGGCATGATGCGGGTGAACAACAGGTTGCGGAACTGGCCCATGATCGTCGATGAGAGTACCTGTTCACGGGCAGCGTCCACGTCCCAGCCGAAATGCTCGAACACTTCGGTACTGATCAAACGCTCGCGCATGACCACGCATGCCTCATAGGCAAAGTGCGCCCGGTCCTCCCTTTCCTCATGAGAAAGTGATTTAACAAAGTCCTCCAAGTAATTGACACCAAAGGTTACATGACGAGCCTCGTCGCGAATCACCAGATGCACCAACTGCTTGAGAAGCGGGTCTTTCGCGGTCATCTTCAGCGTATTGAAAGCAGCCAGTGCCAGCCCCTCAATGATGATCTGCATGCCAATGAATTTCAGATCCCAGCGAGGGTCAGAAAGGATCTTGTCCAGCAGTGACTTGAGGTTGGGATTGACTGGATACAGGATCCCCACTTTTTCCTGCAGGTAACGAGTGAAAGCCTCAACATGGCGCGCCTCATCAAAGGTCTGGCTGGCGGCATACAGTTTGGCATCATAGGTAGGAGCACAACTGGCCAATTGTGATGCCACCAGCAAGGCACCCTGTTCTCCATGCATGAACTGGGAAGGGAGCCTCTTAATAACGCCTTGCGTGCTCAGCGTGGCCTGAAGCGTGCAGCTGTTGTGTCTTGTCTCGCTGGTCAGGGTGTTTCCCTTTCCGAGAGGCAAGGCACAACAGATGGGCGCTTCAGGCCTCGCCCTCCGGGTCTTCCAGGCTGATCCACACTCGTTGTTGCACTTTCTCGACAGGCAACCAGCATGCCTTCAAAAGTGCGCCTAGATTGTGAATCAGTCTGAAAGACTGAGCATGCAAGGCGTTATTAAGAGGCTCCCAGGCATCCAGGCCAGGTTGTGCCAACCGAACCGCAGTTTTTCATCGTCGCCCATTGCCTCGAACGGGGCCCAGCCGTTGAAGGGATTGAACGATTCATCCATGGGGATTTCACTGCGGGGAAAATCCTGGCTCCAGTCCAGATCCAGGTCCGCATTCCAGTTCAGCGCCTTGCCAAGCCGATACAGCTTGCGGATGCGACCATCAGCGGAGGCATAATCCCAGTTGTAATGTCCTGTCAGTGGTGTCTGAAAGATCTCCACCACATCCTCGACATGTTGTGGCGAAAGCTTCTCCTCTATGTCCTCGGCGCCGGGACCATCCCAGTTATGGTAGATGCTGATATGGGTAGGCGGGGTGGTCACTCTGGTTATTTTCATTCGGACACCTGCTCGCGTTGTTATGGGTATCTCTCCACGCTAACGCTGACACAAGGTCTGGGAAATGGGTTTGAGTGACATTCGGTCGGATTCATGGCGCGAAAGCACAATTGCACGCCGGATGCTTGACGCCGAACGCCCGACGCTAATAACAGTCCCCGGGATCTGTAGCGTCAGGCGTCAGGCGTCAGGCGTCGGGCATCAGGCGTTATCTTCTGAAAGCAGGAAATGGGCGCGGGCGATGGTGATGGGTTCCTGGCGGTTCTTTTGCCAGGCACTGATGTGCACATTGGCTATTCGCCGCCCCAGCCGGGTGACGCTGCACTCGGCGTAGGTATCGCGGAAATGGCCAGCACGCAGATAATCGATGGTGAAATCGATGGTTTTGGGCACCCTGGGCTCGCCCATCTGCAACAGAATGAAGATAATGGCAGCCTGCTCCATGAACCCGGCCACGGCCCCACCATGCAAGGCGGGCAAGGTAGGGTTACCAATCACGTTGTCATGCTTGGGAAGCACGAAAGTAAGCTCGTCCCCCTGGGCGATAACCTTGATGCCCAGAAACCGGGCGTAGGGAACTCGATCGACCAGTTCCTGATAATCTGTTTCACCACTGCGGCATTCTTCAATCAGGTTCTTCAGTGCTTTCATTGGCCCACCACCTTGCCCGCAGTATCGATCTTGAGTCGTGTATAGGTTGCCAGCCCGGTTGCGATGGGCTCGTCCTCATTACCCTCTTCCCAGCTGGTCAGGCGCACGAACGCCACGTGGTCAGTCAATCGATAGCAGCTGGCCTCGCAGATCACCGATGCCCCTTTGGCCGGACCGCGAAGATGATCCAGTCTGAAGTCGATAGTGGGGGTGATTTCGAAGGTCGGAAAAGTACGACATGTCACCGCCATTCCTCCGGCCTGGTCCATCATGGCGAAAATGGCACCACCATGCATGACCCCGTTTTCCGGGTTGCCGACAAGGTCTTCGCGCCACGGCAATACGGTGCGGACCGCATATTCTTCGGCGCTGAGCACCTCCATGCCAAGTACCTTCGAATGACGCACGGAATCCAGGAATCGGTTACAGATATCCAGGCGAGTAAACGGGGAAGCGCTTTCTGTCACGGCGGCCAATGCCTCCTTAACGGTGATAACGGTACATTCCGGCCTGAGTGCCTGCCGGGTCGGTAATTATACCGATTTGCGCCCATCATAGGCGGGGCACTGTTACTTTTTTACTCTGGCATTACGCTGGCCATGGAATACTCTGGCCTTTAACGCATCAGGGAGATGTCCCGTTGGCAACGTCATCAAAACTCCAGACAGGTCTGCGTGCCGTTGGCCACATTGTGGAACGGCGCCGACACCCGCAGCGTTTCATTCAGGTGGACAAGACCCCCTGGGATGAAATCTACCGGGACGGCATTATGGCTGTGCGCCACTATAGCCTGCCACCCGGTGACAGCATCCCGGTGAATGATGAAACCCTGCCCGTAGAACGCGATCGTCACCGTATCCCCCTGCTGCTGATACCCGCGCTGGGGATACATTGCTGGACTTACGACCTGATGCCCCACCGCTCCATGGTGCTCTACCTCATGGCCCGCGGCTATGATGTGTACCTGGTGGACTGGGGCAAGCCCTCCCAGGCGGAGCGTGGACTTGACCTGGACACCTACGTGAACCGCTGGCTCCCCAATGCAGTGACGGCAGTCACCGCCCATGCGGAAGCTGATCAGGTCAATCTGATGGGGTATTGCATGGGGGGGCTGCTGTCCTTGATGTATCTGGGCGGTCACCCGGATGCACCAGTTCGCAGCCTGATCACCATTGCCAGCCCGGTGAACTTCCACAAGAGCGGCCCCTTTGGCAAGGTAGCAGGCTTGGCGGCCATTCCGGCCATGAAGGTGCATGACTGGTTCAAGGTGCGTCTCTCGCCACTGGACGACAAACTCTTCCACATTCCGGCCAGCCTGCTCACATTCGGTTTCAAGATGACCAATCCCCCCGGCGTGGTTCAGGCGTACATGGACCTGATACGCAACCTGGCGGACCGGGAATATGTCACCGATTACATGACCATGGGGCAGTGGTTCAACGATATGGTGGACTACCCCGGGGCCGTGGTACGGGAAGTGATCGAGAAAATGATTTTTGCCAACAGTCTGGCCCAGGGGCGTATCCGGATTGGTGGCCGGGAAGTGGACTTTGCGTCCATCAAACAGGACTTGCTGGCCTTTGCCGGCACCACTGACAACATTGTCAGCCTTCGCGCCGCGCGGGACATCATGAAACTGGTGGGTAGCCAGGACAAGCGCTTCGAAGAAGTGCCAGGAGGACACGCCGGGGTCTTTTCAGGTTCCAAGGCACCGGGTCATGCCTGGCGGATCAGTGCGGACTGGCTCTCTACTCGTTCGGATTGAAGTACCACAAGTCAACCGATGATCGCTTTGCCGGAAACAGGGGCTTCTTCACCCTCTGCCTCGTAGGGCGGAAACTGGCGTAAGCCAGTCTCCGCCATCCGCACCAACAAAAAGGCGGAGATCGGCCATGCCGATTTTCCGCCCTACGTTCCGCAGCCACAACAACCCCGGACTTTACCTCCCACGCCCTGTAGGAGTGGTCCTTCGACCACGAAAGCCTTACGCGGTGGAACCACCGCTCCTACACAGCCACAGCCTGGCATGGGCGCCAAACCACCAGCTCCCGTGCTCACCGTGATCTCTGAGAGAAAAACCCTGCCTGCACCAACCCGACTCGTAGGGCGGAAATTGGCGAAAGCCAATCTCCGCCATCCGTACCAACAAAAAGGCGGAGATCGGCCACGCCGATTTCCGCCCTACGTTCCGAAGCCACAACAGCCCCGGACTTTACCTCCCACGCTCTGTAGGAGTGGTCGTTCGACCACGAAAGCCTTTCGCGGTGGAACCACCGCTCCTACACAGCCACAGCCTGGCATGGGCGCCAAACCACCAGCTCCCGTGCTCACCGTGATCTCTGAGAGAAAAACCCTGCCTGCACCAACCCGACTCGTAGGGCGGAAATTGGCGAAAGCCAATCTCCGCCATCCGTACCAACAAAAAGGCGGAGATCGGCCACGCCGATTTCCGCCCTACGTTCCGAAGCCACAACAGCCCCGGACTTTACCTCCCACGCTCTGTAGGAGTGGTCGTTCGACCACGAAAGCCTTTCGCGGTGGAACCACCGCTCCTACACAGCCACAGCCTGGCATGGGCGCCAAACCACCAGCTCCCCTGCTCACCGTGATCTCTGAGACAAAAACCCTGCCTGCACCAACCCGACTCGTAGGGCGGAAATTGGCGAAAGCCAATCTCCGCCATCCGCACCAACAAAAAGGCGGAGATCGGCCATGCCGATTTCCGCCCTACGTTCCGAAGCCACAACAACCCCGGACTTTACCTCCCACGCCCTGTAGGAGTGGTCCTTCGACCACGAAAGCCTTTCGCGGTGGAAACACCACTCCTACAGCCGGTACTGGCTGTAGCTATTTATATAACTACTGCCCTGCCACCAGTGCTTCCACCCGCTCAGCCACCTGGGTGGCATAGCGATAGAACAGATACGGAACCTTGCTGCTGTCCGCATCATTCATCTTGGGTACGCTACCGCGTACGAACGCCCAGCGTTGACCGACAAACGCCAGCACCTCGCTGGCAGGAGTGTCGCCCTGATATTTCTTTTTGAGGGCCGCAAGACTGTCATCGATCTGCTTGGCTTCCATGGCGAAATCCATGGGCTCAAGACCGGTACCAGTAGGCAGTCCGGCGGAAGGAAAGGCTGCCAGAGCCACGTACTCACTGGCAACACGCTGCATGGCAACGGAAAGGTCCACGATATCCAGGTAGTCCGACGAGGCACTCTGTCCAGTTTCCGCCAGCTCGACCACATGCAGCGTGGTGGTGTTCATTTCACTCATGGCTTCGTAATCGGCATAGCCCAGTGAGGCCAGAGGGTTATCCAGCGCTCTCGCAGAAAGGGCCTGCCAGGCCGATTCCAGATCCGCAGCGGTTTTCTCCTGTTTGGGGTCCGCGTCACTTTTCAGTGCTGCGGTCTCCTGCCCCCCTTCCGCCAACAGCACACGCAACGCTTCCCGGTCTTCCGGGTTGTCACCACGAATGGCCAGCAGGTGGAACCCCATTCTCGCCCGCCACGCGTTCGCTTCGACAACCGCCAGTTCCGTGGCGCTGATTGCAGCATGGCCGCTGGTCACCAACGCCAGAAGCCCCCCCGTGATTGTCATCCATAACGATCTTTTCACCCGATACCCCTGTTTTCTCTTTTGCTAACAAAAACCCCCGCCGGAAGCGGGGGCATCAGTACCTGTTTCGGACCAGTATTACTCCACCGGGCCGAATGTCGGCATCTCCACTTCGGTGGAGGCCAGGTTAATGGCTTGATCCATGGTGTCTACCATCTGCTTGGTATAGCGGTACACCAGGAAAGGCACCGCATTTTCATAGAATTTGACCATGGATTCACGGATGAAGGTCCACTTGAGGGAAACCTGCCCCAGGGCACGACTCATGGCCTCATCATCACCATGATTCTTGCGGGCTTTCTCCAGCATGGATTCAAACTTGGGGACCGCATCCTTGAATTCCAGACGGCCTTCATCGGTACCGGTTGCCATGCCCCCCATGGGGTCTGCGGCCAGATTCAGGTATTCAGACGACATACGCTGCAGGAAAGCAGACAATTCTCGAACATCGTCGTATTGTCCCTCCACACCACCTTCAAATGCCTCCATCCGCTCAAGCATCATGGCAGGCATCACGTTTACATCCTGGATGGTGTAGGTATCGGTGTAACCCTGCTCAGCCATGGTGTTGCCGCTGGCTGCTTCAGCAAAGACCTTCCAGTCACGAGAAAGCTCTGTGACCAGTGCACGCTCTTCGCTGCCTTCCGCATCCGATTCCAGTCGCTTCATGGCACGGCGAGCCCGGTCGATGGATTTGTCCAGATCCGAGGCGTACTTGTCACCACCGGTCATGATGGTAAGCATGTGGAAATCAGAACGGACCTGCCACAGTCCCAGTTCAAACTCTTCCAGATCGGCATTGGTAATGGCAGCCATGCCGCTCAGTGGAAAGATGGCGAGTGCCACAAGGCTCCCCAGCAAACGCTTTGCCATCAGCTTCTCCCTTTTCCGTCGTCTTTTTCTTTGTGGAACCCTGGCAGGCTCCCGAGTTTATTGTTAGTGCTTCGCCAAAAAGCATACCGGGCGAATCAATAAGCAAACACTATCACAAAAAACCTCAAAATGAGGAATACGGCACAGCGATCTGTTACCTCACCACCGGCCATGGCTCTGAAGGCACGTTGAACGGCACCGATTGCATGATTTCCTGTAGCTGTTCCGGGAATTGCCATGCCATCAGCATCAGCGTCAGTCCGAACAGCAAACCGACTACATTTACCGTCCAGAAAAGACCTCCGGCAAACAGCACCAGCGGCCCGGGGGGCGGATTCGGGGTGCCGTAACGGTTCACATAACAGCTGCCTGCCCCGAGCAACAGATACAGCATCAGTAGCAGGTTGACAGCAGGTATCAGGCTCGCAAGTGCCCACCAGCCGCTGTTATCCATGTCATGGAGGCGACGAACCATCAAACCCACCAGATAAATGGAAAGCATAATGATGACTATCCCACTACCAATCTGCCCTGCCAGGGGCGGTATCATGCGTTGTGCCAGCAACATGATCAGTGCCAGCATCAGCATGGCAATCAGGTTGGCTATAAGCTGATAACAGGCAAAGCGCAATCGTCCCAGGCGCTGGGTCAGGCTGAGCGCAGACAAGGGCTCATAGACAATGGTGCCCTTGCCCAGGTAGCCGGGCCGCAACGATTCAGCCTGATCGCGTTCATTGACCACCGTCGGCCCCCTCATTGTTACGCCGCCAGGCTTCATACTGCAGGATATCCGCCCGGCACTGCTGCCAGACCCTGGCCAACACCCCCAGATCATCCATCAGGCCCAGCGCGAGAATGGGATCCGGAATGGCATCCAGCGGCATCATGAAGTACACCAGCGCGCCGGCAACGGAAAGGAGCGTGGCACCGGGTAAATCCGGATAGCGTCCAGTGGCCCAGTCGTACAGCATGGCTGCCAGCAGCTTGAGCTGCGCGGCCCCTTCTCCCAGCCGCACGGAAAGCTTTTCACTGCGACGTCCGGCCAGCGTTGCAAGCCAGCGAGTGGCCGAAACAGAGCGGACGATGCGCCCTGCCCTTGCCAGTGCCTGCCTGCGGAAAGGATTAATGTGACAGCTCCTGGAACAGCGCCCGGTACTCCTCTGTGAGTTTGTGACGAGGCTGCAGGTTCACCAACGGGGTGGCGCGCTCATGGGATTCGCGCATGACCACACTGGAAGACAGTTTGCTTTCCAGAATAGGCAGCCCCTCTTCCTGCAGCGACGCCACCAGCTCCTGGGGTAACCGTGCACGGGGCTGATACTGGTTAACAATGATGCCTTCCACTTTCAGTTCATCATTGTGATCTTCCCGTGCTTCCTGGATGTTTTCCAGAAGCGTGTAGAGAGCCTTGCGGGAAAAGGCGTCACAATCGAACGGAATCAGCACCCGGTCAGCCGCTATCAGTGCAGACAAGGTATAAAAATTGTAGGCGGGAGGAGTATCCACAAAGATGGTGTCGAAGTCCCGTGACAGGGTCTTCAGCAAGCCACGCAGTTTGTAGATCTTGTGCTTGGACTCCAGCATGTGCTCGATTTCGCCCAGCTCACCATCGGATGGCAAAACGTACAGGTTCTCGAAAGGCGTGGCGTGCACATAGTCACGAGGCTCTTTCTCCTTGAGTCTGAAGGAGAGCGTCTGGGCAAAGAAGGTACCGATATTGGGCTTGGGTCCTTCCCCATGGCTGTAGGCATCCATTCCCAGCAAGTACTGGCTGGCGTTACACTGCGGATCCAGATCCACCACCAGGGTCCGGTTACCCTCGGCAGCACTGATAGCCGCCAGATTCACCGTGATACTCGACTTGCCTACCCCCCCTTTCTGGTTAAACACCACACGACGCATTCCTTGTTCTCCTTAAACAGCTCGGATGAGGGCCGCGGCCTGGCCGCAACAGACCGCAGGCGCAGTGCTGCACAGGCAGCAAACAGATGCTGAATCATACACAGCTCCCCAGCTGACTCACAGTGCCCACAAGGACACCCGTTATTCACAGAAGCTGTGGATAACCCACTTGATAACCTCTTGAAGAGTCGCCAAAGCGCGGGCCTGACTGTCGCCGGGCAAAACTGCTCAAAAATCGCTCCGCCACTGCCGGTTTTTCACGCGTTTCACGTTCTTGGTGATCATATCAGGCCGTTTTTGCGCCGTGAGTAAACACATATTCAAATTTCATCTCGGCACTATTGCCTGGACCGGGAATACAGCGCTAATAGTAAACACAGTGTTGACCGGAGAATAACAATGTTGCAGCCCTACAGCAGTGTGCCCGCCACCAGTCACCTCAAGGCCATTCCCGGTAATCGCGGCTGGCCCGTTGTCGGCTCCACCCTGGCGTTAATGAAAGACCCCATTGGTATCATGCGTCGTCGCTACCAGCGCTACGGCCCTATCTCCTGGACCAGTGCCTTTGGACTGCGCATGGTCTACATGATGGGCCCTGAGGCAAACCAGTTCGTGATGCTTAATCGGGGCGAGTTGTTCTCCAATCACGATGGTTGGGACTACTTCATCGGTAAATTCTTCCATCGCGGCATCATGCTACTGGACTTCGATGAGCACAAATGGCATCGCAAGATCATGCAGCAGGCATTCAACCGGGATGTGCTCAAAGGCTACCTTGAGCGCATGGGACCGCACATTCAATCCGGCATCGAAGACTGGCATACCGTACCGGACTTTCATGTGCTCAATGCGGTGAAACAGTTGACCCTGGATCTGGCCACAGATGTGTTCATGGGCTATGAGCTGGGCCCCGAGGCGGACTCCATCAACACCGCATTCATAGATACGGTGCGGGCAGGCACCGCGCTGGTTCGCGCCAATGTACCCGGCGGACGCTGGTCAAAAGGTCTCAAGGGACGCAAGGTGCTGGAAAAATTCTTCCGCAAGGAACTGCCAGCCAAGCGCGCCAGCAAGGATTCAGATCTGTTCAGTGTGCTATGCCATGCCAGCACCGAAGACGGTCAACAGTTCTCTGACGATGATGTGGTCAACCACATGATTTTCCTGATGATGGCGGCCCATGATACCTCCACCATCACCCTCTCTACCCTGTTCTACTACCTGGCCAAAAACCCGCAATGGCAGGAACGCCTGCGGGAAGAAAGCCGGGCATTGAACAAGACCTGTATCGACTACGAGGACCTGGCCAGCCTGACGGGGATCGGTATGGCCATGAAGGAAGCGCTGCGACTTTGCGCGCCTGTTCCTTCCATGCCCAGGCGGACAGTGAAAGATGTGGAATTTCAGGGCTATCTGATCCCCAAGGGCAGCTTCATTACTATCAGCCCTTACTTTACCCATTACATGGAAGAACTGTGGCCGGAACCGGAGAAATTCGACCCGGAGCGCTTCAGTGAAGAACGCCGGGAGGACAAGGTGCATCCCTATGCCTGGGTGCCCTTTGGCGGCGGAGCCCACAAATGTATCGGGCTGCATTTTGCGGAAATGCAGGTAAAGGCCATCCTGCACCAGGTGCTGTTGAAATACCGTTGGAGCGTACCCGCTGGCTACGAAATGCCGGTAGACCTGACCAGCCTGCCCGTGCCCGGCGATGGGCTTCCGGTGAAGCTGGAAAGGATTTGAGAGTTGAAAGTTGAAAAGATCAAAAGGCTAAACACCGGTAGACTTCAAGGTATGCCTTTCGAAACTCGCTTCTCGTGACTCGCCACTTTTCCATTGCCCTGACAGATCGCTTGCAGGCATACCCTGAGGGCACACAGGGTTCCTACCGCGCTAGCGATCTAACAGGCCCTTGCCTCACCCCAACGCGTAGGGCGGAAATTGGCGAGGGCCAATCTCCGCCATCCGTACCAACAAAAAGGCGGAGATCGGCTATCGCCGATTTCCGCCCTACGTTTCACAGTGATAGGCGCCTGCAGGAGTGGTCCTTGGACCACGAAAGCGCTTCGCAGTGGAGCCACCGCTCCTGCAAGTGCGTGTATCTCGTCATTTGGCGACAGCCGGTTTCTGTCTTACCGGCCAATCACAGGCTCTCTTGTGAGAAGAAATTCTGTGGGAGCTTGCTTGCAAGCGAATCTACCCCATCGCGTGCAGGCCCGCTCCCACAACAATACATTCCATCATTGGTGTGAACCGTTTTTCCCTCTGTGCTCTCCGTGACCTCTGTGGTGAAACAGGCGTTGATCACACGGTAATCCGTTCGCCCTGCCGCAGGGTCACCAGTTCTTCCGCCGCCGTGGGATGAATCCCCACGGTGGCGTCGAAGTCCGCCTTGGTAGCGCCCATCTTGATGGCGACCGCAAAACCCTGGGTGATTTCAGCTGCGTCTTCACCGGCCATGTGCAACCCAACGACCCGGTCGGAGGCATCATCCACGATGAGTTTCAGCATGGAACGCACCTGCCGGTCGCCAAGGGTATAGCGCATGGGACGGAAGCTACTCTTGTACACCCGGACGGCACCGGAGTGAGCCAGCGCTTCTTCCTGTGTCATCCCCACCGTACCGATGTTGGGGTGACTGAACACGGCCGTCGCCACATTGCGATAATCCAGCGGCGCCAGGGGCTTGTCTTTGCCATACAGGTACGCCGCCAGCCACATGCCCTCGGCCAGGGCCACCGGAGTAAGCTGAAGGCGATCAATCACGTCACCCAGCGCAAACACCCCTTTGATACTGGTCTCATAGTGCTCATCCACCATAATCGCCCCGCCAGGGGTTAACGCCGGCATGGCTGAATCGGCAAAAAGATTGTCCAGCAAGGGTATCCGCCCGGTGGCGTAGAACACCTCATCAAATATCAGCTGCTCACCACTGTCCGTAAAGACCTGCTTGCCTCCCGGTCCCGGCTCAATGCGGACCACATCGGTGTTGAAACGCAGCGTAGTGCCATGTTCCGCCATCTGTTCGGCAACAAACTCACGGATGTCAGTATCAAAGCCGCGCAGGAAAAGCTCTCCACGGTAAATCTGGGTTACCTGGCAACCCAGCCCCTGAAGAATCCCGGCAAACTCTGTGGCGATGTAGCCGCCCCCCACCACGGCCACGCGTTTGGGTAGCTGCTCCAGATAGAAGAGGTCATCGGAGATGCGCACATGCTCCCTGCCGGGAAAGTCCGGCACGAAGGGCTTGCCACCCACGGCCACCAGAATCTTGTCCGTGCGGATCAACCGGTCGCCCACGGAAACCGTTCCCGGGCCTTCTATTCGGCCATGGCCTTCTATAATGGTGACACCCGCCTGATCAAGGATGCGCTTGTAGATACTGTTCAGCCGTTCGATTTCGCGGGTCTTGTTGTTGCGCAGAGTATTCCAGTCGAACGTCCAGTCAGAAACGCGATATCCGAAATCTTCCGCCAGTGCGAACTCATCCGGAAAGTGGGCACCGTAGGAGAACAGTTTCTTGGGCACACAGCCCACATTCACACAGGTACCGCCAAAAAAACGCTCTTCCACAATGGCGACCCGGGCACCGTGGCCGGCGGCCATACGCGCAGCCCGTACCCCTCCAGAGCCTGCACCAATTACCACCAGATCGAATTCGCTAGTCACTCGCTACTCCCTGAATACTCGTGTTAATAATGACTGGCCAATAGCCATCCCTATGGACGTTCATTGGATGCCGTTGAGGCGGATACGTTACGCATTCCTGTCTGCCAACGCACCTGTACAGGCTGTTCACTGGGTCGACCATGTTCCAGGTGGTGCCCTGGCGCGACCCCGGGCCAGAGATAATCCAGCGGGATGGATTCACCATTACTGCTCAGCATGCGCGCATGGTGGCGTTGCAACTGGCGAGGTTCGGAGACACCACAGGAATGGGCGATGGTTTCCACCTCCTTGACCAAATTGTCATGGAAGTACGCCACCCGCTGGGCCTTATCCTCCGGCACCAGTCCCCGCTGTAGCCGTGGATTATGGGTGGTCACCCCCGTCGGACAGGTATTGCGATTGCACTGCAGGGCCTGAATGCAACCCAGCGCAAACATGTAGCCACGGGCAGAAACACAGAAATCGGCGCCTGCCGCAATCGCCCAGGCCACCATGCTGGGGTTGATCAACTTACCGGAAGCAATGATGCGAATGCGGTCCTTGAGCCCGTAGCCGTCGCGAAGATCCACCACCAGCGGCAGGGATTCAGCCAGGTAAAGCCCAACATCATCCATCAACGACATGGGCGCCGCGCCGGTACCGCCATCACCGCTGTCGATGGTCATGAAATCCGGCGCGGACTCAGGGCCGCGCTCATGGATGGCCAAAAACAGCTCCTCCAGCCACGCCCAGGCGCCCAAAACGAACTTGATGCCTGTGGGCTTGCCAGTCACCTGTCGGACGTGATCGATCAGATCCAGTAGCGAGTGGGCATCATGCACCGACGGCTGGGCATTCGGGCTGATGGAGGCCTCGCCAGCCGCAATGCCTCGAATCGCAGCAATTTCGTCAGTGACCTTGTCAGCCGGCAGAATACCGCCTTTACCGGGCTTAGCGCCCTGGCTGAGTTTGATCTCGAACATCTTCACCTGCTGATGAGAGGCCACCTCTCGCAGCTTGTCATCATCCAGGTTGCCATCCTTGTCCCGCACGCCATAACGGGCCGTGCCAATCTGCATGACGATGTCACAGCCACCCTCCAGATGGTATGGCGACAGCCCCCCTTCGCCGGTGTTCATCCAGCAATTGGCCATGGCAGCCCCTCGCGACAATGCCTGCACCGCCGGACGGGAAAGCGCCCCGTAACTCATTCCTGAAATATTGAAGATGCTGCGCGCCACATAGGGCTGATCACAATGGGGGCCGATCATGGTCGGCAGGGTTTCGGCCGCATTGCGCTCCAGGGTGGGATACGGGCAGTTCATGAAGATCACCCGCCCAGCCCCGATCTGCTTGGTGGACCCGAACGCCGAGGTGTTGCTGAGATTCTTTGCGGCCCGGTATACCCAGCTCCGTTGAGCCCGGTTGAACGGTAGCTCCTCACGGTCCATGGCAAAGAAATACTGGCGGAAGAATTCCCCCATATGCTCGAAGAAATAGCGAAAACGCCCCACCAGCGGGAAGTTACGCCTGATCGCATGGGTCTTCTGAAAGTACCGGTCCTGCACCCATAACCCCAGAGCAATCAGGCTGAGCACCAACACCAACACCAGAAATCCCAGCGCCAGCCAGGCGATGATTCCTGCCAGCCAGGGTTGCAGTTGTTCCGGAAACATACACGCTCCTTGTGAGATCACAGTGGTGAAAAAATGATCACCGGTATTGGGCCCTGAGCACCAGGGTTGTATGATGGTAGGCCGTCTTCATGAACGTTGAGTCAGCTATCTTGCCATTCTATCGGGCAAGACTGGGCCATCAATATCAGGAAGACCACAATAAGGGGGCTCGTCCGCTTGTCACGGGCGAAATATAACGAAAGGCTTCGGCCGAAAAAAACCGGGTACGGGAATAATGAGAAAAGGCGCTATGCTGGCATTGTGTGTCAGCGGCACTCTCTGTCTGTCCAGTCTGGCAGGCACTGTCTACGCCAGCGATATCTACAAATATCGTGCAGCTGACGGCACCATCCTGTTCACTGACCAACCCCAGGAGCGGGTAGGCAGTGGTCATACCCTGTTGTCCGTTCGCAAGGGCTGGAGCTACACTCCTCGCGCCCTCACCGCCACCGAGCGGGACCGTTACGACAGCCTGATCTCCCTCGCGGCCACCCGGTTCGATGTTGAGCCGGCATTGGTCAAGGCTGTTATTCATGCAGAATCCCTGTTTGATCCCCAGGCCGTCTCCCGGGTGGGCGCCCAGGGCCTGATGCAGCTGATGCCGGAAACCGCCAACTACCTGGAAGTCAGCAACCCCTTTGACGCTCGCCAGAATATCCTCGGCGGCACGCGCTTTCTCGCCTATCTGAAAGGCAAATTCAGCGAACTGGATAATATTCTGGCCGCCTACAACGCCGGCGAAGGCAACGTACGGCGCTACGGCGGCATCCCACCGTTCAAGGAAACCCAGGCCTATGTCCGCAAGGTGAAGCAGCTGAAGCAACGCTATGCCGGCCACTTCTCGAAAGGCATGGGTGAAGAAGAAGTCGTCGCGGCTCGGTAAACCCAGTTTAAAGTTGAAAGTTCAAAGTTTAAAAGCGCGGCCAAACTACTCGTGCTCTGCTGTCCCGTGCCCGCGATTTTTGGATTTCAACCGCGAGGCACCTAAACATGAAACGCTGCAAGCCTTTCACGCGTTTCAACTTTGAACTTTCAACTTTAAACTCGTTCCTAGGCTTCCACCCCCAACCAGGGCCCATCATAATCAATCCGATACTGCTCAAGCCGGTAATTGGCGGTCATGCACTGCCCTGTTCGCAGGGAGAATTCCATGCCGTGGCCTGGGCAGCGCAGCTGGCTGCCGGTGACCGTGCAACGATCAAGGGGGAAGTCCGCATGGGGGCAACGGCGCTGTACCAGCCAGGTCTGGCCGTCTTCGTGAATCAGCAATAGCTCCTCACGCCCTAACCGCACCGGCATGCGCAAACCGTCATACAGATCCATGGTTCTTACCAGACGATGAAACATGCACACCCTCCCGTAAATGGAATTAGCTTCGAGTCGATTTGCAGCCCCGCGCCATTCGCTTACTGGCAAGTCCGCCCCGCAACAACGTCAGACCCGTGCTGTAGGAGCTCCCTTCCAGGGGGCGAAACTCGCTTCTCGTGACTCCCCACTATCCCATTACCCTTTAAGATCGCTTGCAGGCATACCCTGAAGGGCACAGAGAGCTCCTACAGCATCCTGCCACAACGTAAAAAGCCCGCTTATGCGGGCTTTTTACTGTGCGATGAAGCACTGGACGGGTCAAGCCAGGGAGCCTCTGAATAACTCCTTGCATGCTCAGTCTTTCAGGCTGGTTTGCAATCTAGGCGCGCTTTTGAAGGTGTATGTCCATCCATCAAAAAAGCGCAACAACGAGTGCGGGCCAGCATGAAAGACCCGGAGGGCGCGGCCTGGAGCGCACATCTGCTGCGCCTTGTCTCTCGGAAAGGGAACCACCCTGACCATCGAGACAAGACACAACAGCTGTACGCTCCAGACCACGCTGAGTACGCAAGGAGTTGTTCAAAGGCTCCCTAGGTTATTCGCCGTGCTTTTCCGCCAGGTAGAACCAGGTATCGAGCACCGAGTCCGGGTTCAGGGACACAGAGGAAATACCCTGCTCCATGAGCCACTTGGCCAGATCCGGGTGATCAGAGGGGCCCTGACCACAGATACCGATGTACTTGCCCTGCGCATTACAGGCATCGATGGCCATCTTCAGCAGCTTCTTCACCGCCGGGTCACGCTCATCGAACAGGTGGCTCACGATACCGGAGTCACGGTCCAGGCCCAGGGTCAGCTGGGTCAGATCGTTGGAACCGATAGAGAAGCCGTCAAAGTTCTCCAGGAACTCGTCCGCCAACAGGGCGTTGGTGGGCAGCTCACACATCATGATCACACGCAGTTCGTTCTCGCCACGCTTCAGGCCGTTCTTGCCGAGGAGCTCAATCACCTGCTCTGCTTCGCCAACGGTACGCACGAAGGGCACCATCAGTTCCACGTTGGTGAAGCCCATCTCGTCGCGCACTTTCTTCATGGCGCGACATTCCAGCTCAAAGCAGTCGCGGAAGTTTTCGCTGATGTAGCGGCTGGCACCGCGGAAGCCCAGCATGGGGTTTTCTTCTTCCGGCTCGTAGTGCTTGCCACCGATCAGGTTGGCATATTCGTTGGACTTGAAGTCGGACAAACGAACGATGACCTTCTCCGGGTAGAACGCGGCGGCCAGGGTAGAGACCCCCTCCACCAACTTCTCTACATAGAAGTCCACCGGATCGCCGTAGCCAGCGACACGCTTGTCGATGTTCTGCTTGATGTCCTGGGGCATGGTGTCGTAGTTCAACAGCGCCTTCGGATGCACACCGATCATGCGGTTGATGATGAACTCAAGACGCGCCAGGCCCACACCCTGGTTCGGCAGGCCAGCGAAATCGAAGGCCCGGTCCGGGTTGCCCACGTTCATCATGATCTTGAACGGCAGTTTGGGCATGGACTCGATGGAGTTGCGCTGTACATCAAAGTCCAGCTTGCCTTCATAGATGTTGCCGGTGTCACCTTCCGCACAGGACGCGGTCACTTCCATACCGTCCTTGAGGACATCGGTGGCATCGCCACAACCCACAATCGCAGGCACACCCAGCTCGCGGGCGATAATCGCAGCGTGACAGGTACGACCACCGCGGTTGGTGACGATGGCAGCCGCACGCTTCATGACCGGCTCCCAATCCGGGTCGGTCATGTCGGTAACCAACACATCACCAGGCTGGACCTTGTCCATTTCCTTGATGCTGTGCACGACACGGACCACACCGGCACCGATACGCTGACCGATAGAGCGACCTTCCACCAGCACCTTGCCGGTTTGCTTGAGCAGGTAACGCTCCATCACGTTGGCATCGGAACGACTTTTCACGGTTTCCGGACGGGCCTGTACGATGTACAACTTGCCATCGTCACCGTCCAGCGCCCACTCGATATCCATGGGCATGCCATAGTGCTTCTCAATCTCGATGGCCTGACGAGCCAGGTTCTCTACCTGCTCGTCAGTGAGGCAGAAGGTCATGCGATCATCACGATCCACATCAACGATCTCCACAGACTTGCCGGCAGTGGCTTCCGCGCCGTAGATCATCTTCTGCATCTTGCTGCCCAGGTTGCGACGCAGCACGGCAGGCTTGTTGTTCACCAGAGTGTTCTTGTGAACATAGAATTCGTCCGGGTTAACCGCACCCTGAACCACCATTTCACCCAGACCGTAGGACGCGGTAATGAAGACCACATCACGGAAGCCGGATTCGGTATCCATGGAGAACATCACGCCGGCGGCACCGGTTTCAGAGCGAACCATGCGCTGAATACCCGCAGACAGAGCAACCAGCTTGTGGTCAAAGCCCTGGTGTACCCGGTAGCTGATGGCACGGTCATTGAACAGGGAGGCGAACACCTCTTTGACGGCGATCATTACGCTATCGATACCACGGATGTTCAGGAAGGTTTCCTGCTGGCCAGCAAAGGAAGCATCCGGCAGATCTTCTGCGGTCGCAGAGGAACGTACCGCCACCGGCAGGTCGGCATTGCCTTCGCCGATCTGCACGTAGGCCTCACGGATCGCCTCTTCCAGCGCAGGCTGGAACGGTGCATCGATGACCCACTGGCGAATTTCCTCACCGGTCTTGGCCAGGGCATTCACGTCCTCGACATCCAGCGCGGTCAACGCGTCGTTGATACGCTGTGTCAGGTTGTTGTGCTCGAGGAACTCACGGAAGGCTTCAGCAGTGGTCGCGAAGCCGCCGGGAACGGAGACACCCGCTGCCGACAGATTGCTGATCATTTCGCCCAGGGAGGCATTCTTGCCGCCAACGTGCTCTACGTCGTCCTTCCCCAGATCCTGAAACCAGACTACATATTCCGCCAAGGTCGTCTCCTTAAATACGTTATACCGGGTAAATCCTGATGGCGCGGAAGCTGCCGAATCCGCACTGCCCAAGGCGTTCAGCGCCTTATTCGGGCTTGCTACACGGCAATGACCGGCGTTGCCGGATCAAATCGAGCCGACATTCTACTCAAAACCGTCACGCTTTGCCTGCCCTTCACGCGAAAATGCACCCGACTTTCGGCCAGCAATGGCCCTTTCATACTGGCCAGTCACTTTAAACGCCCTATCCCATTGAATTTACAAGGATAATAGTCAGGTTACGGAAGGTCGCGGAGTGTAAAGCCATCCCCCCGCCAGGACAACGGCCAATTTCCTCAAAATGACCGTCATTTCGGTGGCATACGTCGTGCGGAGACACTAGACTGCCATGACAAAACAACGACTTAGCCTCGCACCTGGCCTGACCAATGCCCCTGTGGGAGCTTGCCTGCAAGCGATTCGCCTGAAACTCGTGGGTCAATGTCACGCCATCCCAAGGCCAAGTCGCCATAAAAGACAGACCACAGCGAACCCATCATGACCCGAACAGCCTTCTATCTTTCCGACGGTACCGGCATCACCGCAGAAACCCTGGGCCACAGCATGCTCAGCCAGTTTGGCGGTATCGATTTCCTGCAAGTCACCCTGCCCTTCGTGCAGTCAGATCAGCAAACCCGGGAAGCCGTAGAGAAGATCAACAAGGCCTTCGACCAGGATGGCGCCAAGCCCATTGTGTTCTCAACCCTGGTCAACAGCGAACACCGCGAGATTCTGCACGGCTGCAAAGGCATGGTGCTGGACCTGTTCGGCGCCTTCCTGAACCCGCTGGAAGCAGAACTGGGCATGCGCTCCAGCCACAAGATCAACCAGAGTCACGCCATTCGCGATGCCGAGTCCTACCGGATTCGCATCAACGCCGTCCACTTTGCGCTGGATAACGATGATGGCGCACGCACCCGCCATTATGACCAGGCCGATATCATCATGATCGGCGTATCCCGCTCCGGAAAAACGCCCACCAGCCTTTACCTGGCCCTGCAATTCGGCCTTTTTGCCGCCAACTACCCGCTCACAGAAGATGATTTCGACGATCTTCGCCTGCCCAAGGCGTTGCAGGAGCACAAGAGCAAACTGTTCGGCCTCACCATCAACGCCGAACGCCTCAGCGCCATCCGCAGCGAACGCAAGGCCAACAGCCGCTATGCCTCACTGCGCCAGTGCGACATGGAGCTGCGGGCCCTGGAGGCCATGTACAACAAGCACAATATTCCATACCTGGATGCGACCGAGCTGTCGATTGAGGAGATCAGTACCCGGGTGTTGGCGATGAAGGGGTTGAAGCGGCGGCTTCAATAAACCGGCTTCTGCGGAGCGATGGTTCACAGGGATTGCCATTGGGACTCCCCCCTTTTGCAGTGCAATCATGGCCCCTGCAAACCGGGTGTCAGGCCTAGTCGATCCATCTTCAAATGGGAAATGGGAGACCAGGCCCCGGGGCAACCATACTTTAGCCCAAGATCTCTGTGTGAGCGTGCTTGCACGCGAATGAGGCACATCAGAATTACGGCTTCGCGTGCAAGCACGCTCACACAATAGACCATAACCACGGCATATTAGAACATCATCGCCCCTCCCTTGCGCCGCATTCGTTCACAAGCAAAGTTGCACAACAAATCATGTGGCTGGCGCTTCATTGTCTAATTCGCTTTTGACCCACACCAACAGCCACACTTTTTACCTATAAAGCAAAAATAATGCCTACCAAGCCCGTGACTTTTGTATTATGGTGCATAAATGATCAATTATTGTACCATTCAGCTATTCATCGCCAACCAATGGCGCGACGCCGCCACGGTCACACTGACTGGCGATGATCAGCAGGGTTGGAAGGCCGCCACCCACTCGGGCTATACACTCGACCACGTCCTTGGGTTTCAAGGGCGTCGGGACGCTCACGCCTGCACCGTCTGCTGGCCGGTGAGCATGGACCTCCTCATACACGATAGCTGGCCGCCGTTCTTGCTGGACATGCTACCCCAGGGGTTTGGTCGGCAGGAATTGCTCCGCCAACTAGGCTTACCAGAAACCGCCACTTTCTCTGCTGACTGGCCACTACTTCTAGCGGGTGCCGGAAACCCCATCGGCAACCTCAGAATCAAGGAAGCGGCGGAATACCTCGACAACATCAACACGCCAACAACCGGCTTTCGTTATCAAGATGTGGCCAATCGCCACGAAGACTTTATTGAATACCTGGCCGGGCACGGCCTGTTCGTGGCTGGCTCATCCGGTGTTCAGGGGGAATGGCCCAAAATCCTGCTGACAGAAGCGGATGATGGCTTGCTCTACCTGGACCACACCCTGCCCGATGAGCGAGCCAGCAAACACTGGCTGGTCAAATTTGAGCGTCACCACCAAAGCGATCTGAAACTGATTCTGGAATGTGAGAGCCACTACATGACGCTGGCGGAACATCTGGGCTTGCGCGTTCATGGCCAGCTGGAAACGCACAATGGCGCCCTGTTCATTCCTCGCTTTGATCGCCAAAGCACCGACGGCAAGGTCATTCGCCTCGCCCAGGAAAGTGTTGCATCACTCTGCCAGAAGGCCGGCTTTGGGCTACGCATGACCCATAACGAAGTCTGCAAGGCACTGGCAGCGGTCTGCACCGAGCCAGAAAAGGAAATTGCTGAGTATCTGAAACGAGACATCGCCAATATTATCCTTGGCAACAAGGACAACCACGCCCGAAACACGGCGATCACCCGCACCTCAGATAACCGCATTGCCCTCACACCATTGTACGACTTCGCCCCCATGTACCTTTACCCAGAGGGAATAGCCCGAACTACCCGCTGGGAGCAGGATGACAATGGCCAACCAGAATGGGGCAGCGTCATCGCTCAGGCAGCCCAGGCCAGCGGCCTCACCGCTTCCAGCCTTGCACACAGCATCAAGGAACTGGTGGCACCACTAACCACGCTTGTTGAAGAAATGTACAGGCTAGGCCTGCCCACCAACCTTATCGCTCGCACCGAGCGGCTGACACAAGGCGTCCTGAACACCCTCAGAGAGCTATAAATCATGGATAAACGCCACACAGAGCTATCCCCCCAAGAGCAAATAGCCCGCAGAGAGTCACTCTATCAATTCATTGCCGAACACCCCGGCCTGCCGCTGGCCGAAGTCATCGCCCGAACCAGAAAAGAGCTGCTACTCACATTAGAAGAAATGAGCAGACTGACCGGTGTATCGGTGCGGGTGATCCATAGCATCGAAAACCAGCAGGCCAACCCAACTCTCGCCACAGCTGAGAAGTTATTAAAACCGTTTGGGCTGCGTATGGGCGTATTTCGATAGCTCCGGCCGTTTAGATCACCGTGGATTGGGGATGCAGACACTTCCCTTGGGTGTTGCAGTGGAACCATCGCTCAGGATGAGAAGAATGGGTGATTTTTTGTGGGAGCGTGCTTGCACGCGAAGGTTTTTGGGGCGAGGTTGGGAAAAGCTTCGTTTGCAAGCCACCCACACAGTAGATCAATAATTGGGAAATGGGAGACCGGCCCCGGTATGTTGGTGTCCCCACTTCCCGGATTCGCCTCCCTGTTGTAGGAGCATGATTGCAAGCGAATGGTCAAAGGCGGTTCGCCTGCAAGCAGCCTCCTACAGGGTCAAACGAGGGAGATTCTGGGTGTCCTAGATTAGGCCTTGCTTGCACGCGCTACGCCATCACCGCTGGCTGGACGCTGGGCTCCGGCGTTTGTCTGGCCTGCCACAAGTCATATTCCAACTGCTGGCGCAACCAGCTATCCGCACTGGGACCATTCGCAGCCCCCCCCAACCACTTTTCCAGCCGCCGAGCCAGATCCACGGACACCGCAGCATGGCCATGCAACACCCGACTCAACGTAATCCGTGACACACCAAGCTGGATAGCCGCCTGCGTCACGGTCAACCCCAGCTCAGGCAAGACATCCTCTCGCAGTGTTTCCCCTGGGTGCGGGGGATTGAACATTACCATGGTGATCTCCTCGGCTTTCACCTTAATGATAGTCCTGATAATCCACCAGCACGGCATCGCCGTCCTCAAAGGTAAAGGTAAGCCGCCAATTGCCGCTCACCTTCACCGACCAATGATTCTCGAGCGAGCCTTGCAACGCGTGTAAATCCCAGCCCGGGATACCCATATCCAAGGGACTGGCAGCCACTTCCAAGCGAGCCAATTGTCGGCGGAGCTTCGGTGCATGGCTAGCCTGGATGCCTCTTGTGGTGCCCTTCTCATAAAACCGTCTCAGGCCTTTATGCCGAAAGCTCTTGATCATGCTGCCCACTCCTTGGCAACCATAGAACAACTGTATCGTGTAGCGCCACGCGATACAACCCGGATTCCTGGTAATCGATCATCTCAACCCAAAACACAAGCCGCTCTTTGACCGGCGATCCAGCGCCGCCCTGTTGCCTCGGCAAAGGCTCTGACCTTCGCCAAAGAACCGACCGCCAGAGGGGCGCGCTGCTTTCTGGGTGCCATGTGCTGCAGCCAGACCTTTTGGTCCAGCCCCAGGCGATCAAGGATGTCCGCCGCAGAACCATCTATTGCGCCACGCTTGTCCGAACGCAAAGCTCTACCTGTGGCGCCCACCAGCTCCAGATAATCAATCAACCGCATACGGCAAATCGTCGAGTTAGTATCGCTTTCGATATGTCCCGCATCCACTAATGGCAGAAGCGTTGGGACTTTCTCAGCAGAGGATTTATTCTGGACAGCGCAGCTGCGCTGCTGAACAGAGGTGTAATCAGAGGTTTCCGGGGTGGCTGCCATGCCAGCTCGCACCGGGTTCAGGTCCACATAGGCCATACAACTGAGCAAGGCCTTTTCATCCAGTAGCGCCTGACTTTTGTATCGCCCCTCCCAGAAACGGCCCTTGCAGCCGTCTTCCTCGTTGGCCTTGCGGGCCAAGTGCTCATTCAGGCAGCGCATGAACCAGCCCAGGTCATACAAACGGGAACGCCATTCTTCCACAATATCCAGCGCCTTCAGGGTTTCTGCCTCACCCGTTTCATCACGAAACCAGCGCTGCACCAATAACGGCCCGGAGAACAGCCGCATCCAGTGTTCCGCCACCTCCCGCTGCGTCCAACTTTCGGCCCGAGACCGATCCACTCTCAGCACCACATGGTAGTGATTGGACATCACCGCATACGCGCACAGATCAATGGCAAAGACATCCACCAGCGTCGCCAGGCGTTCTACCACCCATTGACGACGATGTTCATAGTCCTGACCGGAATAATGATCACGGCCACACAGAAAGGCCCTGCGCACGCAGCGGCAGATACAGTGATAAAACGGTGTCTCAGATAGGGATACTTGCTGGTATCGGGCTCGGGTCATGGTTGCCTCCTTGCATATCCATGACCTCATTATACTGTCCTTACGGGCAGCCCTCTGTCATCCAAGGCTGACTAATGTTGCAGGATATCTGCCAATGTTTGGGTGTCCTGTTGTTGTCTGTCCTGTTGTTGTCTGTTCTGTTGTTGTCTGTTGTTGTTGCTGCTGTTGTTGCTGCTGTTGTTGCTGTTGTTGATGTTTCCACCAAATGGCCGATTTTTGTGGGAGCTTGCTTGCAAGCGAATGGGCCGCCCAGAGGAGAGCTGGGCGGCCCAGTTAATATGCAGATATTACTGAGGTGTCAGCGTAATAGAGGAATACACTTGAGCAGAAGGAATAACCGCTGTACCAAGTGTCTGATCACCGAGCATCATATTGGTCGTTAGCTCACGACCAGTAGGCCCGGAGTAGGAATGAGTGGCCGGAATCGTCATATCCCCAAACCCATCCGTGGTTCTACCCGCAGCGGCGTAGCCAATTAGCATATTATTGGCAAGCACCATCTTGGGTTTCAAATCTGCATCTTCATTGGTGCCGCGAACATCAATCATGCCATTAGTGAACGCAATATCTCCATTCACATTGGCAAACCGCCATGCCACTTCCTTTCGGCTCGGCTCAGCAAGTGACAGATAGGTGCCGTACTGGCCACTGCTGGCATTGCCACCAATGCCTTCAGCATTGTTTGGCAAGGTCCCCAAACGTAGCGCAGCGCTGTACCCGAGATAGTTGCGTGAGGTGTTATAGATGCCCGTGTATTGACCCGAGGCATCCCATGTATCTGCCGGGTTAGATGGCGAAAAACGAATATTGGCAGCCCCTTCGAGATTCACGTCGAGGAAGGCACCTTTCACGATGCTCGGACCGACGCCATAAGAGCCACCATTGTCGGGGAGCACGCCCCCCCCGAAGGTGGCCTTGTAATGGAACCGAGCCACTGGCGAGGTTAAATCTATACCCCCCTCATAATAATCCGAGGCGTTCCAGTGATTTTTTAGCATGATACGCGTGTCATTCGCTGCCAGCAGAAAGCTGGAGCTGGCAAAGCCAATACCCAGGCTGTCACGGGTTTCGCCAGTGATGTCGTCACCGTCCATATCGGTGTCGGCGATAAGCAAGTGGGTACCGTGATCCCAGTTAAAACCCTGTTGAAGCGGGTTAGTTTCATCAAAGGTCTGCGACATCAGCGTAATATCAGCGATCACCCCGTAATTCCTGCTACCCCCAGCAGTATCACCAGAGTTCCCGCCCGGATACAGATAGAAACTGCCATCGACATTAGCCAGCGCATAGATCAAGCCCCAGTTAAAATCTCTGCCTGGCGAACCGTTGCCGTCAAGATCCGGGGTCTGCATTGAAGCATTACGCTCAAGCAAGCGAATACTTCTGGAATACGTCTGAAGTTGGCCATCGCGGATATGAATCGCCAAACCGCCCGCATCATCAGCGTGCCGAAGCTCAGCAGGATAAGACGATCCAATGTTTCCAGGCTGCACATTGATAAACTGGCTATTGTTAGCTGAGCAGGTTGCCGAAGGGCCGTTGTAAGCAAAACCCCAACATAGCCCCGCCGCCCCTTGCCCCGCACCATTGATGACATCAATGGCAATCAACGGGAAATGGGAAGCCGCGGGTTTGGTATGCAGGCCATTGCCATAGTCATAGGAGCCATTGAGGTTGTCCTCACTGGTGCGTTTGCCCCAAATTACCCAGTCACGGAGTTCGAAATTGACGCGGGACGCATCCTGCCCGGGAGCACAAATGCCGCCAGGGCACACATCCGAAGTTTCCCCCAGCTGCCAGCGAAACTCTTTACTGGCGTCTGCCAAGTCATTAATTGCCTGCGATTGAGTGACATAATCCCATGTCGCACTGAGATTCAAACCACCCGATTTATTGCTGACATCATAGATATCGCCAATGCTCCCAGGACCAGCAGTCAAACCGTACCAGGTTCCACCGGGCCGCCATTTCAGCTCAACATCCCTGAGGCTTCCCAGCCACCCAAAGTGCATCAAGCCACGATCATTGGATGTGACAACAAAATCTTCGCCGGCTCCCCCGCTATAATGCACAGGGAATTTGTATAGATATTCGAAATCAAAGGCGATATTAATCAAATCCGATTCAGATATCGTTCTGCCACTGTCATTCGCAGGGTTGTCCCAGTCCCCTGCGTAACCGGTTTTCCAGAGAATGCCTTCATCGTTAATACCCAGGGTACCGCTGGGCATTTCCCACTTGGCATAAAAGTTATGCATCGTCATATACGAGTGCGCATGCCAGGCCTGACGGTAAAACAGGTTGGCATACTCCAAGACTTCGCCCGTCTCCGGATTACTACGGCCTACCTCACCACGCACATAGGCTTTGTCATAGGTGGTGCTGAATAAACCGTGATTACGGATGGTCATGGACAAGGGGGCATCCAGCGCCCATTTACCGAAGGAGCGGTCTTCCACGGCAGGCTGAGAGGTAATACGCTGGTTGTCGCTTTGCAGACGCACACGATTGGTTGCGATGTGATAGTTAAGCAAGGGCAGTCCGGATACATCTTCCGCGCCGACATCAAGGGTCTGTAAAATTTGTACTGGTGCAGCCCCGACAACAGCGCCGGACGCATCAACACTCCGGGCAGAAACGCCATCAAACTGCAGAGTCGACGCAAACCCCTCTTCTGCAGTATTGATTCCACCAGAGCCATCAACGTCGAAACCGTCAGGATCCACATCCCAGGCCATGGATTGGGCAGTGATTTGCGGGGCTGAAATATTTAGCGTCAGACCATCCTGACCGGAAACGCCGGACAAGGCAGCATCGTTCATGGGCTGCAGGGCCCACAATGGCGAGGCAGGCAAACAGGCGAGATACACGATAGCACGAAGCTTTTTAGCCAGTGGGGCTGTATTTTTTTTATTTAACATCAAGCTTGGCATAGGATTACCTCAGCAGAAACGACTGCTGCCCCAGCAGTTTCGGTAGGGGGCTTCCAGGCCCGTAATATTACCTTCCCGTGCAGCGGAGCTACCAAGAATATTAGCCATGAGTTCCGTTGTTGGCTGGTCTATACTGAGAGTGAATGCATCTGGCGAATACATACTCCAACCAGTTAACATTGCTGTCGTGTACCCTGGGTAACGCACAGCTTCCTTCTGGAAAGACAAGCCAAAGTCGTCTGAAGTAACATCAACCTGATGCACATTGGACACGTTATATGGTAACTGATAGCTGTTCAGGTCAGCGTGGATTGCCCCATCGCCTTTAGAATTAATTGTGGCTTGGTTTATCGCCGCATCATCATTATAAATGCGCAGACCCTGAGCAAGCTGGCGCTTGATCTGATCCGCAATACCGCCTCGCAATAAAGGTAACAATGCATTCCCTAAAAGACCTACCAGCCCGCCCGCATCGCTATCGGCTAACACGAGGGGGTTACTCCCTACAGACTCAGAACCGTCATTATTGCCATAGACGATTGAGTTAATCACGCCGCCAAGGTTAATGCCAGATACAAGTGCCTGGCTCTCTCTATTGCCTGACAACTCAACCGCATTACCATTGCGAACGACATCCTGATAATCGACCAAGGCCTCCTGGAAACGGATGGAGGCGATACCTATATCCAAAATCATATCGTCCCCCAAGTTCAGGTATCCACCCGGAGCGACGGGAAGTCCCGCTCGGTTACAACCCAAAAAACCGCAATCAGCGCCAGGTGAACCCCAGCTGCTCGCCCCTTGATTGTACATACCGCTTGTATTGGCCCCAGGTGCAACGCAAGGCCTGTCCGCATACTGACAGGTAACCGCCACGTCATTGCCACCACGCATTGCCAAATTGAGCTGACCACTCATACGGCCACTAAACGAATTCAAAGACCCAAAGCTTAGGGGGCCGCTCACCTTCTCCCCTCCCAGACGAATCCCAACCACTTCACGCATTGTTTTGCTTTGATCGTTCTTGATTGCGAACTGAAAAAAGGGCCGTTGGATAGAGAAATCTTTCATGGCACTTTGCGGCCCTTCATTCACCGCACCGGGCTTCTGGTTGCTCCCGGCCGCAGGCGACAGAGAGATACAATTTCCCGCTCCATTGGTGATGCAGCCCAGTGAGAAATGATCGATATCAAGGTCACACCCTACGCCGTTCACCCCGCCACAACCCAATTGCAGCTTTTCAATGTTCAGGTTGAGGTCCAGCATCACATCGAGGCCAGCGGTATAAAAGGTGAAGCCATCATTGCCGTTGGCGACATCACCGACAATCTTGTTCATCTGCATCAAGGCCTGGCCGGTGACATTGGCCAGCTGTTCATCTTTCATCTCCACCATGGCCCAGGCGTGCTGAGCCAGCATCAGGGAAATTGCCAACATGACCACGGCTTTATTGAATAGCAGCCGTGCTAACTGAAGCATTTTCAACAGCGCTGTTATTAGAATTCTCATGCCTTAAAACCCGTAAAGATAAAAGTCACCACCAAAGGCAATACCCGCCTGATGGCCGTTGTTGTCTGCGATGGTCAGGCTTGTGAAAGCACCGCCATTATTCAGCAGCCAGCCTGGCTGGCCACCCGTGTCATACTCAGCAGACAACCCTGAAACATGAAGGCCAAAGCGTGCGTCGTTGTAGCCTACACTGGCCTTGTCCGCATCCACATACCCACCCGATGTACCGGGATACCGAGTACGCAGTGCTGGCATTTTCTTGAGATAAGCGACGGTACACTCTTCGAGAAGACAGTTACCGTCCGGATCAACAAAACTCCCTTTGTCCTTACCGGGCTCTGTTGGGTTGATGGTGTTGAAAGCAAACCAGCTTTCATAGGCTGCCTCGGTAAGTCCCTCCACTGGAGTACCCAGTGCTGAGCCAGAGCCATCTATCATCTGAATAGCCAATCCACTTGAAGATCCAGCCTGCCGGCTGCCCTCGCCCAGGAATGAACCATCCAGCAGCAGATTGTTCACCGATAACGACGCCCATCCGCCCTTCCAGACAAGCCATTCACCGGCATGAGTGTTGCCATCCGCATCGACCCAGGACCCTGCGGCGTTAGGGTTACTTGCCGCCCCACCACGATTGGCAAGCTGCCATGAAAGACGGCAATCGGTGTCAGCAAGCGCACCGCCATCAGTACAGCTTGCCAAGCCATGGCCCGCGCCTGTAGTTGCAGGAGAAGCCGGATTGAAGGGCTGATCGGTTTTCACCGAGTTATAGTAATAATCCAGTGAGACCATAATGCCTTCACGGCCGGATACCTGGCCCATCTCCTTGTCGTTCAGCGCTTCAAGAGCCACTGCACTGTTAACCGGAAGTGCGCTAGCCATCATGCAAAGCAGATACTTGTTCATGAGCCAGCTCCAAGTGAAGTAATCTTCATGTGCTGGATTTGCATGCCTTCAAGGCGTGAGATCCCCAGATTGACAACGGCGTTCTGCGTCTGCGCCCCTTGCGGATTGGAACCAATAAAATAAATACCATTCCCGGTATTACCCGGATTGGAAGGCGACCAACCCGTACTGATGGTGTTGGTCGGCAAATCATATTCACCTGTTCCCAAGTAGGCAGCATCGTAAGGGTCAATGGTGTCGTCGCAATCAGCATCCGCGCACCAGTTACCCCAACGAACATAGCCGTGGGTGTTACGGTTGACCTGCTTCAGGAAGCCATCCCCGTTATCATTGAGTTCGCAACTACCATTAGTGCTTCCGCAGTACTGATACGAGTACACGTTGGCGATGTTGGGGATCCGGGTCATTTCGATGGTAAAATTACCGTTTTGAATGGGCTCGGGCTCTTTGTTGATGGAGCCATCCGCCGCGACACTGTAATCTGAAGTCCCACTGAACGTAATTGCCTGGTAATGCCAGGTGCCGGGTATATAGGCATCCACATTACGGAAGTAGAGCCCTTCCGTTCGGTGGAACCGGGGAACATAATGAAGCTGATCATCACTGGCGTTGATTTGTCTGACAGAAAAGCGGAAATCACCTGACAATGCACTGGTATAGCTGACACCAAAAGTAGGGTCGGCATCATTCAGGGTTTTTGTCCATCGCTGCACTGTCCGCAAATGTCCGGGCGATTCTGTGTAGCCCTGGTCAGTGCGCGGAGTATTGGGGTCATTATCATCGTCTGTTGTACCGCGCCATACGTGCCCGATGGCATAG